>JBHIDX010000034.1:0-23706 GCA_046760305.1 Candidatus Aminicenantales bacterium
ATTTAGATTGGACCCAAAGCTTTTTCATTTAAAAATTCCTGAAACCATTGGATATATAGACGATGTTCATGGTTATGATTTTGTTAGAGGAGATGGAGAACCCGATGACGAAAGAGGCCATGGAACTAAAACTGCAGGCATAGTGGGAGCCGTGGGAAATAACGAGAAAGGAGTGGCAGGAGTTAATTGGAATGTAAAATGTTCCTGATTGAAAGAAAAAGCGAGGACCAGCCCGTATGGATGCAAATAGCTACCGTAGGTCCAAATATAGACTATTATTATGACTACGATATTTATCCCAATACACTCTATTATTACAGAATGAGAGCCTCTAATCCAGATGGATATTCTTCTTATTCGAACATTACTACCATTTATACGCCGTGGTATTAAGGAGAATTAAATGAAAAGATTTTTGGCTTTGGTTTTTGTTGTCATAGCGATTGTTCCCAGAATATACGGAGTGGACTTTAAGTTTCTTACTGGAATAAATATTTCAAAATGTGTATATATGGGCGTTAATTTGGCGCCAAAATCTAGAATCGGCCTTCTTTTGGGCGGCGGAGCCGAATTTAATTTATCAAAAAACATATCGTTCGAACTCAACGGGCTGTATTTTCAGAAAAGATACACTCAAGGTATATGGGATGAAGAAGGAGAAATTCAAACTATTGCTTTTACATTCCATGAAATTAATCTTCCTCTATTCGTGAAGTTTAAACGTTTATTTCGTTCTTCTTTTTATCTTTTTGGAGGCGGTGAGCTCGCTTATATTGCCTCTGGAGAAAGTAGCTACAAATTTGATTATGGAGCTGTCGCTGGGGGAGGCATTGAATTGGAGAAATTAATTCCTCTTTCTTCCCTTGAGGTCCGATTTCGCCTAGGAATGAATGCTCTAACCATAGCATTTATTCTGGCTTTTTCTCTTTAAAAAATTAAATTTTTTTCTGATTTAAATTATTTGTTTTCAAGCCGGTGGATGTATTTTTTGAGATGGTTCCTACGGTGATTTTTATTCTCGAACCTAACCTCTACTTTCTCGCCGCAATCGAGGTAAGTATTCTGGCTGTAATAAAAAGAACACAGCGGCGAGGGATTCCACAAGTTTCGGGCAAAGCTTAGCATATCATAACCAACCTCAAGATAGTTGGAATTACACTTTTAATTCTTAAATCAGTGTATTTTAATTCATTAATATCTCCCAGAGACATATAACAAGGCCCCCATGCTAATGAAAGGCTAAAACTTGTCTGACGTCAACGGGACCAGGAAAAATAATTGTCGCTGATCAGGAGTTAATCCTCCAGCAACAATTTTTTTGCCTAAACTGCTACGACTCCCTTCAGTTGAATAGATGCCCATCATTTACCTCTGATCAGACCCAACACCACCAACAGACTCATTTCTGTGAGCAATCTCTGACTATGTGTCCTCAATGTGATTTCCCCTCCAGCAACTCGAAGGAATTATACGAGAGAGCTTGAAAAAATGTCAAGGTTCCCATGATTTTCTCCTCGGTCAGAAGTAGAATTCTGGCTGATTTTCGGCTTTTTTTCGGGCGCTTCCGCGGCTTATGAAGCGTCCTGGTCCACCAGGAGCAAGTTACGACTGTCCTTGACATCCATTTTGTCGTGATTTATCTTTCCTGTTATCTCTTTGAAAAAATAAGGATTAAAATTTGAAAGACAGGATGGGTATTTCCCCCGGATTACAAAAAAAGAAAGGAGGTCCCAAATGCGCAAAAATTACATCTTTCTTTTAATTTTCTTCATCGTATTTCATCTTTCTTTTTCAGATGCACGCGGAAAAGATAAGAAAATTTCGGTTCTGGGCAAGTACGACTTCTATCATTATTACACCTACGAGGAACTGACCTCCTATTTAAAAGACCTGCATAATGCACATCCCCAGCTAACGGAGCTGAAACCACTGTGCACATCAGAAATGGGAAGGAATGTCTGGATGTTAATAATAAACAACCCTGAAACCGGCAAAGCAGAGGATAAACCCGGTTTCTTCTTGAATCAGATTCATGCAAGTGAGGTGATTGCCTCAATGTCCTGCTGTTATACGGCATGGTTTCTCCTTGAAAATTATGGAAAACGGAAAGATGTAACTCAAATTGTGGATAATATTGTCTGGTATATAGTGCCCAGGCTTGATGTTGACGGAGCAGAAGCTTATTTAACCCGGAGACCTGCTGGAAAAGACCCGGACCCGGTCGATGATGACGGAGATTTTGCATTCGATGAAGATCCAGCTGAAGACATTGACGGGGATGGATACATTGTCCAGATGAGAAAAAAAGATCCGAAGGGGGAATGGAAAATCTCAGAAGAAGACCCAAGGATGATGAGAAGGAAAGCTCCTGATGAATCTGGTGGTACATACTACAAGATATACACCGAAGGAATAGATAATGACGGAGACGGCAAAATTAATGAAGACGGGTTCAGGACAAGATTCCTTTCTAACAGGAATTATCCGGGAAACTGGAAACCTCAGATTATACAGCGAGGTGGAGGCAGGTATCCAATGGAAGAGAAAATAACAAGAGCTGAAGTGGATTTTGTTGCAGCACATCCCAACATCGCTCTATATCTCCAGCACCATTGCTGTGGAAGGGTAATCCTCCGGCCTCCAGCGACTTATCCAGATAAAGAATTTAAATATAAGGATGATCTTGAGTTATACAGAGTCGTCAGTGCAAGATGCCTGGAACATTCGGGATGGGACTTAGCCACTTCGGTTTATGATTGGAACTGGCCTCGCGGCACACCGAACAGGAAATCAACACAGATATACCGCGATAAAGAGGGCAGGATAAAGAATGCACCGAGAGGTATGTATCCAGAAGAAAGCGAAACAGAATCAGAGTATGACTTCAGCGGCTGGAGGGATGAATATCAGAGAGATCGAGGTTATTTCGCCTGGGGAAGTTCAATCGAAACCATGTACGACCTCTTCGGCATTTTCTCAATGGGTGATGAACACTGGAACATCCCGGACTACAATAAAGACGGAAAAATTACAGAAAAAGAGAGATTGAGATGGAACGATGAGGAAAGGGAGGGGAAGATGTATATCGACTGGCATCCCTTCAATCATCCGACACTGGGTGAAGTCGAAATTGGCGGCTGGAGGAGGTGGAAGGTTAGTCCTCCCGAAGGCAAACTGATCCAGAAAGAGTGTGAAATGGGAAACAATTTTGTTATTTATCTTGCAGGTCTGGCACCCAAAATAAGAATCGGCGAAACTAAAATCACCGATAAAAAAGGTGGCATTTATCAGGTTGATATTACTGTTGAAAATACCGGGCTTCTGCCCACAGCCACAGAACTGGCTCAGAATTTAAAAGTAGTTAAGCCTGTAATCCTGGAGGTTGAACCAGACGATAATCTGGAGATTCTTTCTGGAGAAAGAAAAGTCAAGCTCGGCCATATCAAAGGAAACTCTGAAAGCAGAAAAACCACCTATATTGTGCGCGTAAAAGATGATTCTAAAAAAGCAGTTTTAAAAGTCATGGCAAAATCCCAAAAAGCAGGAAAAGACTCAAAGGAAATTATAATTCAATAAGTTTCCTGGAAAATATAAAGGCACATTTACGCCTCAAGCGGGGCGTCTCACAGAAAATTATTCACAGATACAATCATCTCTGCTGCCCGGGAAAGGCACAGAAAGCAGAGCTGATCACTGCTTTATGTGAAGAACGACAGCACCCTCGGCCGGGATGAGTATCTTTTCCCCTGAGGTGGTCAGCTTTCCTGCATCCAGCCTCTTAACTCCTTTCTCGGAGAGTATTTCCGCCTCTCTTATGGAGAGCAGGGGAAAGGGCAGCTTTTCTGGCCCTAAAATGCAGTTAACTCCTTTTGGCTCTGAGCAGAAATTACCCAGGATTACATAAGATTCTCCCTCGCGGCTGTACACCGCTGACTCACAGTCCTCACAGTCGAGACAGACTGCTTTGTTTCTCCAGTCCAGAAAACGATACTGCTCAAGGTCTCCAAGAGGCCTTAAGAGCCTGAACAGGGTCAGAGCTTCAGGTGTGGCACGCCACGGCGCCACCCCGGTCAGTATACCGGCGAGAGCCATCTGCCGGTGCAGCCTCCTCGGTGCATCCGGGTCGATAAGGCCGTAGACGATGGCAGCCCTTGACCTGGCACCAGCAAAGTTCCACTCCAGCGGAAGTTCATCAAGGGGTGGAAATGATTCTGATACGCGGCTGTATCCGAATTCCATGCCAACAACATAATTGGCAAAGTTTTCGGTGGCGAACATGGGCACCAGCGTGTTGTGGATGAGAACCAAGCCTTCCTTTCCTGCACGCTGCCTTGTCCATTCGACAAGCTCAATCAGCTCGTCCATATCCCAGTGTCCTGTGGGCGAAAGCGCCAGCGACCCCAGCTCCCGCCTTGGAACACCGTTTGAGGTCTTTCCCACGTGGAGAGGATTGTTGCAGTAGAGGGCAAGATTCCAATCATAGTAAACGCCGTCGAAATCATGATTTTTAAGAACTCTATCGACTGAAAACTTAAAGAAATCCAGCCAGCCTGATTTGAGACACATGTAGTATCCGTAGCGCCAGTTGATGTTTGTCCCCGTATCATCGACGATTCTCATCCATTCGCGACCGTGTTCTTTGTAAGCCTCGACAGTGGGAAAAAGCTCGTGGTTGGAGAAATAGGGAACAATCTTGATTCCGTATTTGTGGCATAAACTTATGATCCTGTCCATTTTTTTCATTTCCTGTGGAGGATAGGGAGGGTAGCTTCCGTCTCTCCAGAAAAGACCGTCTGGAGTCGGACCGTCGTTGTGAAGAACAACGACGTTGACTCCAGATTCTGCCCATTCCCGTATCTCCTCTTCAGAAACCCACTTCCCCCCGTTGGCATGCACCCTCTTGTTCAGCCAGGGGTTGTAGGCATGCCCCTCCAGGATAGGCATACCGATGTAATAATCAAAGCTACGTGTCCCGGATACCTCCACAGCACCTTTGTAGAGGTTTACGGGGTAGATTGAGAGCACGATACCGAGAGGTTTTCTGGAGGAAAAAATATGGCAGAAACTCGTTCCTGGAATCCCGGTCATCTGATAATCCCACTGCCAGAGTTCATCCGACATGAACCACTCAAGGCCCTCTACTCCAGGGTTGGCGAATACGAGGTAGCGCGGCAGATGTCTTGTCTGGAGGAACTTGTCGAAATGGGTACCCACCCGCAATTTTCTCCACTGGATGATCTCACTCCTCCAGCTCCACAGGTTGGCGAAGACCCGCTCATGGACGCCGTTTCTGTAGCCGTACTCATAGAGACTTGGATGGAGGACTGTCTCCAAAATACCCAGGTTCTTAATCCTCATTCCTTCCTCGGGAAAGCACACTTCCTTGTGGACCTTTATGTATCCCCACCTGTAGCTGTAAGTGGTGATGACAACGATACCCGAGTCGCGGCCTTCATCGTCCAGGAGGCGGCTCTGTACCATTACCAGGGCAGACTTTCCGGATTTTCTGACCACAACTTGGGGAGAGGAATCATTCAGGTCGCTGAAGATGGGAAGCGAACCAGGCCCGCTGTAGGGAGCGTTAATCCGCTTATCCTCAAGCTGTACTGTTGTCTCCATGGGCTTGAGAATAATATTGTCAGCCCTTCCATGTGTATAATGGATGCGGGAAATGACACCTCCCCTTTTTAGCTCGTGCTCAACAGTGTAATAACGGGTCTTGAGCACGAGAACACCGCGCGTATCGTCCCTGCTCACAGAATATTCCTGGGGCCACCAGCCGCGGGCTCCGGTGTTAGAGCCCTCCAGCAAATGTGCACTCAGGAGCACAAAAGAGCAGAGAATGCATACCGCTGTCCTTAAGCTGAGAAACCTTATGCTTTTTTTCTTATGCATGCTCTCCTCTCCAGGTCAATTGTTGACTGATGATTAAAGTGTTTAGCTCGATTTTACCACCCGACAACTGCGAGCAATTATAAATCACGGCTCAAAAGGATGTCAATTGAGAGGAATCACGAGCTGCACTTATGAACAACAATTAACCTTAATTATTCATAAATATCAAAATTTTTAGCATAGTTATATTGCTATTCGTTAGTCGTTGCGAGCGCAGCGCGGAAATCCCCTGATTGGTACTTTGCATGGGCAGGAATTTCACCCCTCGTTTCATCTCCTAAGGCTATTGTCAGCTTCTTGAAAAACACGTAAAAAATTAATCCAGAACATCCGATGGACTATCTTAAGCTTTACGAGAGAATAAAATCATTCTCTCATGCCTTGCGATTAAAACACAGGAAATGGAAATATCTTTAATTCCGTGATGATCACAATCTCTAACACAGGCAGGAAAAGGTGCGTGTTCCCTGCCCTGAACTCAAACGATGAGAAATGAATCACATTCATCCTCACGGATTTAAAGATGCTTTCACAGGGAAATAGTTATTTGACTCTGTATTTTTTTAATGTTATAAGCTACTCTTAAAAAAAGAAATGGAAGCAAAGCGGACATCCATCATTCCCCTTCTCGCCCTTTTCATTTTCTGGTTCTCTGCCTGCTATGCTCCCCCAAAGCATGCGGTTAAGACCACACCTGCTCCTGCTGAAGAGCATATCCAGCAGACTAGGGAAAAAGAAATGGGAGAGAAGACAGGGGAAGAGGATAAAATCCTGGAGGAAGAAAAAGCAGCCCCCTTCTCTCTTCTTGAGCAGGCAATCGAAGCCTACCAGGATGCTCAAAGTGCGTGGGAAAAAGGGGACTTTGACACGGCTCTGGCCACACTCGACGAAGCCTACAACATCCTGCTGAGTGTCAACCTTCCCCCTGACTCGCCTCTTCACGAAGAAAAAGACAGCTTGAGACTCCTCATCGCCCAGCGGATTCAGGAAATATACGGCTCACGTGTGGTGGCAGTCGGAGACAACAATATGTCAATTCCCCTTGTGGAGAATGAATTCGTCAAGGAAGAAATAAAGATTTTCCAGACAAAAGAGAAAAAGTTCTTTCTTGAAGGCTACAAAAGGTCAGGCATGTACAGGCCGATGATTATCTCAGAGCTCAAGCAAGCAGGTCTCCCCGAGCAGTTAAGCTGGATTCCCCTTATCGAAAGCTGGTTCAAGGTAAGAGCCTACTCTAGAGCACGTGCTCTCGGACTCTGGCAGTTTATTTCTTCTACAGGCTACAGGTTCGGTCTCAAGAGAGACACATACGTCGACGAAAGAATGGACCCCGTGAAATCAACCACAGCAGCCATTAAATACCTCTCAGAACTCCACTCCCTCTTCGGGGACTGGACAACAGCACTTGCTGCCTACAACTGCGGTGAGTTCAGGGTGCAGAAAGTAATTCGGACTCAAAGAATCAATTACCTCGACAACTTCTGGGATCTCTACATCATGCTTCCGCGTGAGACTGCCCGCTTTGTTCCCCGCTTTATAGCTGCCCTGATTATCATCAATAACCCAGAAAAATACGGCTTTGAGCTTCCTGAACCTGATAATCCACTGGAATATGAAACCATCATTTTCAACCGCCCCATTCAGCTTTCAGCTCTCTCCAGGAAACTCGGCCTGGACGAAAACGAACTAAAGCTCCTTAACCCTGAGCTTCGTTACGATGCAACTCCTAACTATGAATACTCACTCAAAGTACCGCTGGGCACAGGAAGCAAAGCCCTGATGGCTGTCCATTCTCTGCCGCAGTGGATTCCGCCTGAAACAACTTTCTTCTGGCATACGGTGCGCCGGGGAGAAACACTCTCAGGAATCGCTAGGCGGTATGGAACAACTGTTTCCCAGATCGCGCGCCTCAACAGACTGCGGCGGGTACATTTCATCCGCCAGGGACAGAAACTCAAAATTCCAGGCAAGGGAATGATAACCTCGAGGCGAACTTCCTCCCAGGTAGTCCAGGAGGGAAAGCAGCTTGTTTATATCGTAAAAAGAGGCGACTCTCTGTACCGAATTGCTCATATGTTCGGTACAAGAGTGGAAAAGATAAAAAAATTGAACAACCTTCAATCACACATAATCAAGGTCGGTCAGAAGCTAATCATCCAATCCGCAAAGCCAAAAGAGGCCATCACCTATGTTGTCCAAAGAGGAGATACCCCCTACGATATCGCTAAAAAGTTCGGGATGAACCTTGAAATCCTGCTCACAATCAATGGTCTTACGCAGAGGTCAAAAATTTATCCGGGCCAGAAACTCTGGGTAATTCCCAGAAAATAATTGTCTTATTTTTTCGCCTTCTCTTTCTCTTTTTTCTTTTTCTCTTTCTTCTTGAATTCAGACCCGATGAGCTCGAGCATGGCCATCTCGGCTCCATCCCCTTGACGGGGTCCGAGTTTAACGATTCTTGTATAACCACCGGGTCTTTCTATGAAGCGTGGGCCGAGCTCATCGAAGAGCTTCTTCACTACCGACTTTTTGTAGATGAACTGGAGTGCTCGACGCCTGGAGTGAAGGGTGTCTTTTTTGGCAAGAGTAATCATTTTCTCAGCAAGAGGCCTGGCAGCTTTTGCTTTGGCTAGAGTAGTCCTCATCCTCTCTTTTTCAAGAAAAGAGGTGACAAGATTGCGCAGGAGTGCTTTCCTCTGAGCAGTATTCCGCCTGAGTTTCTTTCCTTTTACCAGGTGTCTCATTCAGCGTATTCCTCCTCGGTGCTCTCTTTCTTCTCTAATTCTTCTTTAATTTCTTCGAGCAGTTTGGGATGAAGCTCAACATTAAGACCGAGCTCCATGTTCGCTAGCGTTTCTTTTATCTCAGACAGAGATTTGCGTCCAAAATTCTTTGTCTTCAGAAGCTCTTCCTCTGTCTTCTGGACAAGTTCGTATATTCTGTCTATACCTGCTGCCCGGAGGCAATTATTCGACCTCACGGAAAGTTCCAGATGGTCGATTGATCTGGAAAGAATGTCCTTCTTATCCATATAAGGAATTTCCTTTTTAACAGCAATCTGCTCTCGCTCAAGAGGCTCATCGACGACAGTAAGGAAAATAATCATATGGTCTCTCATTATTTTGGCTGCTCTGGATACAGCTTCCACGGGTGTGATTGCTCCTGTTGTCCAGACTTCAAGATCGAGTTTTTCGTATTCAATCCTCTTCCCCACTCTGGCCGGTTCCACCCTGTAATTTACTTTTTTTATCGGTGAATGAGAGGAATCAACGGGGATAAAATCAACACTCAGCTCTTGATCGTAATTCTGTTCGGCGGGAATGTATCCTCTGTTGTTTTTTACAATCATCTCCATATCCAGCTTCCCGTCTTTATCCAGAGAGGCAATATGCATCTCTGGGTGGAGAATGGTTATGTCAGAATCATGCTCTATATCTGATGCTCTCGCCTCTGAAGGGCCTTCTTTCTTGAGTGTCATTCGTTTCGCTTCAAGTCCTTCAAGCTTGAGGGGAATACTCTTGAGGTTGAGAATGATATCGGTTACATCCTCAACAACGCCTGGAATGGTAGAAAACTCATGGAGCACACCCTGAATACGGACAGCTGTGATGGCAGCGCCCGGTATGGAGGAGAGAAGAATTCTCCTCAAAGCATTTCCGACAGTAATTCCATAGCCACGCTCAAAAGGCTGAGCATAGAAATGCCCGTAGGTATCGCTCAGAGTCTCGAAATCACATTCGAGAAATTTAGGCCTTTGAAAGCCAATCTCATGTTTCTCTCTTTCCTTTTCAGTGGTCATCACCTCACCTCACACACTTTTATTTGGAATAGAGCTCAACTACCAGATGCTCCTCAACAGGTAACACAATATCCTGGGCCGTGGGGAGGGCGACTACTTTCCCTCTGTATTCATCCCAGTTGACCTCAAGCCAGCCCGGAATCTCTTTGTCTTTATTGGCTTCTAGCAGAGCTTTGATGTATTCATAACCAAGTGTTCTCTCCCGAAATTCAATCGTATCCCCCTTTTTAACAAGGTAGGAAGGAATATCTACCTTACTGCCGTTGACCCGGATATGACCGTGAGTGACAAGCTGACGGGCATGAGCCCTTGAATGGGCAAATCCGAGCATAAAGACAACGCTATCCAGCCTTCTCTCGAGCATGACCAGCAGATTCTCACCAGTAATACCTCTTTTCCTCTCCGCTCTTTCAAAGAAAAGGTGAAACTGCTCTTCGGTCATCATGTAATACCTCTTTAACTTCTGCTTCTCACGAAGCTGGATGCCGTAACCGAGTATTCTGCGGCGCATTCTCCCTCGCTCACCAGGAGGATAGGGCCTTCTTTCAACGGGGCACCTATCAGTAAGGCACTTATTCCCTTTGAGAAAGAGCTTTGTTTTTTCTACCCTGCAGAGACGACAAACTGGACCTCTGTATCTTGACATCTTATTCTCCTTGAATCTCAGACTCTCCTTCTTTTGCGCGGGCGGCAGCCGTTGTGGGGAATGGGAGTAACATCTCTGATGGATTTAATCTCCAGTCCTGCTCCCTGAAGAGCACGGATGGCAGACTCTCTACCTCCACCAGGTCCTTTGACCCTCACATCTACATATCTCACTCCGAACTCTTTTGCCTTATCTGCCGCCTCTTTTGCAGCTAGCTGGGCAGCAAAAGGAGTCCCCTTTCGTGCCCCCTTAAAGCCCGATGTGCCCGCCGACGACCAGCAGACAGTATTTCCCTTCTGGTCGGTGATGGTGATGAGGGTGTTGTTGAAAGTAGCCTGAATGTGGGCTACTCCAAACCCGATTTCCTTTTTTACTTTTTTCTTTCTCGTCTTCTTTTTTGCCTTTGGCATCTAACACTCCCTCTTATTACTTTATCTGCCTTTTATTTTTTTCATCGTGCTTCCGCGGGGACCTTTCCTCGTCCGGGCATTTGTTCTCGTCCGCTGACCTCTCACCGGCAGCTTTCTCTTGTGTCGGAGCCCGCGATAGCTACCTATCTCCATCAGTCTCTTTATGTTCTGGGCGACCTCTTTACGAAGGTCTCCCTCAATTCTTTCTCTTTTTTCGATAATCTGGCGAATTCTGGATATTTCATTCTCACTCAGAGATTTCACCTTTTTATCCTTATCGATCTTTGCCTCCTTGAGTATCTTGTTTGCCCTGGAGCGTCCGATACCGTAGATATAAGTAAGTCCGATTTCAACTCTTTTATCAGGAGGAAGTGTTATTCCAGCTATTCTTGCCATTTTTCCCTCTTTTATCCTTGTCTCTGCTTATGCCTCGGGTTGGAGCAAATAACCCGAATGCTTCCTTTCCTTTTAATTATACGACAGTTACGACATATTTTTTTAACAGAAGCTCTTACTTTCATCGTCCTTTCCTTTATTTGAAGCGGTAAGTGATTCTTCCCTTTGTCAGGTCATAGGGAGAGAGCTCAATGAGGACTCTATCTCCAGGGAGGATTCTGATGAAGTGCTTTCTCATCCTTCCTGAGATATGAGCCAGAATAACATGTTTGTTGGCCAGCTCAACTTTAAACATCGCATTCGGGAGCGTCTCGATAACCGTCCCTTCAGTTTCGATGATATCTCCCTTAGGCATAATGATTCTCCTTGTAAAGCGGAGCAGGTACTTCTTCGTCATCGAGAAGACTGAGAATTTGGAGTCCATTGTCAGTCAAGGCCACGGTATTCTCAAAGTGAGCGGAAAGACTGTGGTCCGCTGTCACAGCTGTCCAGTTATCGGTGAGTATCTCGACCTCCCATCCTCCGATGGCAATCATGGGTTCAATGGCCAGCACCAAACCCCGTCTGATTTTAGGACCACGGCCTGGGGAACCGAAATTCGGAACCTGAGGCTCTTCATGGAGGGCAAGCCCTATTCCGTGCCCGACAAACTGTCGGATGATAGAAAATCCCCGGCCCTCGACACAGGACTGAATGGCATAAGAGATATCGGATATTCTCTCACCCTCTCTCATGTGCTCAATTCCCCTGTAAAATGCCTCCTCTGCTGTAGCAATCAGTCTCTGGGCCCTGATGGATACCTCCCCCACAGGGAATGTTCGGGCAGCATCACCATAATACCCTTCATACAGAATACCGAAATCAAGACTGACAATATCCCCTTCCCGCAGCGTTCGAGAGGAGGGAATGCCGTGTATAATTTCTTCATTCACCGAAGTACAGAGCGAAGCAGGATAGCCTCGGTAGCCCTTAAAAGCAGGAACAGCATTCATCTCTCGAGCCCTTGTCTCTGCGTAACGATCGAGCTCCTCGGTCGTTATTCCTGGTTTTATCATTTCTCCCAGCTCCTTCAGCACTCGAGCGACTATCTGATTACTTTTCTTCATGGCCATGATTTCTTCTTCGCTTTTATAAACTATCATCTTATTTTTTCTTTTTTTCCCCCAGACTCTTTCTCTCTTCTTTCAGGACAGAGGAGATGCTTTTAAACACCTCCTTAACCTCGCCTGAACCGTCCACCCTGAAAAGTTTCTCTTGTTCCAGATAATAATTTATCAGAGGCTCGGTTTCCCTGTGGTATACCCTGAGGCGTTCTCTGATTACTTCAGGCCTGTCGTCCTCTCTCTGGATAAGCTCTGCTCCGCACGAGTCACACACTCCCTTCTTCTTCGGCTTCGAGGAAAGAAGATGATAAATTGAATCACATTGGGGGCAGATTCTTCGAGCTGAAAGCCGAGCGATGAGCACTTCTTCCGGCACTCTTATCTCGATAACTATTTCAGGCTGCTGGCTATTCATCTCTTCTAGTCTCTGGGCCTGGAGAATGTTGCGCGGAAACCCATCAAGAACATACCCCTGGCGGCAGTCCTCCTTATTGATACGTCCTCTGACCAGCTCAACCACAATCTCATCCCTGACAAGTCCGCCTTTTTTCATCTCTTCCTCTGCTCTCTTCCCCAGGGGGGTTTCATCTGCCACTGCCTGGCGGAGAAGGTCACCGGTTGAAATTTTCGGAAACCCGTACTCCTTCTCAATCAGGGTTGCCTGAGTTCCTTTTCCACAACCAGGAGCACCGAGAAGGATTATTCTCATCCTCTCCTCCCCCTTATACGGCCGCGCCGCATGAATCCATCGTAGTGTCTCATCACAAGCTGGGCCTCAATCTGCTGCAGAGTATCCATGGCCACGCCGACCACGATGAGAATAGATGTACCGCCGAAATAGATATCAATGTTTAAACCCTGGGTAAACCATCGGGGTAAATTAGCATCCAGAAAAGGACCAATCCAGGGCAGGGTATGGACTTTAAATCCCGTGTAGATGAATTCGGGCAAAATGGCAACGGCTGCCAGATATATAGCTCCCACAAGCGTGATGCGGGAAAGAACTGCATCTATAAAATCAGATGTGTTCTTCCCCGGCCTTATCCCGGGAATAAATCCTCCGTACTTGCGCAAATTATCGGCCACATCCGTGGGATTAAAAATAATAGAGACGTAAAAGTAGGTAAAAAAGATAATCGAAACAACGTAGAGAAGATTGTAGAGAGGCATACCCCAGTTAAACTGCTGGGCGAGTTGCTGGATGGCAGGCACTTTTGTCAGCGAAGCAACAGTGGCAGGAATGGTGATTACAGAAGAGGCAAAAATGATAGGGATAACACCTCCTGTGTTGACCCGAAGAGGTAGATGAGTGCTCTGTCCGCCGTAAATCTTTCTGCCCACCACTCTCTTGGCATAGGAGACAGGTATTCGCCTCTGGCCTCTCTCCACAAAGACGATGATGGCCACCACGGCGATCATGATGATGAGAAGAATGATCGCCCTCAAGGGTGTGACGCTCCTCGTCCTCAATCCTGAAATCACGTTGCCTGCCTGGCGGGGAAAATCTACCACAATACCGGCAAAGATGATAAGAGAGATTCCATTGCCAATACCCCGCTCTGATATCTGTTCACCGAGCCACATGATGAAAGTTGTTCCTGTGGTTAAGGTGAGAACAGTCATCAACTGAAAACCAAGGCCTGGATTGGGAACAACTGGAGCACCTCCCGGGCTCCTGAATCCTTGGAGCAGAAGGGAAAGGCCGTAAGCCTGGATAACACAGATAAGGAGGGTACCGTAACGGGTGTACTGGGTTATTTTCTTCCTCCCCAGCTCTCCTTCTTTTGAAAGCCTTTCCAGGTAGGGCCAGACAACCTGGAGCAACTGAAGGATGATGGAAGCACTGATGTAGGGCATTATCCCCAGTGCAAAGATAGTCATGCGGCTCATATTCCTTCCGGAAAAAAGGTCAATAAACCCGAAGATTGTTCCTTTCTGAGACTGCCAGAATTCTGCCAGAGCAGTACCACTGATTCCAGGATTCGGTATCTGGGCGCCTATGCGGTAGACAGCCAGCAGAAGAAGTGTAAAGATAATCCGCTTGCGCAAATCAGGGATACTGAAGATATTTCTGATGCTCGCCGCCAAGCCTTCTAGCACTATTCTTTCCCCAGAAGAATGATTTTTCCGCCAGCTTTCTCTATTTTCTCTCTGGCAGAGACCGAAAATTTATGGGCAGAAATAGTCTTTGCCGAGGAGATTTCTCCCCTTCCCAGAACTTTTACCATTTCAGATTTCTTCTTTATGATGCCCGCATCCACCAGGTCTTTTATTTCTATCTTTGACTTCTTTATTCCTTCCAGCTTTTCTAAGTTTACTACCTGATACCTTTTCTTAAAGATGTTGGTGAATCCTCTTTTGGGAACCCTGCGGTGGAGGGGCATCTGGCCGCCTTCAAATCCTCTTTTTCTTGAGTATCCTGAAATAGACTTCTGTCCTTTTGTGCCCCGACCAGCAGTCTTACCCCTGCCTGAACCTGGACCACGCCCTACTCTTCTGCTCTTCTTCCGAGAACCGGCTGCTGGATGCAAGCTGCTCAAACTCATTTCTTCCCCAAGGCCTCCACTTCCAGTAAATGAGGTATCTTTTTTATCATTCCTCTTATTTCAGGAGAATCTCTTTTTATGACCACTGAGTTTAATTTTCTCAGGCCGAGTCCTTTTACCACCTCCCTCTGATAACAAGGATGGCCGATCAGGCTCCTCACGAGCTTTATCTTCAGGAAAGCGGTTGAAGAGACCTTTTTCTCTTTTACCGCTTTCTTTTTCGCCTGCTCTTTTAGGGCCATAGTTAATCCTTATTAATCCCTCTTATTTCAGAGACTTCGTCAGGATTTTTAACCTTTTTCAGGGCATCAACCGTAGCATGAGCCACGGAGATGGGGTTATTACTCCTTATAGACTTGGTGAGGATGTCTTTTATGCCTACAAGCTCCATTATTGTCCTCACTGCCCCTCCGGCAATGACGCCTGTTCCTCTCGATGCGGGCCGGAGCACAACAACACCGCCGTCTGCTTCACCCTGGCTATAGTGAGGAATGGTTGTCCCCTTGATAGGAACCTGGAATAGGTTTTTCTTTGCATTTTCCACGGCTTTCCTTATTGCCTGGGGTACCTCTCTTGCCTTTCCCTTTCCTACCCCTACCAGACCGTGTTCATTGCCGACAGCAACCAGAGCAGAGAAGCTAAGGTTTTTTCCGCCCTTTACTACCTTGGACACTCTCCGGATAGAGATAACCTGGTCTTTAAGCTCTAGCTCTTCCTCTAATTCTTCCTCTTTTTTTTCAATCTCTTCTTCTCGGCTCACTTCTTCTTCAGCCACGATACATCCTCCTTATTTCGCCGTCTGCAGGGCTTTCAAAATGTAATTCCTCCTTTTCGCATTGCCTCTGCCAAGGCTTTTACCCTCCCATGATAAGGATAAATTCCCCTGTCAAAAACTATCTTCTTTATCTTTTTCTTCTTCAGCCTCTGGGCAAGAATCTCACCCAGGGCCTGAGAAGCCTTTATATTCTTAAAATGTTTGTTTTTTTCCCTGAATTCTTTCTCGAGCGTGGAAACTGAAGTCAGCACTTTCCCTTTCTCATCGTCGATCACCTGAGCATAGATATAGCGGTTACTTTTGAACACAAACACCCTGGGGCGTTCTCCATAACCCCTGACTTTTTTCCTTATCCTCTTCCTGATGCGGTCTTTCCGCTCTTTCTTCAATTCAACTTTACTCTTATGCACCGCTCACCACCGCTTTTCTTTCTTTTTTCCGTAACCTTTCTCCCACATAGCGAATTCCTTTAAGCTTGTAGGGATCAGGCTTGCGGAAGTTTCTTATCTCATGGGAGACCTGTCCCACTCTCTGCTTGTCAATTCCCCTAACTTTTATCAGAGTCGGTTTCTCGACTATAATCTCCACATCTTCAGGGATGTTGTAGACGATAGGCTTTGAGTAGCCGAGGCTCAGCTCCAGCTTTCCCCGGTCGAGTTTAGCCCTGTAGCCTACACCCACTATCTCAAGCTGTTTCTCAAAACCTTCTGTAACGCCCAGACAGGCATTGTAGGCCAGACTGCGGCAGAGGCCATGGAGGGAACGAGTCTCTTTCGACTCATCAGCCCTTTTCAAAACAAGTTTATTATCTTCTATCTCTGCCTTTATACCGCTACAGAGGGGTGAAGAGAGGTTCCCCTTCGGTCCTTCAAACTCAATCTTGTCTGCAGCTATGTTTACCTTGACACCCTCAGGAATGACAATCGGCTGTTTTCCTACTCTCGACATCTCAATTTCTCCTCGATTAACACTCACCATAAATAACACAAAACCTCGCCTCCGACTCCCCATTCTTCACACTTCTTTCCTGTAGTAATACCTCTGGAAGTAGAGATAATGGCAATACCCAGGCCATCGAGTACCTTGGGAATTGAATCACGAGTGCAATATATGCGGCAGCCTGGTTTGCTTATTCTTTCTAAACCAGTGATGACACTCTTTTTATCCTCAGTATATTTCAGGGTAATATTCAATATTCCCTGCTTGTTGTCATTTATAACCTTAAAGTTATGGATGTATCCTTCCTCCTTTAATACCTTAGCAATCTCTACTTTCATCCGCGAAGAAGGGATGTTCACTTCTTTCTTCTTCACTCGAACTGCATTCCTGATTCTGGTAAGCATATCAGCGATTGGGTCGGTTAAGCTCATATCTCTATCCTTATTTCATATTTACCATGAGGCCTTTATTATTCCAGGTATTTCGCCTCTGAGGGCAAGTTCCCGGAAGCAGAGCCGGCACATGTCGAATTTACGGTAATATCCTTTTGAGCGCCCGCAGATGCGACAGCGGCTCTTGCGGCGCGTTGAAAACTTTGGCTCTTTCAAATATTTTGCGTAGGATGATTTCCGCGACACTTTCTCCTCTCTTTACCTAAATTCCCGGAAAGGCATTCCCAGCTTTTTTAAAAGGGCATATGCCTCCTTATCTGTCCGGGCAGAAGTAACAACTGTGATATTCATTCCTCTTGACCTCTCCACCTTTGTGTAATCTATCTCAGGGAAAACAAGCTGGTCTTTCACTCCCAGTGTATAATTTCCTCTCTCATCAAATGAACGAGGGCTTACTCCCCTGAAGTCACGTACTCGGGGAAGGACAATATTCACCAGCCTGTCGAAAAATTCGTACATTCTTCTTCCTCTGAGTGTTACGTAACAAGCAATAGGCATTCCTTTACGGAGCTTAAAAGAAGAAATCGACTTCTTTGCCCTAGCCACAGCCGGCCACTGTCCAGTTATTATGCTCAGTTCTTTCTTGGCTGCATCCAGAAACTTAATATTCTGGGTAGCTTCTCCGGTTCCTATGTTGACCACTATTTTCTCCAGTCTAGGTACAGCCATTTTATTCTTTATCCCCAGCTCCTCCTGAAGAGCAGGAATTATCTCTTTTTTATACTTCTCCAGAAGACGACTCACCTTCTACCTCGTCCTAATGGCGTTCTAGACTTGCACCACATTTATTACAAACTCTTATTTTTGATCCGTCATCGAGAACTTTTTTATTCACTCTTACCCCACCTCCGCATTCAGAGCAATAAACCATTAAATTGGCCACTGAAACTGGAGCCTCTTTCTCCATGATTCCACCCTGGATGTTCCGGCTCTGGTCAGGACGGATGAACTCTTTGGCAAAGTTTATCTTTTCCACGATGGCACGCTTCCTATCCCTGGTTATCTTGAGAACTTTCCCTGTTTTACCTCTATCCTTTCCTTTGAGGACAATAACCACATCATCTTTCCTGATCGATGTCTTCATCACAGCACCTCCGGAGCAAGGGAAACTATCTTCATGAACTTTTTATCCCTTAATTCCCTGCCTACAGGCCCAAAAACACGTGTACCCACAGGTTCGCCAGTCTTGTCTATGATTACAGCGGCATTGTCATCAAAGCGGATGTAAGAACCGTCTTTGCGTCTTACTTCTTTTGCTGTCCTGACTATCACGGCCCTGACTACTTTGCCTTTCGGTATCTTGCTTTCCGGTTCTGCTTCCTTAACAGTAGCAGAAATAACATCTCCTATTGAGGCAGTTTTACCCACGCCCCCTCCGAGTGGAGTAATACACATAATCCTGCGCGCGCCTGAATTGTCAGCAACTTTGAGCATGGTCTGAGCCTGAATCATTCTCCTTTTTCTTCAACTCCTTTTTCTTTTCTCAAATCCTCGGGAGAGAGACCGATTATTTCCTTGACCCTCCAGCGCTTCCTTTTACTGAGAGGTCTTGTTTCAACAATTTTAACCACGTCTCCAACCTTGCATTTCTCGTATTCATCATGAACGAGAAACTTTTTTCTCCTCTTGATAATTTTTTTATAGAGAGGATGCCTGACCTGGCGTTCAACGAGCACGACTACTGTCTTTTTCATACTGTCACCGATAACAATACCTAACCTGGTAATCCTTTGTTTCTCTTTCTCTTGCATTACTTAACTCTTCCCTTTCTCAACTTCTCTTATTACTGTCTTTATTCGCGCAATATCCCTCCTGACGTTTCTTATCTTCATCTTGTCCTCAAGCTGGCCGAGTGTGCGCTGAAAACGGAGCTTAAAAAGCTGGTCTCTGAGCTCCTCTTCTTTCCTTCGTAGTTCATCTTGTGCAAGATCTCTCAATTCTCTGGCCTTCATCTTAACTCCCTTCCTTCTCTCTCGATAAACCTGGTTTTTATGGGAAGCTTCTGGGCAGCAAGTCTGATGGCTTCCCTTGCCACGGTCCCTGACACACCTTCCAGCTCGTAGAGAATTCTTCCCGGCTTGATTACGTCTACCCAGAATTCAGGGTCACCTTTGCCTTTTCCCATCCTCACCTCAGTGGGTTTTTTCGTAACCGGCTTCCAGGGAAATGCCCGAACCCATAGTTTTCCTTTCCTTTTCACGTAGCGGGTGATGGCAATCCGTCCCGCTTCTATCTGGCGGGCAGTCAGCCAGCATGGTTCGAGTGCCTGAAGACCATACTCACCAAAAGAGAGGGTTGAGCCTCTGTAGGCTTTTCCTCTCATCCTGCCTCTTTGCTGTTTTCTGTATTTAACTTTTTTGGGCATCAACATCGCTAAATCTCCTCAACCTCAGTAAACTGGGAGGTCATTTTGGGTTTATCCACGTCACCTCTGTAAATCCAGACTTTTATCCCAATCTGGCCGTAAGTGGTAAAGGCTTCAGTAAATCCATAATCTATATCAGCTCTGAGTGTCTGGAGAGGAAGCTGTCCTCTCAAATACCATTCTGAACGAGCAATCTCTACTCCTCCCAGCCTGCCGGAACACATAACTTTAATGCCCTTTGCTCCCATTTTTTCGGCCATCTCGACCGCCCTTCTCATCGCCCTTCGATAGGCTATCCTTTTCTCAAGCTGGATAGCAATTCCTTCAGCGACAAGAAGAGCATCAAGCTCGGGCTTATCGACTTCTCTGATATCGATGTAAACTTCCCTTTTGACAATCTCCTGCAGTATTTTCTTCCAATTCTCTATTTCTTTCCCACCGCGCCCGATAATAATTCCGGGACGAGCAGTGTAGATGATTACTCTCACCTTGGGACCAACCCGCTCCACATCCACGCGCGAAATACCAGCATGGGCATACCTCTTTTTTATCTCCTGTTTTATCCTCAGGTCTTCGTGAATCAGACGCCTATAGTCTTCTCCACTGGCAAACCAACGAGAACTCCACTGTTTGTTAAATCCCAGTCTAAATCCAAGAGGATGAGTCTTCTGTCCCACTTCTTATCTCCCTTTTCTCTCTTCTAAATAAATATGAACATGGCTCGTTCTTTTAAGAATCCTGTGCGCTCTTCCCATCGGGGCAGCCCTGAATCTCTTCCATTGAGGTCCCTGGTTTACATAAATCTTGGAAATGTACAGGTCGTCCACATCTATGTTGGGCACCTTCTGCTGGGCATTGGCTATAGCTGAATCGAGAACCTTCCTCACAATCGCGCTTACCTTCTTCTTCTTAGAAAACTGGAGGATGGTTCGGGCTTCTCCAACATACCTATCTCTTATAAGGTCAGCAACCAGACGACATTTCAGAGGCGAAATCCGTACGTACTTGGCGGAAGCTCTGGCCACATAATGATTGTTTTCCATTCTACTTCCTTATCCTCACTGTTCTGGCTGTTTTTGAAGTATGCCCTTTAAAGGTTCTCGTCGGTGAAAACTCACCAAGTTTATGACCGACCATGTTTTCAGTGATAAAGACAGGAATAAATTTTCTCCCGTTATGAACTCCTACAGTCAGGCCTACCATCTCGGGTATAATGGTTGAGCGGCGAGACCAGGTTTTTATAACTTTTCTCCTCTCCTTCTCAGATTTCAGGGACAGGATTTTCCCCATCAGTTTAGGATCAACATAAGGACCTTTCTTAACCGACCTGCCCATTATTATTTACTCCTTCTCCGGACGATGTAAGGCTGAGTCCGTTTGTTTTTTCTCGTCTTATAGCCCTTAGTTGGCTTTCCGGTGGGAGTTACAGGATTACGACCTCCTTTTGCCTTTCCCTCTCCACCTCCATGAGGATGGTCGATGGGATTCATGGCCGTTCCCCTCACATGAGGTCTTATTCCCTTCCAGCGGTTCCTGCCTGCTTTTCCGATGGATATGTTTTGATGGTCAAGGTTACTCACCTGGCCGATTGTTGCCCGACAGTCGAGGTGAATCTTTCTTATTTCAGAGGAAGGAAGCCGCACTTGGGCGTAATCTCCCTCTTTAGCCAGTATCTGAGCTCCTGCCCCAGCAGACCTGACAAGTTGTCCTCCTTTGTATTTTCTCAGTTCGATGTTATGGATTACTGTTCCCAGAGGAATGCACCTCAAAGGCATCGAATTCCCAGGCAGGATGTCTACCTGATTATCAGAAGCTATTATTTGCTGCCCAACTTTCAAGCCGGATGGCGCCAGTATGTATCTTCTCTCTCCGTCTTGGTACTTTATGAGGGAGATAAAAGCTGAACGGTTGGGATCATACTCAATCGTCTCTACCACACCAGGGACATCTAATTTATCTCTTTTAAAATCAACAATCCGGTAAAGTCTTTTATGTCCTCCTCCCCTTCTCCGCACTGACATCTGACCTCTTGCATTCCTGCCCCCAGAACTGGTTAGCGGCTGAAGAAGAGGCTTGTATGGTTTACTCTCAGTCAGCTCTTGGTAGGTCAGACTGGTCCTGTGACGCAGGCTTGAAGTTACCGGCTTGTACTTTTTTATGCCCATCAGACTGCCTCAAAATATTCAATCATTTTTTCGCCCTCTTTTAACTGGACATAAGCTTTCTTCCAGTTCTTCTTTCTACCTTCTGTTCTCCCCACTCTTCTCTTTTTTCCTTTTCTACTCTGGGTACGTACCCTCTCCACTTTAACTTTGAAAAGCTGTTCCACGGCTCTTTTTATCTCGACCTTGTTTGCTTTTGGGTCGACCTCAAAGCAGACCTCCCTGTAAGTATTTTTCAGGTAAGTACTTTTTTCAGTAATAACAGGCCTGAGAATAACCTTATCCGCTCTCTTCACTTCAATCTCTCCATTAAGCTCTCAAAGGCATTTTTGGAAAACACAAGCCATCTGTATTTTAAAACGTCATAAGTGTTTACGTCCTTGAAATCAACTGTCTTTACTCCGCGTATGTTGCGCAGCGAAAGGAAAAGATTTCTATTATCTCGGGTGTCGATGAATAAAGCAGAATCTATTTTCAGATTTTCCAGAAGCTTTACCCCTTCCTTTGTCTTCGGCTCCTTAAGCTTTAAATCCTCGAGAATAAGTATCAATTTCTCCTTGTGCTTGAGGCTGAGAGCTGATTTTAAAGCATTTTTCTTTGCTTTTTTTGGAAGTGAATATGAATAATCTCTTGGTTTTGGACCAAAAGTAGTTCCTCCTTTTCTCCACAGAGGAGAGCGGATGCTGCCAGCTCTTGCTCTCCCTGTTCCTTTCTGCCTCCATGGCTTGCGACCACCTCCTCGCACTTCGCTTCTTGTCTTTGTCGAGGCTGTACCTGTTCTCATGTTCGCCCTCTGGTTGAGAACAGCCTCGTAAAGGAGATGCTCTTTAACTGGATAAGAAAAAACATTACCAGGCAGACTCATCTCGCTCTTTGTCTTCCCTGTTCTGTCGACAACACCAATCTTTGCCATTACTTTCTATTCCTCGTTCTCTTTTTTCCTGGTTTCTGGCTTCTTCCTGCCTTTAACTTCCTGCTTCCTTTCCTCTGATTCTTTCTCCTTCTTTTCTGCTTTCTCTTCTGTTTCTCCTTTCATAATCTTACCTTCTCTTTTCTCCGGCTTCGGCTTTTCTTCTTTTTTCGGCTCTGGCTGGTATTCCTGTGGATTAAAAAATGCTTTTTTTATTAAAACATAACTACCTTTTGGCCCAGGAACTGCTCCTTTCACCACCAGGATGTTATTCTCCCTGTCAGCTTGAATAACAGTCAAGTTTTTTACCGTAACTCTCCTTTGGCCCATGTGTCCGGGCATCTTCTTACCCTTGACAACTCGCGAGGGAAAAGCTGATGCGCCGATTGAGCCAGGAGCTCTGTGAAACATGGAGCCATGGCTTGCCTTGCCTCCTCTAAAACCATAGCGCTTGATGACACTGGCAAAACCCTTCCCCTTGCTCGTGCCTACAATAATAACCTTTTCCCCTTGTTGGAAAATGTCAGCAAAAAACTTGTCTCCTTCAGATATTTCTGCTTTATGGGAGAACCTGAATTCTTTCACCACCTTTGTTGGAGGAAGACCTGATTTTTTAAAATGACCAGTGAGGGGTTTGTTCGCTTTCTTGGTTTTTTTATCTTCAACAAAGCCCAGCTGGACAGCTTGATAGCCATCCTTCTCCACTGATTTTTTCTGAATTACAGCACAGGGACCTGCCTGGATGACAGTTGCGGGCAGAATATTTCCATCTTTATCAAAGACCTGGGTCATTCCAATCTTCTTTCCGATCAGACCTTCAACCATGATTATTCTCCTCCTGTACCGAAGGCCTGAATTTCAACGTCTATTCCTGCTGGAAGATCCAACTTCTGAAGCTCCTCGATTGTCTCGTTGTTATAATTGCTGATATCGATTAGTCTCTTGTGAATCCTCATTTCAAAATGTTCCCTTGAACGCTTGTCGACATGAGGAGACCTGAGAACACAATAACGGTGAATTTTTGTGGGCAAGGGAATCGGCCCGGCCACTGAAGCCCCTGTTCTTTTCGCTTTGACGACAATATCTTTTACAGACTGGTCCAGAAGACGATGGTCAAAGGAACGCAGTCTGATTCTTATTTTTTCCATTTTTCAGCTTCCTAATTCATCTTTTTAATCTCAATTCTCTAACTTTATCCCTCTCTTTCTTAACTCTTCCCTCTTTACTTTTCACATATTATTTTTCACTTCTCTCTTTTCATTCAATAATCTCGGTAACAGTGCCAGCTCCTACTGTCCGTCCTCCCTC
>JBHIDX010000035.1:0-23599 GCA_046760305.1 Candidatus Aminicenantales bacterium
CTTTCAAAAGCTTTAAGGTTGAGCGGAAGATGCTTCTTTTTACTCACTGATTTAATCACTTCCTTCATTTCTTTTTCAGAAAAAGGAACAAGACCGGTTCCGACCGAGTATCCGATGAGGGCGATATTGGCCACCAGGATTGATCCCAGTTTCAATGCCTCTGAGTTGGCGTCATATATTTTCAGCCTGATGCGCTTTTTTCTCAGGTGTTCACCAAGGCTCTGGTCGAATTTTTCAGGAGAATCCATGTTCACAAAACAGGCCGCTTCTTTGGCGAGGAATCTAAGATTTCTGTAAGTCTCGTACTCTTCAAAGGAATAGAGAATATCAGCACAGCCATCTCTTATCATCGGACTCAGAAAGCCGCCGAGCTTGATATGGGCAATGACCGAGCCTCCTCTCTGGCTCATGCCGTGAGTTTCAGAACCAATAACACCCAGACCAAGCCTGAGTCCAAGCTCACAGAAAATCTTTGAGGCGAAAAGAATTCCCTGTCCGCCTACTCCAGCCAGAACTATCTGTGACTTCATTTGTCTTATCTCAATGCATAAGCAAGCAACATATAAGTAAGTTTAATTCCCATTATCCGGAGCGATTATCGCTCCCCTGGGGCAGGCATGGATACAGACTCCGCAGTCGACGCAGTATATAAGGTCGATTTCTACCCGATCCTGCTCCTCGTTGAGACGCAGGCCCGGACATTCAAAATAATCGAGGCAGTACCTGCAGCCGTTACAATCTGCTGTTATCTCCACCCTGATTCGCTTCTCAGAGATGGCCTCAGGGTAGCAGATGATGCATGGATGGCGGGCAATGATGACAGCCACGCCACCATTTCTTTCTTTAGTGTAGGCTCTGGCAGCTTTGAGAGTATCTATCATTTTGACAACATCATAGGGGTCGACAGTTCTTATCCACTCTACTCCGCATCCCCTGATGAGTTCTTCAAGGGGCACTTTTCTCCCTTTTTTTCCCTCTGCTGTTATCCCCAGGCCAGGGGTGGGCTGCATGCCTGTCATGGCTGTTGTCTGGTTGTCGAGGATGACGAGGATAAACCTTGCTCTGTTGTAGACTGCGTTCAGAAGCGATGCGCTTCCCGAATGATAGAAAGTGGAATCGCCCATGGTGGCCACGATAGCCACATCCTTTTTATCCTGGTTGTAAGCCTGGTAAAAACCGCTGGCCAGGGTTATGCCAGCCCCCATATCAAGCACTGTATCCACGGCTTTGAGGTTGAGGCCCAGAGTGTAGCAGCCAATATCGCTGGTATAAATGGCTCTGGGAAGCGCTCTCCTGATGGCGTAAAAAGCGGCTCTTTCCGGGCAGCCAGCGCAGAGTGTTGGTTTTCTCTGAGGAAGCTTCAGATTCTCCACAAGCCTGGAGAGGCCTGTGTCCTTTCTTCTTTTTGCCCGGGATATTCCGACCTCTTTCAAAACCCGGAAGAGAATTTCGTAAATTTTATCCGGAGTCAGCTCTCCTTCAGAAGGGACATTCCCTGTCTCTCTTCCGAGCACCTTCTCTCTGTCTTTGATTTGAATTTCAATCACAGCATCAGTCTCCTCTATGACCAGGATTTTGCTGTGCCTCCTGATAAATTCAGACACTCTTTTCCGGGGAAGCGGGTATGGAGTGCCTATTTTAAGGACATTTACCTCTTTTTCCAGGCCTTCCTCTGCCAGGATGTCCATCAGAGAAGAGAAGCTGACACTGCAGGTAATGATTCCGAGAGGACGGCGGCCGCTGCCGACTTCGTAGTTCCACCTTGTTTCTTTTTCGAACCTCTCCTCTATCTTTCTGAGTTTCTCATTGAGCTTCTGGTGGAGCTTAAGCCTGAACCTGGGAGTGGCAGCCCACCGCTCAGGCTCTTTTTCAAAATGCGCCTCTCGTTCGAGCCTCTTCACCCTGGAAAATTTCACATCCTGCTTTGCATGGCTCACCCTGATTGTCGGCCGGAGAAGGACAGGTATCCGGTATCTCTCAGAGACTTCAAAGGCATCCTTGACCATTTCCTTTGCTTCCTGAGGGCTGGAAGGGTCGTAGACTGGAACTTTGGCAAACATGCCGAAAAAGCGGGAATCCTGCTCGGTCTGGGAGCTGTGAGGACCTGGATCGTCACAGCTGATGATGACCAGACCGCCGACAACTCCGGTATAAGCCGAGCTTAGGAGCGAATCCGAGGCAACATTTAATCCAACCTGCTTCATGGCCACAGCTGCTCTTTTTCCGGCGAGGCTTGCAGCCAGTGCGTTGTCGTAGGCGACTTTTTCGTTTGCAGACCATTCGATGTAGATATTGACTCCGAGTTCCTTCTTGAAGGAGACGACTGAAGGTACTATCTCTGAACTGGGTGTTCCCGGGTATGAAGTGAGGACATGGCAGCCTGCTTCAACTATTCCCCTGGCAATAGCCTCATTGCCGAGGAGAACCTTTTTCTCAGGTTTGCTGCTTTTTTTCCTCTTCACAGGCTTTGATTTTTTCTCCCTGCGAATTATGCCAGAATTGCTGCCAAATTAAAATAGTGTCAGCATATCCTTTTTGCTTATTTTACAGAAATAAAGGTACACATCAAGTCAAGCAGCTTTGGGACAGAGCCGAATAAGAAAATCGGGTATTGTCTCCCTTCTTATCCTGTGTTATAAGTTTTCTGCCTTTAATTCCTTTTAAGAAGTAATTTTCTGGAGTAATTCCTGCTGGAGGAATGAAATGATAAAGGGCGTCAGCCATCTGGGTTTTGCGGTAAAAAGCCTTGAGGAAGGAAGGCAGTTTTACCGCTCGGTTTTTGGTCTTGAATCGTCTGACCCGATTGAAGGAGGAGAGGGAACAGTCAGGGTGAGCATGGTTGAGGCAGGAAACACCACAATCGAGCTTCTTGAGCCTGTCGGAAGCGAGAGCGTGATAGCCCGGTTTCTTGAAAAGCGCGGGGAAGGAATCCATCACATCTGTTTTGAGGTTGAGAATATCCACCAAGAAGTGGAAAGGCTGAAAACAAAGGGAATGGAGATAATAGGTGAGCCGCGGCCAGGGGCCGAGGGGGTGAGTGTCTTTCTTCATCCACGCTCCACCCATGGAGTGCTCATCGAGCTTGTGGAAAAGGAGGGGTGAAAGATGGATTTTGAACTCAGCGAACAGCAGACAATGTTTCGTGATATGGCCCGGAAGTTTGCCGAGCAGGAGATACTTCCACTTGTTAAAGAAAGTGTGCGCGAGGAGAAGTTCGAGAAAGGAATTATAAAAAAGCTGGCTTCCCAGGGTCTTCTCGCACCACATCTTCCCCGGGAATACGGAGGACTGGGGCTTGATTACCTGACTTCTGCTGTTATCTGGGAAGCACTCTGCTCTGCCAGTCTTTCGATAACACAGGCAGCAGTAAGCGGTCCCATTCAGCCGGCAACAATCCTTCTCCATGCCGGCACTGAGGAGCAGAAAAAGAAGTATCTTCCTTCAGTCTGCAGGGGAGAAATCGTTCTCTCCGGGGCTGTTGTCGAGCCCAACGCAGGAAGTGATTCTTCGATGATAGAGACATCTGCCAGGAAAAAAGGAAACAGATGGGTCATTAACGGCAGTAAAATATTTATCACCAACGGAGAAATTGCTGATGTTGTTCTCTTCATCGCTCAGACTGATAAAAGTAAAGGGCTGAAAGGACTGGCCGCTTTTATCGTCGAGCGGGGTACTCCTGGTTTTTCAAGCACTCCTCTCAAAGGCAAGATAAGCTGGCGGGGAGGGAGTGAAGGCACCCTCAGGTTCGAAGATATGGAGCTGCCGCTCGAAAATCAGGTGGGGGAGGTAGGGAATGCGCTCAGAGATGCACTCCGCGGCATCGACACTGCCCGCCTTTTCCTTGCTGCAGGAGCAGTAGGAGTGGCTCAGAGCTGTCTTGAGGCGAGTATCAGGTATGCGAAGGAGCGTATCCAGTTTGGCAAGCCGATCGGCGGCCACCAGCTCATCCAGGAGATAATCGCTGACATGGCTACCAGAATTCAGGCAGCCAGATGGCTGACCTATCATGCTGCCTATCTTAAGAGTAAGGGTGTGCGCCATATAACAGAGATGTCTTACGCCAAGTACTTTGCCACTGAGACAGCCCTCTGGGTTTCATCCCAGGCAGTGAAAATTCACGGCTCTTTTGGTACGATTGATGATTTTCCTGTCGGCCATCACTACCAGGATGCCATCACCGCCACTATCCTCGGCGGCACAGCCCAGATGCAGCAGCTGACCATCGGTCAGCAGCTTCTTGATATGGCTGCCTTCAGATAAGGGAGCAGAAGAGAGGTGGAGAGAAAGTTCGAGGCCATAGTCGTTGGAGCTGGTCCTGCAGGCTGTAGCTGCGGCCTTGCTCTTGCCAGGGCTGGTGTTAAAACCCTGGTTGTGGAGAGAGGAAAGTTTGCTGGCGCCAAAAACATGTGGGGAGGTGTTTACTACGGCCGAGAGCTTGAAGCGCTACTGCCTGAATTCCCGGACAAGGCTCCAGTTGAGAGGTGGATTTCCCGGCATAAGTTCTCCTTTCTGACCGAGGATTCAGCCCTGAGTGCTGAATTCACCTCAAGAAAATTCAGCCAGCAGCCCTCGAGCTGCTTTTCCCTGCTGCGCTCAAGGTTTGACCGCTGGTTTGCCTCAAAGGTCGAGGAGGCAGGAGCCATCGTGGCTGCTCCGCTTGAAACCACTGACCTTCTCTTCGAGGGAAGCAGAGTTACTGGCGTTATGGCAGGCGGGGATGAGCTTCCGGCAGATGTGGTCATTGCCTGTGATGGAGCAAACTCTCTGCTGGCAGAAAAGGCAGGGCTCAGGTCAAAACTCAGGCCAAAAGACATGAAGCTGGGAGTAAAGGAAGTAATTGAGCTTCCCCGCCAGATTCTTGAGCAGCGCTTCAATCTCAGGGGAGAGGAGGGAGTTGCCTGGGAATTCATCGGCACTTTTACCAGGGGCATTCCAGGAGGAGGATTCATTTATACCAACCGTGACACCCTTTCGGTGGGCATTGTTGTCCAGCTTGAGGGGCTGGTGGGTAGCAAAATCGATGCCGGAAGCCTGCTCGAAAAATTCAAGCGCCATCCAGAAGTGGCCCAGTTGATAGAAGGAGGAAGCCTTGTCGAATATTCTGCCCATCTGATTCCTGCTTCAGGCATGAGGATGATGCCCGATCTCTATACGGATGGTATGCTTGTTGCCGGTGATGCAGCAGCCATGACTCTTGTTACAGGTCTTGTGCTCGAGGGAGCGAATTTCGCCCTTGCCTCAGGACTTGCTGCTGCAGAGACAGTGATAGAAGCAAAAAAGGAAGGAGATTTTTCAAGAAAAACACTGTGCCGTTATACTGAGTTTTTAACCTGCAGTTCAGTCCTCAAAGAGATGAAAAAGTTCAGAAAAGCACCACGCTTTCTCGAAAACCCCAGGCTTTACACTCTTTATCCTGAAATCTTCACTGAGCTGGCAGAGGAAGTTTTGAGGAGGGAAGGGAAGGCGAGAGAAAAACTCTGGAAGGTTTTCAGGAAATCAGTTAAGAGCAGGGTTTCCTGGAAGCAGCTAATAAGGGACATTATGAAGGCTAAGGGAGCACTTTAGCATGGAGAAAATAGAGGAAAAGCTGGCAGTAAACAAGTTTGATGTTGATAAAGAAGTCCACATAAAGGTAAAAGAGGATAAATGTCTTGAATGTGAGGAACAGCCATGTCTCTATGCCTGTCCTGCAGGCTGCTTTAAGTATGTCGAAGACCATATTACATTTTCTTATGAGGGATGCCTTGAGTGTGGAACATGCCGGATTATCTGCAGCCATGATGCTCTTGAGTGGACCTATCCCAGACCAGGTTTTGGAATCTGCTATGAATACGGCTAAAAAAATGGGGAATAATTAAGGTTAAAAGAATTCAATGAGAAATACTGATTCTACTGCTGAGGTGCTGAGATGAATATTATTGTCTGTATAAAAATGATTCAGGACCCGGAAATTCCTCCGCCTAAGTTCAAAATAAATGAGCAGTCGCTTGAGGTCATCCCGCCTGAGGGCATACCTCCTGTTATCAATCCCTATGATGAGCAGGCAGTAGAGCTCAGCCTCAGGCTCAAAGAACGCCATGGAGGCAGGGTGACCGTGCTCTCTGCTGGCGATAATTCTTCCTTGAAGGCCATAAGACACGCTCTGGCCATGGGTGCAGACGAGGGAGTCCTCCTCTGTGATAAAGCCTTTAAGGTTTCAGACAGCTATGCCCTGGCTTATATCCTCAGCCTGGCAGTAAAAAAAATCGCCTCCTTTGACCTGGTTATGTGCGGCAGGCAGGCTGCGGACTGGGACGAGGGTCTTGTCGGCTCTTTTCTTGCTGCTGAGCTTGGTATGCCTCTTGTTACCCTGGCCTACGAGGTTTCTCCTGCCGATGGAAAATTAACCATAAAAAGAGCAACACTCGATGGCTATCAGATTTTTTCCGTTGCCCTGCCTGCAGTTATAACCGTAAGCAATAAAGTGGGAAAAACTCGCCTTCCCTCTGGCTGGGGAATTATTGATGCTTCGAGTAAAGAGGTTCCTGTCTGGAGTGCTGAGGATATCGAGGCTGACTCATCCCTTATAAAGTCCAGAGCTTCCTCGAGGAAGCTGGTAAAACTCTTCCTTCCCGAGCTTAAGAGGAAAGGCGAAATTTTAGAAGGGAAAAATGTGGATGAAGCCTGCTCTCTCCTGGCAGAAAAGCTGAGGGACTCAGGGGTGATTTAAAAAGTAGCAGGTTTTGAAATTGACTTTATTCAGGGGTATTTTGATACTGGGGAGACTGAGAGGTGAAAGTCTCGACCCTCATACTTCAGAACTTATTGCCGCGGCCAGAAGGCTCCGCAGCAAACTGGGAGGCAGGCTGGAAATCATCCTTGCTGGAAAGGATGGGAAAATGGCTTCCCGGCAAGCAGTTTCTCTCGGCCTTAACAGGGTTCATCTTGTCCAAAATGCTCTGTTTGAAGAGCCTCATCCGGGCCTGTGGGCAGCTCTGGCAGAAGAAGCAGCTCAAAGGATTAAGCCTGCCCTCATCCTCCTCACTAATGATGACTTGGGCCGCGATGCGGCGCCGAGACTGGCTGCTGCCATTAATGCTTCGGTCTGTCTGGACTGCGTCCAGCTCGATGTCGACATGAAATCACAGTCACTCCTCCAGACAAAGCCTGTCTACGGAGGAAAAGCGATGGCGGTCTGGGCTTCTCCACTCAACGGCCAGAGCGTGGTTGCCATGAGGCCTTACTCTGAGAAGGCGGCAGAACCGGAGCCTGCGGCAGATGCTGAGGTGAAGGTTTTTAAAACTGAGATTGATAATTCGACTCTGACTGAAGAGCTCATCGAAACTGTGGAGGAGGAGAAAAGAGGGAAGGAGCTTGAGGAGGCCAGGGTGGTGGTTGCCGGAGGTGGGGGAATCGGCTCAAGCCAGGGTTTTTCGCTTCTTGAGGAGCTGGCTTCGCTTCTCCACGGTGCGCTGGCAATCACGAGGGTTCCTGCTGATGAAGGGTGGATGCCGTCAGCTCTTGAGGTCGGACAGACAGGCCATATCGTCTCTCCCGAACTCTATATTGCGGTCGGGATTTCTGGGGCCCCCCAGCATATGGCAGGCTGCTCTAGGGCAAAGGTAATCGCGGCTGTGAACAAAGACCCTGAGGCTCATATTTTCAGGGAAGCTGATTTCGGGGTAATAGGCGATTACAAAGAGGTTGTTCCCTCTCTCATAGAGAAGATAAAAAGCATGCTCGATGCATGACAGAGGTAGTGCTTAAAGGATAAGCATGCAGTCGCCGTAGCTGTAGAAGCGGTACTTTTTCCTCACCGCTTCCTGGTAAGCCTTTTTTATAAGCTCCAGGCTGGAGAAGGCAGAGACCATCATCAACAGGGTCGATTTAGGCAGATGGAAGTTAGTGAGAAGACGGTCTACTACCCTGAACTCATAACCCGGATAGATGAATAAGTCTGTGGAACGTGTTCCACTCTTGATCCTTACCTCCTCAAAGGCGCTTTCAAGTGCTCTGACTACAGTTGTCCCCACCGCAACAACCGGCCTTGACTCTTTCTTTGCTCTTTCTATCTCAGCCGCAGCTTGAGGGCTTATGGAGTAGGTTTCTTCAAGCATTCGGTGCTCTTCGACTCTTTTTACCCTTACCGGTTTGAAGGTAGCCAGGCCAACATCGAGGGAAATTTTTACTATAACTGTCCCCTTTTTTGTAATTCTATCCAGTACCTCAGGGGTAAAGTGGAGTCCTGCTGTGGGAGCAGCAATCGCCCCTTCCTTCTGGGCATAGACAGTCTGGTATCTTTCCAGGTCGAGCTTTTTCAGCTCTTTTTGCTCTTTTCTGCGCTTTATGTAGGGAGGCAGGGGAGCAGAACCGGTTTTCTTCAAGTTTTCAAGAACATCCGGAGAGGAAAACTCAAGGAGTCTTTTTCCTTCCCCCTCGACTTTAATTACTTTTCCTTCAAACCCGGGAGCAAACAAAACAGTCTCTTCTAGCTTAACTTTTCTGGCGGGCTTGCAGAGCACCTCCCAGACACCGCTTCTTTTTTCTTCGAGGAAGAGAAACTCAATTTCATCTCTTCCTATTCTCCCCCAGACCCTGGCCGGAATGACCTTGGCTGCGTTAACCACCAGCACATCCCCTTCTTTCAAGTAGCGGGGGAAGTTTTTAAAGCTGGAATGGAGTATGCTGCCGCTTCTGCGGTCGACAACCATCATTCTTGATCGGTCTCTTTGTGCTAGAGGGGTCTGGGCAATAAGCTCTCGGGGAAGAGGGTAATCAAAATCTGAAACCAGCATCTTGCCGGGCTAGAAGAGATTCCCCTGGGGAGAGGATGGGGGCGGGGAAAAGCCAAGGTGTTTGTAGGCCTTGGGCGTTACTTTCCTCCCGCGCACTGTCCGCTCTAAGAAACCAATTCTCATCAGGTAAGGCTCGTAGATTGATTCCAGGGTATCTTTATCCTCGTCAATGGCAGCAGCTATGGTGTTTATTCCCACAGGGCCTCCACCGAAATTCTCGATGATGGTGAGCAGAATCTTGCGGTCTACCTCATCCAGACCAAGGTAGTCAACTTCCATCATATCTAGTGCCAATCTTGCTTCTTTGGGGGTGATGATGCCATTCGCTTTCACGTCTGCGTAGTCTCTCACCCGACGCAGGAGCCTGTTGGCTACTCGTGGCGTTCCCCTTGCCCGTTTTGCAATCTGGGCGGCACCGCTGTTTTCTACTTTGACCTTCAGGATTTTGGCCGAGCGCTTGATGATTTTTTTTAAGTCTTCCTCCTGGTAATAGTCAAGGCGGTGAATGATGCCGAACCTTCCCCTGAGAGGAGCTGTTATCCTCCCGGCCCGGGTGGTGGCGCCGATAAGGGTGAATTTTTTAAGCCTCAGTTTATGGCTTCGAGCTCCTGCTCCCTGGCCGATGATGATGTCAAGGCAGTAATCTTCCATAGCAGAGTATAGAATTTCCTCTACTGAGGGGTGAAGTCGGTGGATTTCGTCGATGAAAAGGATTTCTTTGGATTGAAGGTTGGTGAGAATGGCGGATAGATCTCCGGTCCGCTCGATAACCGGGCCAGAGGTGGGTTTGATGCCCACTCCCATCTCTTTGGCAATGAGATAGGCAAGGCTTGTTTTTCCCAGCCCTGGAGGCCCGTAAAGGAGGACATGGTCGAGGGCTTCGTTCCTTTTCTTGGCTGCCTTGATGAAGATTTCCAGGTTTTCTTTGACCGTTTCCTGGCCGACAAACTCATCAAAGCTTCGCGGTCTGAGGCTATCCTCGAAAAGCAGGTCTTCCTTGGTTCGAACCGGAGTCAGGACAGCAGGCATTTCTTATTCCTTTTATATCAAATTTTTGACAGCCTTTTCAGGCTCTCCCTGAGAAGGGTTTCGAATCCTGCTTCAGGAGTCAGGGACCTGAGGCACTGATCAACAACCTTTTCTACCTCTTTTCTCTTAAACCCGAGGTTCATCAGAGCAGATATTATATCCTCCTTTTCCTGGGCATGAGGAGCTTCGAGGATTCTCTCTTTTTTTTCTACTTTTTCTTGAAGCTCCACCGTAATCCGCAGTGCAGTTTTTTTGCCTATTCCGGGAATGAGAGAAATCCTGGCTACATCCCCCTCCTTTACCGCCTTTTCCAGCTCTGCCGGTCCAATGCCTGAAAGCACGTTGAGAGCCAGCTTGGGTCCGATGCCAGAGATAGAGATGAGCTTGAGGAAAATTTCCCTCTCTTCTTCGGTTGAGAACCCGTAGAGGGAGAGAGCGTTATCGGTGAGGTGGGTGTGGATGAGTAACTCCACTTCTTGGTTGATTTCCCCGAGCTTGAAGTAGGTGGAAAGGGGAATCCAGGCGCAGTAACCTACTCCTCCCACATCAAGAGTAATCTGGTTTGTGGCTTTCTGGATGAGCTTTCCTTTAAGGTAAGAAATCAAAGCTGCACCATTCCTTAGGAATCCTCGATTTTACTGCTGTATATACGCGAATTTAGATGGCATAAAGCTGCGGCCAGAGCATCAGAGGCATCGGTTTCAAGTTTTTCTCCCTCCAGGTTGAGCAGGGCTTTTATCATCGTTTTAACCTGTTCCTTATCTGCCTGACCGTATCCGGTGACAGCTTTCTTTATCTCTAGAGGAGAATATTCGTAGAGGGAGCGGTTCTGTGAGGCGACAGCAACAAGCGCGGCTCCTCTTACCTGGCCGAGGGTGATGGCTGTTTTTATGTTCCGGGCATAGAATGGGTTTTCAATCGCCACCTCATCAGGGGAGAAAGTATCGATGATTTGCTCTATCTGATTTTTTATAGCAAAAATTCTCAGGTGGAAAGCCAGACGCCGGGAAGGCCTTATCACCCCGTGGCTGATAACAGTGTAATTGTTATCAGAGAAATCGATAATGCCGTATCCGGTGGACTTTATGCTGGGGTCTATACCGAGAACCCTCATCTAACGCTTATTATGATGCCGAATATCTGGCAATCTCTTCCTCTTCGATGTCGAAGTTTGCCCATACGTTCTGGACATCATCGTGGTCTTCAAGCTCTTCCATCAGTCTCAAAAGCTGCTGGGCCTGTTTGCCTTCCAGCTTCACATAGTTCTGGGGAATGTAGCCCAGGTTCGAAGCTTCAGTTTCAATGTTGTGGTTCTTCAGGGCTTCAACTACCTTTTCGTAATTTTCAGGAGGTGTGAATATTTCATAGTTACTTCCGTCTTCCCTTAGGTCTTCTGCTCCAGCTTCAAGGGCGATTTCAAGAAGTTCGTCTTCAGAAGCTTTTGACTGGGCAACGACAATGTACCCTTTCCGCTTGAACATCCAGGCAACGCATCCAGACTCCCCGATATTTCCACCGTTTTTGGAAAAAATATGCCGGAGTTCTGAGACTGTCCTATTTTTATTGTCTGTTAGGGCTTCAACATAGATGGCTACACCTCCAGGGCCGTAACCCTCGTAGACGAATTCTTCATATTTCGCTCCCTCGAGCTGTCCCGAGCCTTTCATGATGGCTTTTTTGATGTTGTCGGCAGGCATGTTTACTGCTTTAGCATCCTGAATAGCTTTTCTGAGACGCGGGTTGGCCTCAGGATCAGGACCTCCAGTACGGGCAGCAATACTCAGCTCGCGGATGATCTTGGTGAATATTTTCCCTCTTTTTGCGTCCTGAACGGCTTTTTTGTGTTTAATGGAATGCCATTTTGAATGGCCTGACATTTTATCACCTTTTTCTAGAATTCAAGAAAATCTTAGCACAAATAATACAAAATTGAAAAGGGGGAAGGGCCAATATAAAATCTACGTTTTTTTCATACGAGCCTTTCCTATGAATTTATCATGTCCAAGCACACCCGCGAACGGTAAGTATCAATCAGGAAGCATCTTTTTTTCCGTGATAATTATAAGAGGATTATAAGAGTATGGATATAGTATTATAAGAGATATAAGATAAGTATAAGGATAAGAGGGGACGATAAGAGGGGACGGGCCTCACTATTTTCAGTATTATCAGTAAGATAGATGCAAATAAGAAGCCGATTTTATGCCTTAGACTTCATTTTTGGGGTCAAAAATGGGCTTTAAGGATTTTCTTAAAATCACTTCAAGTTTAAAATTGATTTTTGCCCTTAAAAATCGCATTTAAGGCCTTTTTTAGGGGTAAAATATTACGTAATTTGTTGATTATAAATAAGTTGCTGCGGCCCGTCCCCTTTCTTTCTTTCTTTCCCCCCTTTCTTTCTTTCTTTCGCCTTTCTTCTTTTTTCCTTTCTTTCTTTCTTCTTTCTTTTAATATTATGCTTGATTATCACGGAAAAAGAGATGCTTACTATCAATCAATATTCAGAGATATTCAGTATTGTAAAAAAAAATTAATAAAGACTTGACATACCATAGGGGGGTATGCTAATATAACTCATCACATGAAAGGAAAGATTGAATATTGTGGGTAAATCAAGGATTTATGGGAGGAGAAAATGGAAGAGAATCAAACAACACATTTTGAAGAACTCATTCGTTTAAAGCGCATAGAAGGACAAGTAAGAGGAATTCAGAGGATGATTGAAGAAAAGAGGTACTGTATCGATATTTTAACTCAGCTATCTTCTATTGTAGGAGCCATAAAAAGCGTTGAGGAGAGAATTCTTCAGAGACATCTTAAGGGATGTGTCCGCGGTGCTTTTTTAAAAGGAAGTAAAGAGGAAAAAGAGAAAAAGATAGAAGAGGTGATAGGAGTACTGCGTAACTTCAGGAAATAATGAAAGGATTTAAAATTGAAAAAAGAAGATAAGGATCTTGCGGAACTGGAAAGAATTGATATTCCAGTCGTGGGCATGAGCTGTGCCAGCTGCGCCTCAACCATCCAGAGAGTCCTCTCTGGTATTGAAGGAGTAGAAAAAGCAACCGTCAATTTCGCCACCTCAAAGGCAACTGTCTTCTATCGGACGAAGCGGGTGAAGATTGCGGATTTAATCTCAGCTATAAAAAAGAGCGGTTATGAGGTGGGAGCCGCCTCGGTTGAACTTCCCCTCGAGGGCCTTAAATGTGCTTCCTGCGTTCAGAAGATCGAGAGGGAAGTAAGGGAGATAAAAGGAGTAACAAAGGCAGCTGTTAACCTTGCCACCGAGAAGGCAAGGATTGAATATTTTCCCTCTGAGATAGGAATCAACGAAATAAAGCGAGTAATAGAATCCACAGGCTATAAGGTTCTGGAAATTGCTCCTTCTCTACCAGGTGAAGACGCTGAGAGCGCTGTGCGGAGAAGAGAGTATAAGAGATTAAAACTCAGGTTTTTCACAGGGCTCATTCTTGGGATTATAATTTTTCTGGGAAGCCTTCCTCGCTGGTTTCCCTGGGTACCTGCTTTTTTAACCAATTATTTTGTCCTCTGGATGCTGGCAACGCCTGTTCAGTTTTGGATTGGATGGCAGTTTTACAAAGGAGCTTGGCAGGCATTCAAACACAAAAATGCTGATATGAATACCCTGATTGCTGTGGGCACCTCTGCTGCCTATGTTTACAGTGTTCTGGCCACTTTCTTCCCCTCATTCTTCCGGGCCGGAGGGATTGAGCCCAAGGTGTACTTCGACACTTCTGCCCTGATCATTGTTCTCATCCTTCTCGGCAGGCTCCTGGAAGCGAGAGCAAAGGGACAGACTTCAGAAGCAATTAAGAAGCTCATGGGACTAAAGCCAAAGACGGCCAGGGTTATCAGGGAAGGAAAAGAAGTTGACCTTCTAGTAGAGGAGGTCCTGGTTGGCGATATCATCATCGTCAGACCTGGAGAGAAAATTCCGGTTGATGGAGTTGTGGAGGAAGGAAAATCTGCGGTTGATGAGTCGATGATTACCGGGGAGAGCATTCCGGTGAAAAAAGCTCCAGGAGATGAGGTTATCGGCGCTACCATCAATAAAACAGGAAGTTTCAGGTTCAAGGCCACAAAAGTGGGGAAGGATACCGCTCTTGCCCAGATTATAAAGCTTGTTCAGGAAGCACAGGGTTCTAAAGCTCCCATACAGAGGTTGGCAGATGTTATCAGCGGGTATTTCGTTCCGATTGTAATCTCAATTGCCATTGCAACTTTTATCATCTGGTTTAATTTCGGCCCCTGGCCCTCCCTCACCTTTGCCCTCTTGAATTTTGTGGCCGTGATGATAATTGCCTGTCCCTGTGCCCTGGGACTGGCCACACCAACAGCAGTCATGGTCGGAACAGGTAAGGGTGCTGAGAATGGAATTCTCATCAAGGGCGGAGAAAGTCTTGAGACCGCTCATAAGCTGGATACTATAGTTTTTGACAAAACAGGAACGTTGACCAAGGGCGAACCCGAAGTGACAGATATTGCACCTCTTGATTCCTGCTCTCAGGAGGAACTACTTCAATATGCGGCCAGCGCAGAGAAAGCATCGGAACATCCTCTGGGAGAGGCTTTTATAAAAGGAGCTGCTGAGCGCGGGCTCTCTCTCTTTGAACCAAAAGAGTTTAACGCCATTGAAGGCAAGGGGATAGAAGCAAAAGTAAACGGAAGGAATATCCTCATCGGAAGCAAGAAACTCATGACAGAGCGTCAGATTAATATAAATGAATTAACACACAGGGCTGAGGAATTTTCAAAGGAAGGAAAGACTCCGATTTACGTCTCATTCGATGGAAAGCCTGTTGGCCTGGTTGCAGTGGCTGATACTTTAAAGGAAAATTCAGCGGAGGCTGTAAGCAAACTCAGGAAACTCGGATTAGAAGTGGTCATGCTCACCGGTGATAACAGAAAAACAGCGGAAGCGATTGCCAGAAAAGCAGGCATTGGGAGGGTCATTTCTGAGGTTCTGCCTGAAGATAAAGTCCATGAAATAACGAGGCTTCAATCAGGAGGAAAGAATGTGGCTATGGTGGGTGATGGCATCAATGATGCACCTGCACTCGCTCAAGCAAACGTGGGAATCGCCATAGGTTCTGGAACCGATGTAGCCATGGAAGCTTCTGATATCACCCTCATTAAAGGAGACCTTCATGGAGTTGTGGCTGCTATTGAATTAAGTAAGAGGACGATAAGAATTATCAAACAGAACTTATTCTGGGCCTTCTTCTACAATACAGTGGGAATACCTGTCGCAGCAGGCGTCCTCTATCCTTTCTTTGGAATTCTTTTAAACCCGATTTTTGCCTCAGCAGCAATGGCTTTCAGTTCTGTGTCCGTTGTTTCGAATTCATTGAGGTTAAGAAGGGTTAAACTTCATACATGAGAGGAGGAAGAGGTTGATAGCCAGAATGGTGGTTACCGCAGCCGGGCTTGTATTAATCGTGCTCGTAAACTGGTTTTTTTTCTTTTCACGGAGGAGGACTGCCTCGGCTGAAGTGAAACATGGGGGAATTCAGGAAATAAAAGTGGTCGTCAAGGGAGGGTATGACCCGGATGTTATTGTGGTTAAAAAAGGAATACCGGTTCGCCTGAACTTCTACCGGAATGAGACAGCAGATTGCTCAGATACGGTCGTTTTTGGGGATTTTAGGATTCGTAAACCTCTTCCGGCGTTCAAGACAACTTCAGTTGAATTCACTCCAGAGAAAGAAGGAGAGTATGTGTTTACATGCGGGATGGGCATGCTGAAAGGCAAGCTCATCGTGCGCTAAAAAGAGAAAAATTCAGAGTCAATAAGGAGAAATAATGAAGCCACGAAAGAAGAAAAATTTAACCATTTTTCTAGCTGCATGTATGTTTTTGTTAATAGGATTTTTAGTAGGGTATTTAACAGGATTTAAGTACGGAATAAAAGTGACCAAAGAAAGTCGTATCCCTTCGCCTCCCCAGCCTTTTTTTACTCAAGTGCCGAGTTTAGATCTTAACTCTGAGACAATGAAGATTGTTAAAGAACTGAACTGCGTTTGTGGATGCAAAAGGGAGCTTTTGCCCTGTACTTGTGACGAACCAAGAGGATCAGTAGAAATAAAACAATTTATCCAGGAACGTATTAAGGAAGGATTGTCAAAGTCGCAGGTGATAAAACTTGTGGTTGAGAAATATGGCTCAGCTGTTTTAAAGAAGAATTTATGAGTTATGGGACTTTATAGAATTTTACTCATATTTTAAGCCCGGCTATCAGAATTTTTTTCTATAGAAGGGCTCATACCATATTTAAGGAAGGGTATATGAGGCTAAAGATGTAAGCGAAAGGAAGGAAAAAATGACGAGGAATAGCATTAAAATAATCATGGTAAACGCATTTTGTTTGTATTTAGCAATTTGGACGAACGTACTGTTTTCCCAGCAAAAAGCACACTCTACCCTGAACCTCGAAGATTTGATTGAAGAGGCGCTAAAAAATAATCCTCTAATTCTTTCAGCCAAGAAAAAATGGGATGCCTACGAGAAAAAAATTCCACAGGCCAGAGCACTACCTGATCCAAATTTTTCATTTGGCCTCATTAATCTTCCTGTTAATTCTTTTGACTTTAATCAGGAACCGATGACTGGTAAAAAATTTTCATTCATGCAGATGATTCCTTTTCCTGGGAAACTGAGATTAAAAGGAGAGATGGCTATCTATGAATATAACTCTGTGGGCCAATCTTATGAAGAGATTAAAAATACTATCATTAAAAAAGTAAAATTGGCCTACTATGATCTTTTCTTTATAGATAAATCAATTGAAATTACTGAAAAGAATAAAGTACTTCTCCAAGAATTTGTCAAAATTGCCGAAGTCAAATATTCAGTAGGAAAGGGGCTCCAGCAGGACGTGTTAAAAGCGCAGGTGGAACTTTCCAAACTTATTGATAGATTAATCACTCTACATCAGAAACGCCAAACCGCTGGGGCTGCTTTGAATACTTTACTCAATAGAGCTCCAGAAGAACCTTTAGGAAGAATTAAACAGGTTGAAAAGTCTCGTATTATGTTTAATTTGGATGAATTGAAGAAAATAGCATTGAAAGCTCGCCCCTTGCTTAAAGCTTGGGATTATATAATTGAGGAAAATGAAGCTGCGCACAAATTGGCAAAGAAAGATTATCTCCCCAATTTTAATTTAAGCGTCGCTTATACTCAGCGAGATGACCTTCAGTCAGGGATGAAGATGTATGATTTCTTTTCTGGAGTGATAACTATTAATATCCCCCTATATTTTTCTCAGAAACAGAATAAGAAAATTGAACAGACTGCTCTAAATATTGCCATGGCTAAAGAGCAATATAACAGTGTCAGAAATGAAATCTTTTTCCAGATTAAAGATATTTTGGAGGAGCTGAAGAAAGACGAACAGCTTATTGATCTTTTTAAGACAGGAATTATTCCTCAGGCTGCTCAATCTTTAAAATCAGCTATCTCGGGTTATCAGGTAGACAAAATTGATTTCATAACTATGCTTCATAATCAGGTAACCTTATTTAATTATGAGATTGATTATTATCGGGTATTATCCGATTTTGAAAAAAAAATAGCTGAACTAGAGGCCGCTGTAGGCAAACAATTGGTTGAACGGTAGATTAATGTTTTAAATTAGACTTAGAGTCGAATTGATTTTGGCTCTAGAAATGAAGAAGAGGTTTTTAAAATGAATTTAAAAAAGGTGATTTTGTTTTTATTTACGACATTTTTGGGAGGATTGATTATAGGCGGAGCTGCAATTTACTTTCTCCATCCCAGTATGAACAAAAAAGGTGCTCCTGAGCTAACTCAGACTCCTGAAGGAAAAAGGGAAGTACAACTTTGGACTTGTTCTATGCACCCTGAAGTTATAGTTGATAAGCCAGGTAACTGCCCAAAATGTGGAATGAAACTGGTGCCAATAAAACAGACTGTTAGTGTAGAAGCACAGGAGAAAAAAAAGGAGCGTAAGATTTTATATTGGCGAGCGCCTATGGATCCAACTGAAATTTATGACCATCCTGGCAAATCGAAAATGGGCATGGATCTTATTCCCGTCTATGAAGACGAACAAGCCATCGGACGCGGAGGAACTATAATCATCGATCCAGTAACGGTTCAAAATATGGGTGTGAGGAGAGCCGTTGTTAAGCGCAGACAAATTAGAAAAGTTATTCGTACTGTAGGGACTGTTGACTACAATGAACGGAAGCTTTATCGAGTGAATACAAAAATATCTGGCTGGGTTGCAAAGCTCTATGTAGATTCTACAGGGCAAGTAGTCAAAAAAGGTGATTTTTTGCTTGAAATATATTCTCCAGAATTGGTATCCACCCAGGAGGAATATTTAATGGCTTTAAAAAACCGGGATATGGTAAAAGGAAGCTCGTTTGCTGAGATAAGAGAAAGTGCGGAATCTTTGGTGAAATCAACCAAACGGCGCCTTGAGCTTTGGGATATACCAGAATCAGAAATTGAAGCTTTAGAGAAAAGAGGGACGGTTGTCAAGACGATGAAGCTTATTTCTCCAGCTGATGGAGTGGTTGTCCATAAGAAGGTCGAAGAAGGGATGTATGTTAAAGAAGGGGTGGACCTTTATCATATTGCTGACCTTTCTACTGTATGGGTATATGTGACCGTTTATGAATATGAACTTCCTTGGGTGAAGCTAGGGCAGGAGGCGGAAATGGAACTGGCTTATACTCCAGGAAAAATTTATAGAGGCAAGGTGGACTATATCTATCCCTATCTCAATCAGAAAGCGAGAGATATCAAGGTCAGATTGGTCTTTCCCAATCCGGATCTACAATTGAAGCCTGATATGTACGCCAATGTCCGCATCTTTGCCCCAGTAAAGACCAACGCCTTGGTCATTCCTGAAAGTGCTATCATTAATACTGGAAAACGTACAATTGTTTTTGTTGTAAGAGGGGAAGGAAAATTTGAACCGCGAGAGATTAAGGTGGGAGTAGAGGGAGAGAATAACGATCTACAGGTGATATCAGGTCTTCTGGAAGGAGAAGAAATCGTAACTTCAGCTCAATTCCTACTAGATTCTGAGAGCCGCATGCAGGAGGCAATCCAGAAAATGCTAGAGGTAAAAAAGACGCACAAGTAAGGTGAGTGAGAGTGCCTGGGAAACACAGCTTATGAAATAAGGAGAACTGGTTATGCTAAGAAAGGTTATCGAACTATCTGTAAATAATAGATTTATTATCATTCTTTTTACAATGATGATAGGTATTGCAGGAATCTATACTATGTTACATACGCCTGTGGATGCCATTCCTGACCTGAGTGATGTTCAGGTGATCATTTTTACGGAGTTTCCTGGACAGGCACCGCAGGTGGTAGAAGATCAGGTTACTTATCCTCTGACTACAGCCATGCTCGCTGTACCTTATGCAAAAGTAGTAAGAGGTTATTCATTCTTCGGATTTTCAATGGTTTATATCATCTTTAAAGATGGAACCGACCTTTATTGGGCTCGGAGTCGTGTGCTTGAATATCTGAATTATGTGGCTGGCCGACTACCTCAAGGAGTGATTCCTACCCTGGGTCCTGATGCTACTGGTGTGGGCTGGGTTTATGAATATGTTCTTGATGGTGGCAACAAGTATGATCTTTCAGAACTGCGCTCGATACAGGATTGGTATTTGCGTTATGAATTGGCCAGCGTTCCCGGTGTTTCGGAGGTAGCAAGTATCGGTGGCTATGTTAAACAGTATCAGGTAGAGGTTGATCCCAACAAGCTGCTATCTTACAATATCCCACTTTCTAAAGTAAAGATGGCCATCAGGCGGAGTAATAACGATGTGGGTGGCAGGCTAGTAGAGATGGGGGAGACAGAATTTATGGTGAGGGGATTAGGCTATATCCAGTCTATTAGGGATTTAGAAAATATAAGCTTGGGAGTTGACCAGAAGGGAACGCCGATTTTTCTCAGAAATGTGGCCGATATTCATCTTGGGCCTGAGTTGCGCCGGGGCCTAGCTGAGTGGAATGGTGAAGGGGAGATTGTAGGGGGTATCGTCGTCATGCGTTTTGGCGAAAATGCGATCAAAGTTATTGATAATGTTAAAAAGAAATTGCAGCAGCTCAAAAAAGGTCTTCCCCCAGGAGTGAAAATCAAAACTGCCTATGATCGTTCTCAACTTATTAAAAGGGCCATCAATACCTTAAAAGGGAAACTGATTGAGGAGAGTGCTATAGTGGCCCTGGTATGTATCATTTTTCTTCTTCATTTTCGCAGTGCTTTTGTGGCTATATTTACTTTGCCCATGGGAATTCTTATAGCCTTTCTGGTGATGTACTATCAGGGACTTAATGCAAACATTATGTCCTTAGGAGGTATTGCAATCGCCATCGGGGCTATGGTTGATGCTGCCATTGTCATGATCGAAAATGCCCACAAGCATGTCGAACGAGATGCTGGCCAAAAAGACCATTGGCAGATCATTATTGATGCTTCTAAGGAAGTAGGACCAGCTTTGTTCTTCTCGCTCCTAATTATAACTATGTCTTTTATGCCTGTCTTTACCCTTCAAGCACAAGAAGGAAGATTATTTAAGCCCCTGGCTTTTACCAAAACATATTCCATGGCCGCGGCAGCCTTGCTCTCGATTACTATCGTCCCCGTTCTCATGGGGTATCTAATCCGTGGAAAAATTATGCCAGAGAAGAAGAATCCTCTTAATCGATTTCTCATAAATGCTTATCAGCCATTCATTCGCTTTGTACTGCGCTTTAAGAAAACAACTATTCTTGTAGCTATACTGATTCTGATAGCGACCGCTTTCCCCTATAAACGTATTGGCTCAGAGTTTATGCCTCCCTTGAATGAAGGTGATGTCCTTTATATGCCCACTACTGATCCTGGGATTAGCATCACTAAGGCTAAAGAATTATTACAGCAAACAGATAAAATCATTAAAAGTTTTCCAGAAGTAAAATCAGTCTTTGGCAAAATCGGGCGGGCTGAGACTGCCACTGATCCGGCACCTTTGTCCATGATCGAAACTACTATTATTCTCAAACCTAAGAAGCAGTGGCGGGAGGGAATGACTATCGAGAAGCTGACCGAAGAGCTTGATCGTGCTATTCAATTTCCTGGGCTGACCAACGCCTGGACTATGCCTATCAAAACACGGATCGATATGTTATCTACTGGGATCAAAACCCCAGTCGGTATTAAACTTATGGGTGATGATCTGGCGATGTTATCAGAATTGGGGCAGAAAATAGCTGCTATTGTCAAAAAAATTCCAGGAACTTTAAGTGTCTTTTCTGATAAGACTATTGGGGGAAATTATCTAGATTTCGAGATTGATCGTGAAGCTGCAGCCCGCTTTGGCCTTACTGTTGGTGATGTTCAAGATGTCATCATGTCTGCTATTGGAGGGATGAATGTGACCTACACTGTCGAAGGACTGGAACGTTATCCAGTAAATGTACGATACAGTAGAGAATTAAGAGATAACTTATCTGACCTAGGAAGAGTATTAATACCAACTTCGACTAGAGCCCAGATTCCTATCAGTCAGGTGGCCAAGCTTTCTATAAAAAAGGGCCCTCCGGTAATTAAAAGTGAAAATTCTCGTCGAACCGCTTGGTTATATGTTGATTTAAAAAATATTGATGTTGGTACTTATGTAAAAAATGCTCAGAAAATAGTCAATGAACAAATAAATTTCCCCCCCGGCTACAGCCTCGTGTGGAGTGGTCAGTACGAGTATATGCAACGAGCTCAACAGCGCTTGAGAGTAGTTGTACCCATAACTCTTATTATTATTTTTCTATTGCTTTATTTTAACTTCAGAAACATCACAGAGAGTCTTATTGTCATGTTAACACTGCCTTTTTCTTTAGTGGGCGGTATCTGGATATTGTATATCCTTGGCTATAACATGAGTGTAGCTGTTGGGGTCGGCTTTATTGCTCTGGCTGGAGTGACCGCGGAAATCGGGGTGATCATGTTAGTCTACCTGGACCAGGCGCATTTAAAACGGCGCGATCGTGGAAAACTGAACAGCATAGAAGATGTTCGAGCAGGTGTATTAGAGGGAACAGCCCTCAGAGTGAGGCCGATCTTAATGACCGTGAGTGCTATTATTGCCGGTCTGCTGCCTATTCTTTGGGGGCATGGAACTGGTTCTCAGGTGATGAAGCGCATTGCTGCTCCCATGGTTGGAGGCATGGTCTCTTCAACAATTCTAACTCTTCTGGTCATACCAACAGTTTACTTTATATGGAAAAGCTGGAAGTTTAAACGAGAACAGAAGAGGATTCTTAGGGAGGGAGATAATGAGGAGGATACTTAAAAACTAAATTGTCCTTTTTAGAGAAAGGAGAGTTATTATGAAGGAAGTAAAAGCGTATGTTCGCAGCCGTAAAGCCGAAGAGGTTATTCGTGCTTTAGAGGATGCTGGAATATCGGGTATGACACTCATAGATGTCATGGCTTTGGGGAATATCGGAGTTGATCCGAAAGATTACAAATACTCGATAGAATATGTGAAAAAATATTCCAAAGTGGCTAAGCTTGAGATCATCTGTCGAGACGAAAATGTCCACAAAATTATTGAAATTATCCGACAAAAAGCCTACACCGGGTCTAGAGGCGATGGGATGATCTTTGTTTCTCCTGTGGAAATAGGAATCAAGATTCGCACAGGAGCTATTGGTGAAGAAGGCTTGTATGAAGCCAAGGAGGCGAGCCGCGTTACAGTGGATCCGGTATGCCAGATGCAGGTGGATGAGAAAGCACCGGGAGCAACAACCATCTACAAGGGCAGGACATACTATTTTTGCTGTTCCGCTTGCAAAGATAAGTTTAATAAGCAGCCGGAGAAATATGTGGAAGGATAGCCTCTCATGGTAAATCATAAATAACTTTCTCAACAAAGATTGGCGAGCTGCTTGTTTATAACCTAAAATCGACATCTTTGATGGAATAGTTAAGAGGATAATGTGATGAATGAATATTTTTGACAATGTCTATATTTTAAGTAAGAATAATAAATCTAAATTTAAGGAGGTATACGAATGTTAAAACATTCAAAAATTCTGGTGGTTCTTTTTGCGGTCTCACTGTTTCTTACTCTATCCGGGTTTTCTCTGGCCCAGGAAGAGGAGATGGTTGTCTGTCCGGTGAGCGGAAAGGAGATTAAGAAATCAGAAGCAAAAGCAAGCTACGAGTACAAAGGTGAAACCTACTACTTCTGCTGCCCGAGCTGCAAGGAAAAGTTCACCCAGGACCCTGATAAGTATCTTAAGAAAAAACACGAAATGATGAAGGAAGTCTACACCTGCCCTATGCACCCTGAAGTTAAGTCTGACAAGCCTGGTAAATGCCCCAAGTGCGGAATGAACCTCGAGAAGAAGGTGATGCATGCAGAGCACATGGAAAAGAAATGTGAGGAGAAAACCTGCTGCTTTATGGTGGATTTTATGAAAGGTAAGGATGTTGAGCTGTCAGTGAAAAACATCAAGAAAGGGGTTACCATCCAGATTACCTCAGAGGAAAAAGAAATGGTGGAAAAAGTTCAGGAAATGGCAGCCAAAATGAAAGAGATGTACGAGAAAAAGAGCGAAAGCTGCGAAAAGAAAGAGAAGTGCGAGATGAAGAAGAGTTGCGAAAGAAAAGAGGCAAAGGAGAAAAAGTAATATTTGGATTCCATCCCTGATAAATTAGTTCGAAAATGCCTATTGTCATTGCGAGCGTAGCGAAGCAAGCGTGGCAATCCGTCGTTGCGAGCCCTGAAAGGGCGTGGCAATCT
>JBHIDX010000036.1:0-22973 GCA_046760305.1 Candidatus Aminicenantales bacterium
CAGCTCTTGATTCTTCCCAGGGTGGCAGTATCTTGACTAGAATATAGAGGATGATAAAGGGGAGGATGAGAAAACCTAAAGAAACCAGTAAGCCTTCAACGCCTCCAAGAGTCATTTTGTAGGCAGTAAGTCCGCGGAAACTTTTGGAGAAAAGCTGCCCGCCTATAACCACATTCCATCTTGTCATAAAAATGCCTACCTGGACAAGCAAGGCTGAGACAAAATAAATATGCCTTCTCAGCTCAGAGGGTATACGGAACATTTTTGCTGAGGCCAGCGCTCCGAGAGGTATTATCATCCCCAGCAGGAACTGGATGACAATAAGGCTTACGAATAATCTTCCCGAGATCAGCTGCGAGAGAATTTCTATGGATTCCTCTGATTCATAAAGGCGCTGAATGAAATCAAGAGCTTCGAGCGAGAAATCAACAATCATCGTATAGAATAAATAACTTGCCAGTTTATCCAGACAGTTCATGTTTATCTCTTTTTCCCGCACCAGAGTGACTACCATGTAGATGAGAAGCATAAGGGCTATTCCGGAGACGATGGCGGAAAAAAGGAAGACAATAGGCATGAGGACACTCGACCACCAGGGATTTGCCTTTACCGAGCCGAAGATAAAGCCTACATACCCATGAAGTAGAAAGGCGGATGGAATGCCGATGATTGTTATCGCCTTTACTGACTTTTTATCAAAGCTTAAGGCTTTATTTGAGGTATCTGAAGAGAAGAGGGTAATCAGGCGATGCAGCCACTTTTTTAAGCCTTTCTCGTTATCAGCCCAATGAATGAGGTCTTTTCTGTAGTCAAACCATATCTCCAGTAAAAGAACAGCCATCAGATACCAGGCGTAGACAAAGCCGAACATTGCCATGGCTGAACTTCTGTTCGGGGTGAGGAATATCTCCATGGATTTTTCAGGGTGGCCAAGGTGAGCTAGAAGAGGCATGGGAGCTACTATCAAAAAAGCAAGTGCTGTCAAGAGAGAAAGCCGGTAAGTTGGCTGGACTTCTTTCACATTGAAGACTTTAACCAAAGAGGCGAGAATAAAAGCGCCTGCAACTAATCCGGTCACATAAGGATAGACGACAATCAGTATTCCCCAGTGTAATTCAATCTCATTGGGATAAATAAAACCTGTTATTTGCTGAAGAATGAGCATTAAATGTTCTGCAATTTTCTCCACTTCTACTTTACCTCCATATCAAGACCATCGTAAAAGACTTTTGGCTCAGTGTTGAGATAAGGTTTGAGGACTCTTATTTTGTGCATCCGCATAAACCTGACAAGAGGACTTGCCCTTCCCATAGTGTCTCCGAAGACCCTTGCCTGAGTGGGACAGACTTCCACACAAGCGGGTGCCAGCCCCTTTATGATGCGGTGATAACAGAATGTACACTTTTCAGCTGTCTTGGTTATGGGGTGGATAAAACGCGCCCCGTAGGGGCAAGCCTGAATACAGTAGCGACAGCCTATGCAGTATTTAGAATCAACCAGGATTACTCCGTCATCTGTCTTGAAGGTAGCACCCACAGGACAAACCTGAACGCAGGGAGGCTTATCACACTGATTGCATAACTTTGGCACAAAAAAGCTTCGAATCAACTTCTTTTCCCGGATATGGTTCTCAAAACCGTCCACTCCACCATTGGGACTATCCACAAGAACTTCCCCTCCTTCATAAACAACATAGCGCTCAATCCAAGTTCGAAAAAAAAAGGGCAGTCGAGGAACATCATTTTCTATTTTGCAGGCATCAGCACACCGGCCGCAGCCAATGCATCTATCAACCATTATTCCCATTCCCCATAAGTGTTCTTGGGGGTCATAGCCTTCAATATAGTAAGGAGAGTACTTTTCTTTACCCCTTTCCGCCTTTAGAAGTCCAGGAAATGAAAATGAGAGAAGAGAGAATATTATTCTCCGACAGAATTCTCTTCTTTCGATATGTCTGGCACTCATTCAGCGCGCCTCCGGTAAGTGAGGGTAGTGGCATTGCCAACAGACATATTTTTCGCCGTGAGTCGCCATGTTAACTCTTGGAACTCCTTTTTCGCCTGGGATGTCTTTGGAGTGGCACTCTCCGCACAACTCTCTAGTGGTGGGCTTCTCAGGCCGATAAACCCTGGGCTGAATATTATGCTCTTTAGGAGTCTCATGACACCTAGTGCAGGTGAGGTAAGTGTGATGAGAAAGGGCCTTTGTCCTCGCAATCTCAGCATGACAGGCCTCACATTCTTTGGGCACATAAGGCGGCCTTGGATCATGAGGATCGTGACAAGTGGCGCAGGCTTTCATTGGATTATGAGACTCTGAGATTATCTGAGGGAAGCCTGTAGGCCTGGAGGGAATGTACTCATGACAGAGGGGGCAGTAACCCCGTCCCTTTGGAGAAGGAAGCTGGTTGCCATCCGGGTCCAGGGTATGGGCTGCAGCCGGGCCATGGCATACCTCACATTCCACACTCTTGTGGTAGGACTTATCCTTTACCTCGACCACATCATCATGACAATCTGCACAAGCTCCATGTCCGCTGTACTTTGTCTCCTGAGAGATTATTTCCTTGATAGCAGAAGCGCGGTAATGCCCTAATTTTCCGAAGTCAGAAGGAACCAATAAGTTTCTGATGATGATAAAGCCGAAGATTAATAAGGCCACAGGTATAGAAAGACGCCTCACCTGGTCAGGGGTCTTTTCCCACAGGTCCCTTATCTTTCCCCATAATGCTTTTAGAATATATAATAATGCTTTAATGGCGAAAGCTGATACTTTCAGCCAGAACTGCAACACTTTCCCCCAGATTATCCTAGAGGAGGTATTCATCTTTTTACCCATAAACGCTAAATTTAATTAAAGCCATCTCCTTTGTCAAAATAATCGATATAATAGATTCTATATATTAAATATAAATTAGCAAACTATCACCTTTCTTTATTTATTTGTTATCAAATATTTAAACTTTCCTTTATTCGCTAGCTCAACAATAAGGATTCTAAGCGTGGCGAGGAAAAATCTCGCGCGACCATAAAAAGCAGATCTTATCAAAAAAGGAAAACTTCATAACTACTTGGAGACAGTTTGGAAATTAATTCCTCTTTTAGTCTGGAGTAATAACGGGCGGCATAAATGAGTGCCGCCCGTTTTTTCTTCAGCGCCAGGTGTAGGCGCTCACGTCTCCACCCAGGTTCTCGATTGAATCCACCAGCAGTTGAGCGATATACCTGGAGTTATGGATGTATCCGTGGGGTTCTTTTTTGCTGAACTGGTAATTATAAGCACATTTGAGCAGAGCTGCGTCGAAGTCTTTGTACCTGTTGGGATAGATGTTCTCACCCGGGTCGACCTGACCGTTGCCGTTGAGGTCGTAGAAGAAGTAAGGATAGTTGGCAGGAGCGTAGATGATTGGCTGGCCGATGACATTGGCTGCATAGTCCTGAATTTGAGCATAAAGGGCTTCTTCAAGACCTTTTATCTCGTACTTGATGGATTCGCTCGTGTTCCCATCTCCATCATAATCTGGAATTGAAGCCGGACGGATTCCACTGAATTTAAATTTGGCCGGGTCAGCTCCAGGATCTGGTTGAGCAACATCCTGGCCGTGGCAGCCGACACAGTCAGCAGGGTTTGGCTTGTGCACGTTGTGGTCGCCGTAGGTGGAGTCAGCAGTGGTTGTCTGGTTGACAGCCTTTCTGCTTTTAAGCCTCAGATTCTTTCGCAGGCTCTTTTTTCGTCCGCTGAAGGAACGGCCTTCGTAACCAGTTTCCTTTGGAGTGCGGGCAGTAGTACCCCTGGAACTTGCGAGGAGGTTATCAGTAATTTTTCTGATGCTTTTGGTCCCCATATGGCACTCGGTGCAGGTGTCAAAACGTCCGCCGTGGTTGGGCCACGTCTTCTGACCGGCATAGGTTTTTCCTTCGAACTCATAGCCTCCCTGAACATCTGTTCCGTAGAGGACTGCCCCCACTGCGTAGTAATGAACATTTATGAAAGTGTAGGGTCCTGCGGGGTTGGTAGCAATTGTATCATCAACAGTTTTCTTCGAAGCCCTTCCCTGGTGGCAGGTAATGCAGATGTTGGAACTATCGCCCATGTCTTTTACTATTCCGGAGGGGAAGGTAACCTGAGTCACTCTTCTCAGACCTGGAGGGGAGGTATGGCAGGTGGTGCAGAGGAAACCGTTTGCGACTTCCTCGGCCACATTTTCACCGTTTTCGAGAAAGTAGGCAAGGCCTTCTGCACTGTGGCATTTAGCACAGCTGTCCCTTACCTCTCCGTCTTCATCAAAGTGACGCCAGGCTTCGGCCGAACCATCAAAATGTCCCTCGTCAGTCCTGTGCATATCAGCTGTGTCCACCACACCAGTGAGTGGGGTGTCGAAAAGGACGGTCATCAGATCCTCGATCGAATCGTAGAGGAGCTCGATGATGTATTTTCCTCCATGGGCATATCCTGCCGGGTCTTTTTTGGCGAACTGGAAATTGTAGGTGGCTCTGATAAGTCGGGCGGTGAAGGAGCTGTACTTGTTGCCGTAATTTGTCTCATCAGGGTCAGGCTCTCCGTTTCCGTTGGTGTCGTGGAAGAAGTAAGGGTAGACATGAGCATCATACACAATCGGAGCTCCGATCACATTGGCCGCATAAGCCTGGATTGCTTGGTAGAGTTTGTTGAGGAGAGTCTGAATTTCATAGTAGATTCCCTCCTCCATATCTCCGTCGCCATCGTAGTCTGTGAAAGAGCCGTAGTAGCGAATATTCCTCGGGTCCTTGAGACCGGAGAAAAATGAACCAGGGAAAGTTATGTTTTTCGGACCGGTATCAGAGTGGCAGGTGCTGCAGCGCTCAAAATCTACCTCGAGCGAGTGAGGATTATGGCAGGTGATGCAGGCATTGTAGCCCTTGATGTGGGAGAAGCGGGCATCGTATGACTTTCCTTCATACTCATAACCGCCTCTAGCCCAGGTGCCGAACTGAGATGCTGCTGCCGCGTAGTAGTGAATGTTCCTGAAGCTGAGGTTCGGACTCGGAGTGTCATCATCAGGGACACCTGCGGCATCGATGTGCTCGTTGACGCTGTCAGTCGATTCTCTTCCCTGGTGGCATTCCATGCACAGAGCTTCATGTCCCAGGTTTTCAAACTGTGCGCCTGAAGGAAAGGTGACTGTGGTGTGAGTCCTTACGATACCTCGTTCTTCATCTGAATGGCAGGTCTGGCAATCGACCGTGGTACCCAGAGCAGCGTTGCTGTCCACAGACCCGTCAGCTAAAAAATCGATGAAACCATACCTGCTGTGGCATTTGGCACAGTAGTTCGGTATTTCACCATCTTCGTCCCAGTGCCTGAAGGCTTCGGCTGTTGTGTCTGCATGGCCTGAAGTCTGCCAGAGTCTTTCCGCATGTGACTTTTTAGAGAGAATTCTGACTTTGGTTGTTTTGGCCGTGACAGAGAGGAAGCCGAGGGCAATGATTACCAGAGAAACGGTCAAGATGGTAACTATTTTCTGTTTTTTTAACATCTCATCCTCCTCTCTTTATTTCCAGCGATAGCCAAAGGAAAATTCAAAGATATTTGCCTTGTAGTCGTTGTAGCCTGAAAGCTTTTCTTTGAAGTCAGCAAACCTGTAGCCTACCTGAGCTGCAATTCCGCACTCGAACACATATTCCAGGTATGCTTTGACCATCTTTCTTGATATCTCCCAGAATCCTTTGTTGGTGTAGCAGTTTGCGTATCCTCCTAGTCTCCAGTTCTCGGTGAAGTTCAGTGAAGCAACCGCGTCTATGAGGCTGGATTTTCCCTCGTAAAGGATTTCCCAGAGAAAAGTTCCGGCCGGTCCGCTCCAGGAGGGAGGGTACCAGACAGTTCTGTCACCACTGCGCTCTATGTCGATGTAGGAATATCCACCTGATATCCTGATATTCTTAGTGTGATACCCGGCTCTGAGGTTGAACTGATTCCTGGTGGAAATCCAGGTATCGGTATAAATCTCGCTTGTGGATTTGGTCCACAGATAGGAGCCTGAAAACACGAAGCTGCTCATTCTCAGCTTTGCCGTGGCTCTGAATCTGTCAAAGCTTGTGGGTCCGATGAGAGTAAGGGGGTCGCTGAAGTCTCCGCGCTGGTAATCAAGAGTTAGTTTGAGTTTTTTCAGCAGGTTCCACTTCAGATTGCCGAAATATCCGTTTCTTCTTGTCTTGAATTCATAGGTCACGGTTTCGATGTTGTCGAGAGTTCTCGTCTCGCATCTGTATCCAGCCGTGAGTGCAAATCCAGAGGAAACCTGATACTGAACGCCGCCCTCGAAACCAAGAGTGTTGTAGCTCAAGGTCGAATCCTCACTGAAGTACTCATCTTCGAGCCCAACATCCATGGAACCGCTCTGGTCGAAATTATGGTAGCGAACCGCTCCAACCAGGGCAAGCCTGTTGAAGAGCAGGTAAGTTACATCGAGGTCATAGAGCTGAATCTTCCGTTCAAAGCTCCCGCTTCCGGAGAAGCTGTATTCAAATTGTTGACCAAGATAGTTGATTCCCTCTGCATCTTCAGAATAAGTAAGGTCCATACTCTGTTTGCTTGTCTGGAAAGAACCTGAGAGGAAGAGATTGTTTAATGGGGTAGCGTTAAATTTTGCTGAATGAGTGTATGTTTTCAGGTCATAGGGCTGACTGGAGTCGAAATAATAGAGCGCGGAAGGATAACGTGCACCTTCTCCACCATCTGCATAACCGGGGAGGAAGAGGCTGTTTACGTTATTGTATTCCTGGATTTTTTCTTCGAGGAGGAGTGAGTAGCGCTTCACATGGAGATTTACGCCTAGAGTTATCAGCTTTGCATCTTCATCTATGGGCTTGTTCATCTCGAATTCAATTCTGCTGATGTCGAAAGTGGTAACGCTCTCTCCCTTCTTTGTATAGCGGTCAAAGTTGAGGTAGAAATCGACGTTTTTTCCCAGAAAGATGTTGAGGCATCCGCTGTCTATTCTCCTTTCAAAATCAAAAGTGTGGAGGTCGTAGAGCTCGCCTCCTTCCCGATGCTGGTCATGGTAAAAGTAGGCGGCTTTTTTCCGGTCGTACCTGAATTTATACCTACCGTATTTTTGAATCGAGAGTCCAAAAGTTTCAAACGGGTCGCCTCCGAAGTTATAGACGTTGAGGTCAAGACGGTCCATGAGCTTTTTTAGGTTTCCGCCAGGAATGTAATGAAGGCTGAGGTTGAAGAGCCTCACTCCGTCATCGAGATTGATATCTTCCTTATACTTGAACAGTTCTCCGGTGGTGCTTACTGCTCTGTACCCGAAGAGGAATTTGCCGGAAAATGTGCCCTCTTCCTCATCAGCATAAAGGAAAGCAGTAAGTGTAAAAGAAAGACAGACTATAATTACCGGTAAGAAAATCTTTGTTTTTCGCACTTCATCCCTCCTATTTCAGAAAGAATTTGCTCAGATTAGAGCCGTGAATTGTTGAGTGACAGGTGGTACAGTTGGTCGAATAGGAATCGAAACGGCTGTGCCAGGACGGGGCAGTGGCATGACAGCTGAAGCAGAGGTCAGAGATACTCTGGTGGGTCAGCATGTGCCGGTTGGGGCTTCCGTGTACCTCGTGGCATGAGGTGCAGCCTTCTATTCTTGATGATAAATGCTCGTAGAGAAAAGGGCCGCCTTTATCAGTATGGCAGCGCAGACAGGCTTCGTGCTTGAATCCTCCAAGTCTTTCTCTTGCTGCTGGCTCATGAGGGTCATGGCAGGTGGTGCATCCCATTATTCCTTCCTGGAGACGGTGCCGTTCGTTCAGTTCAAAGAGTGAAAAAATATCTTCGTGACAGGAGAGACAGCTCTTGAGAGCACTTGTCTTGAGTAGAGATGGTTTGGCCTTTTCTGAATGAACGCTGTGGCAGGTGGTGCAGTCCATGGCAGCTTTCCCGTGTGGGCTGACCATGAATCTGGGAGTAGTTTTTGTGTGGCAGGCAAGACACATTTTTACCTTTCTGCCAGGAAGATCTGTTGTTTTGAAGGCAAAAATTGTCGCTCCACCGCCTTCTTCAAGGTGCTTCTCAGCAGACCCATGACAGGCAGTGCAGTCTGAGATAACGGCTGCATGCGGTTTTGAGATGAAGGCTTTCACCACATCCTCATGGCAATCTGCACATGTTTCGAACTCCCCGGCAGTCATAGCCGGTTTTCCTCCAAGAAGGATGCCCACGATGAGGAAGGCCATACTCAAAAGCCCGACAGCTATCAATGGTAACTTTTTCTTTTTATGCAAATTGCACCTCCTAACATTCTTTTTTTGGATCCGGACTTTTGTGTTCGAGCAAGAAGATTAAAGTAAATATTTCCTTTTTCCCGCTTCTTTTTTTTTATCTCTTTCATTCTCACCTCCTTTCGCTAGAGTTATCCGCGGAGAGCCTTTCTGGCAATTTCTTTTATTTCCTCACTGCTAAAGGGTTTCTCGATAATGGAAAAAATCAGGGATGGCTCGGCCAGGCTTTGGACTTGATTTCTGGAGGAAGCAGACATGATAACTATTTTGGCTGACGTTTGTGATTTGCGGATTTCGTCGATGATGTCAATCTCATGCTCTTCAACGCTCTCAATGTCAGCGAAGATTAAGTTGTATGAATTTCTGTGGAGAACATCGGCAGCTTCACAGGAAGATTTAACTGTCACCACCTCGTATCCTTCCTGAGTGAGCATTTGGAGGAGTGACCAGCGGATGAGTTTGTCATCGTCTATTACTAGAATTCTGTACACCTTTATTCTCTATTTCATAAGAGCAATATTTGTGCCAACCTGGACCGGAAATTCGATGTTTTATATTGTTGATATTAAGCAAAATACGAATCGGGTTTTAAATTGAAAAAAAACAGGAAAAAAAGTGTGTGTTTTGCCCCGCAATTGGGTTAAATCTCTCCTCATGATTTCTTTCTATCTCAGCAGATTAAGGAAGATTTAACAGTCTAAAATAAAAAGAGAGAATGAAAGGGAGGAACGATGAGAAGAAGAAGAGGAGGAAGATCAGGAGGATTGATAATCTTCGGGCTTGATTTTTAATTTTTTTATTCTGTAGCGCAGAGTGTCCCGGGTGATGCTGAGAAGCTTGGCTCCCTGAGACTGGTTTCCATTTGTTCTCTTTAAAACACTTATGAAAATATTTCTCTCAATTTCTTCTAAGGAAAGGCTTTCTCTGATGAAAGTCTCAATTTCACCTTTCCTCAAAGCAGAAGAATTAGATTCAAGTTGAATCGGTAGATATTGAGTTGTAATCTGGGTGTTTTCCTCGAAAATCATTGCCCTCTCAATAGCATTTCTTAATTCTCTCACATTTCCAGGCCAGTCGTAGACCTGGAGAAGCTTTTTTGCTTCCCGACTGATGCCTTTTATGCTTTTCCTGAATTTTGTGTTGTATAAAGAGATGAAATGGTTGGCAAGGGGGATGATATCTTCCTTTCTTTCTCTGAGGGAGGGAATAAATAGTGGGCAGACGTTCAACCTGTAAAAAAGGTCTCTTCTGAATTTTCCCTCCCTGCAGGCCTGTTCTATATCCTGGTTGGAAGCAGCGATAACTCTGATGTCCACTTCAATGTCTTTCAGACCCCCAACTCTCTTGAAAGTATGTGTTTCGAGGAATCTGAGGAGCTTGGCCTGAAGATGGAGATTGAGAGAGCTAATCTCGTCGAGAAACAGGGACCCGCTGTCAGCGAGTTCGATTAACCCCTTTTTCTGTCTTTTAGCATCAGTAAAGGCTCCTTTTTCATAGCCGAAAAGCTCACTTTCAAGAAGATTCTCAGGTATTGCAGAGCAATTAATGACCAGATAAGGAGCCTCCTTCCGCCGGCTGAGGTGGTGGATTACTTGGGCGAGGAGGTCTTTTCCGGTGCCGCTTTCTCCCTGAAGAAGGACGATGGAAGCCTCGCTGGAGCCAATTTTTTTTGCCATTTCCAGCAGGTCGCGCATTTTTCTGGAGACGGCAACAACCTGGTTGAGATTGAATTCTTTTTTTTCTTTTTCTTTGTAATAAGCTATTTCCTGTTTGAGGGAGACTGTTTCAACAGCGTTCTTTATCGTGCTCTGGAGCTTGGTGTAATCAATGGGCTTGGTAATGAAATCATAAGCGCCTCTCCTCATGGCAGTCACCACGTCTTCAATGATACCAAAAGCAGTAATCATGATAACCGGGATATCCGGGAATTTGTTCTTGAACTCTTTCAGGAAGTCTGTCCCTTTTCCGTCCGGCAGTTTTATGTCAAGTATTATCAGGTCTGGAAGCTCCTCTTCACAGAGAAGAAGGCCTTTTTTCCCGTTTTCAGCCTGGATTGTTTCATGTCCCCATGCATCGAGCTTTTGGGCGATGCTCCACCTTATGAGCTTTTCGTCATCAACGATGAGAATTTTCTTCCTTCTCATTGGTCTTCTCCATTTTCAATCACCGGTAGCCCGATATGAAACGTTGTCCCTTTCCCTTCTTTGCTCCTGACAAGGATTGAGCCTCCGTGAGCTTCTATGATTTTCTTGCAGATGGAAAGTCCGAGTCCTGTCCCCCTGCTTTTGGTGGTGAAAAAAGGATTGAATATCAGGGGAAGGTGTTCTTTTTTTATCCCTGAACCGTTATCAGAAAAGGTAATTTTCAGCTCTTTTTTCCTGTTTTTTTCCAGCTTGATTTCTATCACTCCTTTTTTCTTTATGGCTGAGACGCTGTTCAGGAGAAGGTTGAGCATAACTTCCTGAATCTTGTCTGTATCCATCCGGGCCAGTGTCTTCGCTGAAACCGGCTGAAAAATAACCTTTATTTCCTTACTATCAGTCTGGGGCCTAGCTAATTTTATGGCATTCTCCACACATTCATTAGGATTGACCAGCCGAAAACTCATTTCTTTCGGCTTGGCATAGCTTAGAAGGTCCTGAGTGATTCTGTGGATTCGTTCCACCTGGAGAAGCATTTCTGAGAATATTTCTTTCTTCGGGTCTGAAGGGTCTGTTTTCTGGATCATAATTTCCAGAGCTCCTTTTAAGCCAGCGACAGGATTTTTTATTTCATGGGCAAGTCCGGCCGCCAGTTCCCCGAGAGAAGCGAGGTGTTCTGCTTTCTCCATCTGCTGGTGGTGTAGTTCTTCAATTTTCTGATTGGCCTCCTTGAGCTTTTTTACCATAATGTTGAAACTGCTGGCCAGGTTCCCGATTTCGTCGTTCTTCATCGGTGGGATGCTTATGTCAAAGTTTCCTTCCTGGATCTTCTTCATTTTTTCCTTAAGCAGGGATAAAGGAGTGTTGATGAGCTTCTGGAAAAGTCGGAGAATTATCAAACTGAGGATAATCAGAGACAGAACTCCAATGAAGACTCCCTGTATTTGACTTCTTTTAAGAAGTGATGAACTGTAAGTGTAATCAACACTAACATCCAGTAGGCCGTTTATCTTCTGGGAAGGAGAATGGCATTCAAAACACTCTTCGCTGTTCCTGATAAGACTCAGGTTCTGCATGGTAGATTTCTTGCGGAGGAAAAAAACAGCGGAGTCCTCTTGCCCGGAGAGGAGATTTTTAAGCGAATTAAAGCTTTCTTCTCCAATTAAAGCTCCAATTTCCTTGATATCAGAGGAGCGGAGGATTTTTCCCTGAGGAGAAAGGATACGTATCTTCTTTATTGAATCGGAGTGAGAAATTTCTTGAATTATGGATTGAACTTTTTCGGGCTCACCCTCCTCCATGGCCGAGCGAAGGCCGATTTTTATCAACGAGCTTGCCAGTTGAGAGCCTTGAATACTCATAGAGTGGATGATATTTTTCTGTGTTTTTATGTAAAGGAAAGTAAGGAAAAGGGCTGTGATTATGCCGATAACAGCAACATGGAGTATTATCTTGTACTTGATACTCCAGTCTCTTATGCTGGTCATGATTTGATAATATCTATAATAGAGATAGTTATTATACGAAATATAAATATCTGAAACAAGAAAAGTTGTCTATTACATGATACCAGAGGAAAAATAATCGATGTCAACCTGAATATGTATCAGAGGTTGGGCTATACAAAAGAAGAAATGCTCAGTATGTCCCTCAGAGATTTAGTCTCCGCTGAATTTGAGAAGTTGATAAATGAACGAACAAAAAGGCTTGATGAGGAAGGAGTGGCAGTTTTTGAATCAGGCGACAGGAGGAAAGATGGGAGCATCATGCCGGTTGAAGTCAGTGCCCGTCGGATGAACTACAGGGGGAGGAAAGTAATTTTAAGTGTTGTCAGAGATATTACTGAGCGAAAAATTGCCGAAGAGTTGATTATGACTACCCTCAAGGAGAGAGATTTACTCCTGGAAGAAATAAAGGACCGGCCTAGGAATACTCTGGAAGTTATTTCCAGAATTCTGTCTCATGAGTCAAAGGGTCTTGAGGATGAAAAAGCAGTCCGGATATTTAATTATGTCCAGGAGAGAATAAAATCCATTTCCCTTGTGCATGAGAAAGTTTATCGTGCTAAAAACCTGAGAAAGATTGATTTTTCTTATTTTGCTCGAAGCCTGACCAAGCAGTTGTTTTCACAGTATGGCAGAGGAATCGAGAACATACGTCTCAGAATGGACATCAGCGATGTTTATCTTGACATTCAGAGAGCGATTCCATGCGGCATGATTCTCCACGAACTGATCACAAATTCTTTAAAGCATGCTTTTCCAGGAAGTAGAGAGGGAGAAATTCATGTTACGCTTGAGGCCACCAAGAGCGGAAAAAACAGGCTGGCTGTGGCTGACGATGGAATTGGCTTTCCCGAGGGTTTGGATTATCGCCGCCCAGATACAGTGGGGATGAAACTTGTAATCGGATTTGTTAAGCAGATAAAAGGTAGAATTACACTCCGGAGAAAAGGTGGTACAGAGTTTATTATAACCTTTTAAGTGCCCCCTCTAGGCTGTCTTTCTTTTTGATTCCAGGCTTTTCTTCTTGGCCAGCTTGATGATGTCATCGAGAGTGATGCTCTCGAAATATTCCTTGAGCATCATGGTCGCCTTTTTCCATATTTCATGAGTTGCACAGGTCGGAATGCGGTCGCAGTAATCAGGGTCCTCAACGCAATCGACAAGACAGCACGAACCCTCGAGTGCATGGAGGATTTCTCTTAACCTGATTTGAGAAGGAGGTCGCGCCAGAGTGTAGCCTCCTCCTGCTCCTCGGATGCTTTTTACAAGTCGGGCAATCTTGAGGGGGATGATTATCTGTTCCAGGTACCGAATAGATATATCTTCTTCTTTAGAGACGTTTTTGAGTATGACTGCCTCGTTTCCGTTTGAGTAATGAAGAGCCAGATTAAGCATGAGCCGGGCTCCGTACCTGCCCTTTGTTGAGAGCTTAATCATTTATAACTCCTGTATAAATATTAATTTAGGAATGAGCTTTTCCTGGTATGAAGCGGGAAATGTTATTCGTGTTAAAATTTTGTTATTCACTACTTAAATGCTATACCATCTTTTTCCCATTTTCAACACGAATTTATAGATTTAATAAGTTTTTTTTCTCCAGAGTTCTGACCACTCTTGTCAGGGACTCGAGTACAGGCGTTGGGGAGCCGAGTTTCTTGCCGTAGTCAATGATGGGTTGAAATATGTACTCGATCGGGTTACCAGCTTCGAGGTCGATTGATGTTGAGGGCTTATGATGGCCCGCACCTGAAAGATAGGCCATACTTTTTTCGAAGAAGTCCTCCTCATACTCATAGCCGACTTTTTTTGCCACCTCTATCGATTCCAGCAGAATCTGCTCGCAGAGATACCGTGTGTGCTCAAATGAGATGGCCTCTTTCATCGTCAGACCAGTTGCAGCACAGACAGGCATCATGGCTGCGTTGAGGATTGTTTTTCGCCATTCATATTTTTTCACATCTGGGCAGAATTCAGTCTTGAGACCAGCATCAGTAATGAATTCAGCAATTTCCCGCGCAATAGGCTCGACTTCAGGGGAAAGACATCCAATGTAATTTGGCGGATGGAAAAAGGACATTTTTACTCTTCCAGGTTCAACAATCATTCCTGCGTAATTAACGACAAACCTGAGAACATTTTTCTCACCCAGCTTTCTGGCTGCCCTGTCTTCATTGTCAATCCCATTCTGTAGAAGGACCAGCTTCTGACTGGGCCTGAAAACCGCTTTTATCTCCTCAAGGATGGAATCGAGAAAAGTGAATTTGGTGGCCACAAAAATAAGCTTGACACCAAACCTGCTGAGGCTTGAGATGGAAGTTCCTGTTCCTTTTACGCGCTGGGTGAATGAGTCGCCAACACCGGTGAGAGTAATACCTTTTTTTTCAATAGCCTTTATAAGTTCTTCCTTGAGGTCAACGATGTATATGACTTCACCATTTCGAGCGAGATAGGCAGCCATTATGCTTCCCACAGGTCCTGCGCCGATGATTCCGATTGTGTGGCTGGTCATGAGGTGGATCCTCTTCCTTGATCGTACGGCTATTATAGAGCAGCACCGGTGAGGGGTCAAGAAATCCTCTTTCCTTAGCGTTGCCAGTTCTTGATTTATCTTATAAAATAAGAATGAAAAAAATCAGTCCTATTATACAAGAGGTGAAAAAATCGATGTTAGATGTCTATATTGCTGGAGTGGGGCTGACTCCTTTTGGCAAGGATTTCAGGCCCATCGGAAAAATGCTGGCCGATGCCTGCCGTCGAGCCCTGAAGGACTCTGAATCATATACTTCCCGGATAAATCCCGATTGTCTGGTTATAGGTTGCATGGACCCTATTGGCTTCGCCCGGCAGACAGGCCTCGACTCTCTGGTCGGAATTGAGATGCAGTTTCCGAGGAACATGGAGATTTACCACGTCGAGCGTGGTTCAGCCACGGGCGCTGCTGCCATCGAACTGGGGAAAAAGCTGGCTTCTTCAGGCCAGAAAGTTCTTGTCTGCTTTGGAGAAAAGATGAAGGGCAAGCTCAGGAACGAGGAAATCCCAACCCAGATTTCGACAGTAATTGATGAGGAAGAAAGGGAGAGGGGCCTGGGAGAGATGCCTGCTGTTGCTGCTCTGGCAGGCCTCGAGTACATGGATGTTTACAGGGTTTCTGAGAAAGAATTCAGGAACGTCTGTTATGAGATGAGCGTGAGAAGCCTCGGCTACGGAGCTCTGAACGATTATGCTTACTTTAAAAAGTCTGTCTCGAGAGAAGAGTATGATGACCCGGAAATTAACCGCATTATTGCTGAGCCTCTGCGGAAGTTTGACTGCAGCGGTTCTTATAACGGAGCGGGTGCGGTTTACCTCGTTCCCCAGCCTACTGATGTAAAACTGACGGCTGTAAAATCTGCCTTTGATAACATAAAAATTACAGAAAGGAAAACTCTTATCTCTCTTGATGCGGCTGTGACTGCAGGCCAGGATGTTTTCCGGGAAGCTTCTCTCAATCCCTGGGAGATTGACCTCTGCGAGCTTCATGATGCCTTTAAGCCTGTTCCCTGGATAATTGCCGAGGACCTGGGTTTCTGCCCCCGGGGTAAAGGTTACAGGTTTGTGCTTGAAGAGAAAAACAAAAAAGACAGGAATCAATATGTCAACCGTTCAGGAGGATTTCTGGCCAGAACCCACCCTCTGGGTGCCTCTGGAGGTGCTCAGCTCGTGGAGCTTGTCTGGCAGCTCAGGGGCCACGCTCAGTACAGGGATATGTTCGAAGACGAACTTCCCCATTTGAACTACGGGCTCTGGTTTAACATGAGCGGTTTCGGCAACACCTGTATTGCCGGGATTGTTGAGAGAGCAGTCCCCACCAGGCCCAGGGAGGGTCTGGTGGAGGAAGAGATGCCGCAGCCAATTCCTGAGAAGTATATTGTTCAGAAAAAACCCCGCCGGGACAGAGTTGTTGCTTCCACACGCTATGTTTCTCCTGAAGACAGGGAGGTGAATGTAGCCATCATTCACACCAGAGAGGGGGAATTCAGAATCGGGATTGGCAGAGAATCCCACCCCCTTAAAAAGGGAAAATATGTTAAATGGATAAAACCTGAAGAAGGACCTTATTTTGTCAGAGCTAGTGTTTTCAGGGAAAAATTATCCGGATTGCTGCGCATCTTGCGCAGGAGAAAGAAAAAGTAACATTTTTTTCTCCTCAAGATTCAGGTTATTGTTGACAGGCCTTTAAAGCTATAATAAATTTTCATTTCAGGAACGGGTTTCTCACCATGGTTAAAGATAAAAATCCGGACACAGCTAGAGAATTGCAGAGGGGGTAAGGATTTTAAGAGAAAAGCCGGGTAATGGTGAAGTATGGAGAAAAGAAGAATCATACCAAAGATTTAAGGAGGTGTTTTATGGGTGATATAGTCATAGCGAGTGCGGTTCGGACTGCGGGAGGTAAATTCGGCGGCGCCTTCAGGAATGTTTCTGCCGTAGAGCTTGGTGCCCTGGTTATCGGCGAAGCAGTAAAGAGAGCAGGAATTGAACCGGCTGCAGTGGATGAGGTTGTGTTTGGAACAGGATGGCAGGCTGGACTCGGCCCCAACATAGGAAGGCTGGCCGCAGTCAAAGGAGGCCTGCCTGTCGATGTTCCTGCCTTTACGGTTAACGAGCGCTGTGGTTCTTCTCTTAGAGCAGTAACTCTGGCAGCCCAGATGATTAAAGCTGGAGATGCGAAAGTGGTCATTGCTGGGGGAGCTGAAAACACCTCCCGGGTTCCTTATATTGTTGAAGGAGCAAGGTGGGGGAACAGGATGGGTGACAGTAAACTGGTCGACATCATGCACCGCGATGGATTTATGTGTCCTTTAGCGGGGCATCTGATGGGGGTGACAGCCGAGACACTGGCTGAAAAGTACAACATCAGCCGCGAGGAGCAGGACTCTTTTGCTGCTGACAGCCAGAAAAAAGCGGTTCAGGCAGTTAAAGAAGGAAAGTTTAAGGAAGAAACACTTGCAATAGAAGTGCCTGTTGGTAAAGGAAAGACAGAAATTTTCGACACAGAAGAAATCCCGCGTGAGGGAGTTACGGTGGAGAAGCTGGCGAGGCTTCCTTCTGTCTTCAAGAAAGAGGGGACTGTTACAGCCGGAAATGCCTGTGCTCTCTGTGATGCTGCTTCTGCAGTGGTGGTCATGAGCGAGAAAAAAGCAGAAGAACTGGGTATTAAACCCCTGGCCAGGATAATCTCTTACGCCCACGCGGGTGTTGACCCAGCAGTGATGGGCATCGGACCCGTGCCCGCTGTCAAAAAAGCACTCCAGAGAGCAGACCTTTCACTCCATGACATCGATCTCATCGAGCTCAACGAGGCCTTTGCCGCTCAGATACTGGCCGTGGAGCAAGAGCTTGAATGGGAGCGTTCCAGGGTTAACGTCCACGGTGGAGCAATAGCTCTTGGGCATCCAGTGGGAGCTACCGGGGCAAAGATACTGACCACGCTGCTCTATGCCCTTAGGGACAGGAGAAAGAAACTGGGGCTGGTGAGCCTCTGTATTGGGGGCGGCCAGGGAGTTGCTCTCGTGGTTGAGAATCTTAATCAGTTTTAAAAAGGAGAGTGAACAATGGAGGTAAAAAAGCCTTTGGTCGTTGGAGCAGGCGTAATGGGAGCTGGAATAGCCCAGCTCTGCGCCCAGCAGGAATACGAGGTAACGGTAGTCGATGTCTCAAGGGAGATAATAGACAAAGCCAGAACAAAGGTCGAAGGAGGCCTTAAGAGAAGGGTGGAGAGGGGCAAAATTACAGAAGAAGAAATGAACTCTGTCCTTTCTCGAATTCGCTGGTCAGCCGGAATAGAGCCCGCTGCTGAGAGTGATTTTGTTGTTGAGGCAGTGACTGAGAATATGGACATCAAGAAAGATGTTTTTCGAAAGCTTGATTCTGTTTCCCCGGCTGGAACCATTCTTGCCACAAACACCACTGCCCTTTCCATAAGTGAAATTGCCTCAGCCACCTCGCGGCCGGATAAAGTAATCGGCATGCATTTCTTCAATCCGGCCGTTATCATGAAATTGGTGGAGATAATCAGAGGAGAAAAGACTTCCGAGGAGACAGTGGCTGCCACCAGAAGCTTTGCTGAGAAACTGGGAAAATCTCCGATTGTGACTCAGAAAGAAGCGCCGGCTGGAATTGTGAGCCGGGTTTTGGCTGGTCTTCTGAACGAAGCTGCTGTTATCTACGATGATGGAATTGCCTCTGCTGAGGACATTGACGAAGCCATGAAGCTCGGAGCCGGACTGCCCATGGGACCTCTGGCACTCATAGATATGATCGGACTTGACGTGCATCTGGCGAAAATGGAGACCCTTTACCAGAAGTTGAAGGATGAGCGCTACCGACCTCCAGAAGTAATAAAGAGAATGGTGGAGGAAGGAAAGCTGGGCAGGAAAGCAGGAGAGGGGTTCTATAAATACTGAGAAACAGCAGTCAGCTCCAGCAGAGGACTTTTTGACTTTAGCTTTGTCCCAAAATGCCGGGATAAAAAGTCGTTGCGAGCGTAGCGAAGGGAGTGCGGCAATCTGTCTTTGCGAGGGACGGAGTGCCGAAGCAATCCCACGCATGAGCATGTCGAGGTCATTGCGAGGAGCAGAGCGACGAAGCAATCCCACGCACTGGCGGCCTCTCGTCATTGCGAGCCCTGAAAGGGCGAAGCAATCTCCTACACTGGCGGATATCATAAGACTGCCACGCTTCGCTCGCAGCGGAGGATTGCTTCGCTACGCTCGCAATGACATATTGCCACGCTATGCTCGCAATGACATATTGCCACGCTACGCTCGCAACGACGTGTAAACAAGCTTCTTTGGGACAATGCCTTATTTTAATAAATAGTTGGGTTTGAAAGGAGGGAAAAGATGGATTTTGACCTTAACGAAGAACAGCTCATGATTCAGGAAACGATTCGCAAGTTTGCCAGGGAAGAGATTGCTCCTGTGGCCAGCGAAAATGACAAAAAGGGCAGGTTTCCGCGTGAAATCTTTAAAAAACTGGCAGAGCTGGGCTTTATGGGAACACCCATTCCCGAAGAATACGGTGGAGCAGGTTTTGATTATATCAGCCACGCCATCGTAGCTGAAGAGATTGGCAGGGTGGATTCATCCATGCGGGGGACATATTCTGTCCAGGTTTCGCTCGTCGAGCTTCCCATATATAAATTCGGGACAGAAAAGCAGAAAAAGAAGTACCTTCCCCAACTGACGAGTGGGGAATGGATAGGATGTTATGGACTTACAGAGCCGAATGCAGGGAGCGACCCGGCAAGCATGGTTTCAACCGCTGTCGAAGATGGAGATTTTTATGTGCTTAACGGCCAGAAAACATGGATTACCAATGCCGGGATAGCGGACCTGGCCATTGTTTATGCCAAGACAGACCCCCAGGCCGGTGCAAGGGGAATCACTGGGTTCCTGGTAGAGCGGGGCTTTGAAGGATTTTCCACCAGGGATATTCATGACAAGCTCGGGCTGAGGGCCTCTAACACAGGAGAGATTTTTCTCGAGAACTGCAGGGTTCCAAAAGAGAACGTACTGGGCGAGGTGAACAAAGGGTTCAGGATTGCTCTGAGCACTCTCGATTTCGGTCGCTACACCGTGGCCGCAGGATGCGTGGGCACAGCTCAGGGCTGCATCGATATCTGCAAGGAATACTCCAAGCAGAGGGTTCAATTCGGGAAACCAATTGCCAGCTTTCAACTCATCCAGCAGATGATTGCCGACATGGTAGTCGAGTGTGAGGCAGGCCGCCTTCTTGTCTACCGGGCCGGATATCTGAAGAATAAAGGGGTGCCCAACACGCGGGAAACCTCTATTGCCAAGTACTACTGCAGTGAAATGGTTAACCGTGTGGCCTACAAGGCGATTCAGATTCACGGAGGTTATGGATTTTCAGGAGAGTATGATGTCGAGCGCTTTTACAGAGATGCGAGGATAAACACCCTTTATGAAGGAACTTCTCAGATTCAGCAGCTGATTATCGGTGCCTATGAACTCGGTGTGAAGGCCTTTACCTGAAAAAGGGGGAAAACAATGTACAAAACACTTATTTTTAAAAAAGAGGGCAGTATCGGGATCCTGACCATCAACCGGCCTCAGAAGCTGAATGCCATCTCCAATGAGCTTATTTCTGAGTTGAGTCATTTTCTGGATGAGGTTGAAAAAGATGAGGAGCTGAGAGTGCTCATTGTTACTGGAAGCGGAGATAAAGCTTTTGTTGCCGGGGCTGATATTGGCGAACTCGTTGACCGCGATGCGAAGCTGGGTATCAGGGTTTCCCAGCAGAGACAGCAGTTGTTTTCACGGATAGAGAACCTGCGCCTGCCCGTGATTGCTGCTGTTAACGGTTATGCTCTGGGCGGAGGACTTGAACTCGCTCTTGCCTGTTCTCTCAGGATTGCTTCTGAGAAAGCACAGTTTGGAGCACCTGAAGTAAAGCTAGGCATAATTCCCGGCGATGGAGGCACCCAGCGCCTGCCGCGGCTTGTGGGGCCAGGGAGGGCGATGGAGATGATTCTCACCGGTGATTTTATCGATGCCCGGGAAGCCTTGAGAATAGGGCTCGTTAACAGAGTCGTACCTCAGGAAAAACTGATGGAAGAGGCCCTGAGTCTTGCCCGTAAGATTGCCTCCCGGCCGCCGCTGGCTGTGATGTTTGCCAAGGAAGCAGTTAACAGAGGAATCGAAGGAGGCGCTTCTTCCGGATACAGCCTTGAATCCTTTCTCCATGCCCTTTCCTGCACCACAGAAGATAAAAAAGAAGGTGTGTCTGCTTTTCTGGAAAAGAGGCAGGGGAGCTTTAAGGGGAGATAATCTTGGTGCTGTTATCATGACTGTTTTTTATTTTCGGGGAAGCCAGACTGCCATTTCACCTCTTCCCCGATGGGACCAGGCATAGTAGGGGATAGCAACCAGTTTTTCCTTGCTTTGGGTACTCATACCTGAAAGTACAGTCACTCCCCCGAGTAAATCAGGACGGAATCGGGCTTCAAAAACCATGTCGTCGGGAAGAGATCGCCCCAGGACTTTTCCTCCGTTATCGATTCCTTCAAAACAGTAAACAATCGGTCCCCTCTGGATGGCTGCTTTTCCTGAGTCATCTTTCACCTGTTTGTTGGCTATGACCCGCCGGGTGCTCAGGGGAAGAACAAGATCAATCACATCACCTTTTTTCCACCTTCTGTTAATAGGTGCAAAACCTTTCTCTATTTCAACAGGAATTTTTTCTGAGTTGACGGAGAGAAGTATCTTGTTTTCATCAGTATGGAGAAAGTTGTAGAGGTCGCTTGGGAGAGGCTCGTTCCTTGCCCAGCCCGGAATGCGGACATGAACAGTAAATCTGGCTGGTTTTTCTGGCTTGATAAAGATTTTAACCTTTTCTTCCCATGGATAGCGTGTCTCCTGCACAACTTTTACAGGGGTGTTGTCCATCCTCACCGCACTTTCACTCTGGACAAAGAGGTTTATGTAAAGGTCTTTGTTTTTATTGGCATAGACATAACCGGGAAAGGAAGGAATAAAACGGGCGATGTTTACCGGACAGCAGGCACAGTCAAACCATGGCTTTCGTGTTGTTTCGCCCTGGTTGAATCTGAATTTTCCGTCCGACTCAAGGGGGTTAGGATAGAAAAAGAGGTCGCCGCTCAGGGAGACGCCTGAAATCAGCCCGTTGTAGAGTGTTCTTTCCATAACATCGAGATACTTCGCATCACCGTGGAGAAGGAAAAGACGGTAGTTCCAGAAAACATTGCCGATAGCAGCACAGGTTTCATTGTAGGCAGTTGCGTTCGGAAGCTCATAATTTTCGCCGAAAGCTTCTCCCTCGTGTCGTGCGCCTATGCCTCCTGTCAGGTAGAGCTTTTTGGAGACTACGTTATTCCAGATTTTATCGATGGCCTTGAGGTAAGCTTCATCTCCGGTGAGAGCGGCAATGTCAGCCATTCCCGAATACATGTAAGTTGCCCTGACTGCATGGCCGACTGCCTCATCCTGTTCCACCACAGGTTTATGTACTTGAAGATACCAGTCCTGGTTGTAGATGGAGAAGGGGGAGGTCTGTTCAAATTTTTTCTCTCTTTTTCCCTGGCGTCCTCTTATGTCGAGGAAAAATTTTGCCAGATTGAGATATTTCTTCTTACCTGTTACGCGGTAGAGTTTGACCAGACCTATCTCAATTTCCTGATGGCCGGGGAAGCCTTGGAGCTTTCCCGGGCCGAAGGTATCGGCAATCAGGTCAGCGTTTTTCAGGGCAACGTTGAGGAATTTTTTCTTGCCTGTGGCCTGATAATAAGCTACAGCGGCTTCATACATATGACCCACGTTGTAGAGCTCATGGCTTGACCAGAGGTTTGACCACCGCCTGTCTCCAGCTCCAGAGGCAGGATTTTCGGGGTCGATTGTTCGCGTTGTGTAGAGGTAGCCGTCATCCTCCTGGGCAGCAGCGATAAGGTCGATCAGGTGGTCCATGTATTTTTCCAGCTCAGGGTCAGGATGAAGGCTGAGGGAATAGGCAGCTCCTTCCATGACCTTAAAGACATCTGAGTCATTGTACCTGAAACCTTCAAACGGTCCTCGCTTAAGGCCTGCAGCTCTGGCGAAATTATCAATGCGGCCTGTCTCTTCGCATTTTTTAAAGGCAAAAGGAATGGTGACCGTGCGGTTGGTTTCCATACGTGGGAGCCAGAATTCATCCTCAATTTTAACTTCGGTGAAGGGCACGGGCTTAATCGGATAATCTCTCACCTCTTTTTTCACACAGGCAAGATTCAGAAGAAGGGAAGCGAATAAAAGACCGATTAAAAATACCCGTCTCATCTTTCCTCCTTACATTAAGCTGAGTTAGTTCGAAAATGCCCCATGTCATTGCCCTATGTCATTGCGAGCGTAGCGAAGCAATCCTCCGCTGCGAGCGAAGCGTGGCAGTCTTATGATATCCGCCAGTGTAGGAGATTGCTTCGCCCTTTCAGGGCTCGCAATGACGAGAGGCCGCCAGTGCGTGGGATTGCTTCGTCACTTCGTTCCTCGCAAGGACGGGTCCAACAACATTTTCAT
>JBHIDX010000037.1:0-21997 GCA_046760305.1 Candidatus Aminicenantales bacterium
TAAAAGTCTTTATAATTAACTTCCTTCTTTTGAGACTTTACTGTTCTGGGCTTTATGGATAATATATGAATAATTCAGGACTGCCTGGATTATTTGTGAATAATCTAAGTAAAATCTTGATGGAGGAAAAAATGGAGAAACAATGCAAGAGAATTAAGCTTATTGGATTTACAGGTTCTCAGAAGAGATGGAAAAAATATGCTCTTATTTTATTTTTATTCGCGACTGCTATTCTTTTCCCTCCATTCTCCTCTGCAGAAACTCAGACACACCCCATCACTTTTGACGATTTCATCCGCATCAAACGTGTCAGCGATCCTCAGATATCACCTGATGGAAAATCAATCGCCTTTGTTATCACCTCGATGGACCTTGAGGAAAACCGAGGTAACAGCGATATATGGCTGATTTCCGCTCTTGGCAATGAGATGAGAAGGTTAACTACCAGTCCTGAAGCAGATTTCAACCCTCGCTGGTCTCCTGATGGAAAAAATATAGCATTCATCTCTACCAGGAATGGAAAACCACAGGTGTGGCTCATAAATCTCTCCGGAGGTGAAGCTCGACCTCTGACCGACATGCCAACCGGAGTCTCTGGGGTTATCTGGTCTCCAAGAGGAAAAAACCTCGCTTTTGTTTCCTCGGTCTATCCAGACTGCCCGGACTTAGAATGCAATAAACGAAGAGAGGAAGAGAAAAAGAAGAGCAAGGTCAAGGCAAAAGTATTCACTGAACTTCTTTTCCGCCACTGGAATTCATGGCGGGACAACAAGCGAAACCACCTCTTCCTCATCCCTGCCCATGGCGGAGAAGTAAAGGACTTAACTCCAGGTGATTACGATACCCCTCCCATATCTCTCGGCAGCAGTCATGATTACACCTTCTCACCAGACGGTAATGAGATAGCTTTTGTCCGCAACATCGACCCTGAGCTAAAGCTTTCCCTCGGAACGAATAACGACCTCTTTTTAATTTCCCTCGCAGGAGACAAAATAACAAAGTTGACCGAGAACAGGGCAAACGACAACTCTCCCCACTACTCCCCTGACGGGAAGTACATTGCTTACAGGGCCATGGAAAGGCCCGGGTTTGAAGCTGATAGATACAGACTCGTGGTTTATGACAGAAAAAACGGCGAAAAATTCTCTCTCACTGAGTCACTCGATTATTCGGTGGAGGAAATATTATGGTCTCATGACAGCTCATCTCTCTTCTTCACTGCTGAAGAAAAGGGAAGGATAGCGCTTTTTAAGGTGGAATTAGAGAATAAGACAGCGAAAAAAATACTCGACAACCATTACATCACCTCATTGCGTCTCTCTCCAGACAACAAACACATTTTCTTTGTCAAACAATCCATAAATTCTCCCCCTGAGATATATTCATTCAACCTGGAGACATCGGACCTTTTCCAGGTGACACACGTAAACGATGAACTTCTCAGCAAGCTCGAGATGAACCCCCTAGAAGAATTCTGGTATCAGGGAGCGAAAAAAGAAGATATCCACGCTTTTATGGTTAAGCCTCCCTTTTTCTCTCCTCAGAAAAAATACCCTCTGGTGATGCTCATCCATGGAGGACCACAGGGAGCCTGGGGTGATAACTTCCACTTCAGGTGGAATGCTCAGATGTTTGCCTCACCTGGTTATGTGGTAGTCATGGTCAACTTTCACGGAAGCACTGGTTACGGTCAAAAATTTACTGACTCAATTACAGGTGACTGGGGAGGAAAACCCTATCTAGACATTATGCGCGGCCTGGATTATGTCCTCGCAAGCTATGACTTCATCGATAAAACAAAGCTTGCGGCCGCAGGTGCTTCCTATGGCGGCTACATGATAAACTGGATTGAAGGACACACTGACCGCTTCAATTGCCTTATCTCCCACGCAGGAGTTTTTGACCTTCGTTCTATGCACGGAACCACTGAAGAGCTGTGGTTTCCGGAATGGGAATTCAAAGGAACTCCCTGGACAAACAGAAAAATGTACGAAAAATGGTCACCAAGTTATTACGTAAAAAACTTCAACACACCCTGCCTCATCATCCACGGTGAACTCGATTTCCGTGTTCCTGTCGCTCAGGGATTTCAGTTCTTCACTTCTCTTCAGCGGATGAAGATTCCTTCAAAAATGCTCTATTTCCCTGATGAGGACCATTTTGTCCGCAAGCCGCAGAATGCAAAACTCTGGTGGCAGACAGTTCATGACTGGCTAGCTGAATATCTGAAATAGATAGAGATAAATCCTCTTTTCACCTTACTCAAAATTAAGGGTGAGGAGAGAGAAAGGGTCAACCCTGGCTCCTTGAAGTTTTATTCCCCAGTGGAGATGGGGTCCTGTAACCCTTCCTGTCGCCCCCACCTCTCCTATCACCTTGCCCTTCATCACCAGTTGCCCCCTCCTCACCTTTATTTTTGACAGATGGCAGTAAAGGGAAAAAAGACCCAGGCCGTGGTCGATGATAACAGTGTTTCCCGAAAAATAAAGGTCATTGGCCAGGACAACGTATCCTGAATTCGAAGCTTTCACCGGCTCTCCCTGTGGAGCTGAAATGTCAACTCCTGAATGTGAGGAACGTGGTTTGTTGTTGTAAATTCTTCTCTCTCCAAAATTCTGAAATACTTCTCCCTCGCAGGGAAGGATAAAGTTACCGCTTGCCAACCAGTGTGGAGTAACTAGACTGTAGACCATGTTGAGCACTTCAGCTTCTCCTTTTATCCTCTCTCTGACACTTGGAGGGGGAGTTACGTACCGCTCCTCAACCCAAAGCTTTTTCACCGGGAATTTCCTTACCAAGACAGGTATATCTTTATTGATGACTTCCCATTTTCCGTTTAAATTTTCCACGTATATCTTCATCGGGTATGAACCGGGTTCAAGCCCCAGGTCGAGGCCGATGACAGCCTGTTCCTCCCATTTTTCTCCGCTGGTGGACAGAAAATATTCATTTCCCAGGAATCGGATGAAAGCGTTCTTCACAGGAGGGTCCTTGCTCATAACGACTCTAACAATTTCTCCAGGCTGGAAAGCTCTGCAGAGAAGCCTGAAGACCACTCCGGTTTCTGTCTGGATATTCTCGCTAACAGGAATTTCAGCTCTAGAAAGAATAACAAAGGTAGAGGGCAACATCGATGAAATTAAGATGAGAATGGCGATTCTCTTCATCTTCTTTAAGAAAAGGAAAGATTATATTTTTTTACTCCCTGTTAATATTTTCCCCGGCAGATTCCCGGTATGAGTTTCATTTTCAACAACAACCTTTCCGTTGACAATAACGTATTCAATTCCTTCAGGATACTGGTGGGGTTGAGCCCAGGTTGCTTTATCTATCACCGTTTCAGGATTAAAAAGAGTAATATCAGCATAATACTTTCTCTTTATCAGACCCCTTCGGGGGAAACCGAATTTCTCCGCCATGCGTGAAGTCATCTTTCTTATCATCTCTGGCATAGAGACAACTTTTTCTTCCCGGACATACTTACCCAGCACCCTGGGGAAGGTGCCGTAATGGCGGGGATGCGGCTTGCCTCTCCCTAGAAGTCCGTAAGGAGCGATGGCTGAAGCATCAGAACCGATGCCTACAAGACGATGAGCAAGGATTTTTTTCAAATTTTCCTCGCTCATCATGAAAGTTACCATGCCCACCATATTCTCTTCCTCTATCAGCAGGTCACGCATGAAATCATACGGTTTTTCCCCCGCTTTCTCCGAAGCCCGGAGCACACTCAATCCCTCAACCCACTTATTTTTTTCTGTAAAGACTGAAGAAATAACGACTTTATCCCATGATCCCAGTTTTTCTTCCTGCTCGGCAACATGTGCCCTCAGCTTGGCATCCAGAGCAGGATTCTTGAGCCGATTGATAAATTCCTGAGTTGTACCCTGTCTTGCCCAGAGAGGGAAATAGTAGCTCAGACCGGTTGAACCGGCAATGTAGGGATAGCGGTCGCAGAATATCTGAATACCCTCTCTCTCCGCATTCTCAATTTTCTGGATAGCCTCATCAATTTTATGCCAGTTTCTTGGATAGGCAACCTTAAAATGTGAAATCTGGAGGCTGATACCTGTTCTGCGGGCGACCTCAATCGATTCATCCAGAGCTTCTATAAGTTTATCTCCTTCGCTCCTCATGTGAGTGGCATAAACTCCGTTGAATTGAGCTGCTATGCGGCAGAGTTCTGCGATTTCTTCAGGTTTGGCATAGCTTCCCGGTGCATATTCTAGACCGGTTGAAATTCCGATTGCCCCACCTTCCATGCTCTGGGCTGCAAGCTGCTTCATCTTTTCAAGCTCTTTCTCCTCAGGAGGCCTGTCGTTGAAGCCCATGGCTGCTCCTCTTATGTCGCCATGACCGACAAGGGTAGAATAATTAAGGGCCATCCCCCCTTCCTTCAACCTGGCGAAAAAGCCCTTGATATCCCGCCAGTCCAGGTCGATGTTGTATGCTTTTTTCACACTCTCCTTTGACTCTTCGAAAACCTCCTCTGCAATCGGAAAAGGAGAAGAACCACAGTTGCCGCTAACCAGAGTCGTCACTCCCTGCCTGACCATGCTCTCTGCCTTGGGATTGACAAGAAGACCGATATCGGTATGATTGTGAGCATCAATAAATCCCGGACAGAGGGCAAAGTTTTTAGCCTCTATGACTTTTATTCCTCTTGAAGCTGGCAGTTTACCTACGGCCTCGATGAAGGCATTCCTTATTCCGATGTCTGCCTTGAACTCTCTCCTTCCAGAGCCATCATAAATCAAGCCATTTTTTATGATTAAATCAAAGTCTTTCCCTTTTGTGCATCCTTTAAGAAGAAGTCCGCAGCTACCCAGGCCAGCAAGAGCAGCTGCCTTTGAAGTATTTTTGAGAAAATCCCTGCGCGTTATTTTCTTCTCCATAACACACCTCCTCTCATTTTTAGAAGAATTTCCCATGGCGAAGACGCCATCCGCGAACGATGAAAATGAGATTGCCGCGCTTCACTCGCAATGACATCAAACATTTTAATAGAATATATATACTATTTGCATCAAGGGGTAAAGAATCTCTAATCATTCTCCATTCTTCTCCCCGAGTATTACTGCCAGGAGATTAAAAAAAATAAGAGAGTGTGAGCGAATATCCGCCATAATGCCAGTTAAAAATAATTGCCACCTTTTTCTCTCTCTCCTGCCTGTTTAGAGCGCATATTTTTTTGGCCACAAAATACCCGATGGCCGAGCCGATGAAAACATCTGAAACCCAGTGAGCATTTTCGTGTACTCTTGAAAGGGCGACGAATGATGCACAGGTATAAGCCAGGACATCGATAAAAGTTGAACTCGATTGTTCAGCTATTGTCGTAGCCAGAGCAAAGGCAGAAGAGGCATGCCCGGAGGGCATGGAGTAAAATTGAGGCTTTTTTGAGAAGAGGTGGAAGGTGTCAGCTCTCTTTCCTGTTCTGGGTCTCGCTCTTCCAAGGAAAATTTTCAGCCCGGTGACAATGATCCCGGAGGTGATAATTCCTTCGAAACTCAGAAGTGCGGTTTTTCTCAAAGACCTCTCCCCTAAATGTTCGCCCGCCGAATAAAGCGCGGTTAGGAAGGCGAGTAAAAAATATTTATCTCCAAAAGTGTTAAAAAAACCGGAGAAACTGTTGGAAAATTGAGTTCGCCTCTCCTGGACCAAATCCTGCACTTCCTGATCAACCGTGTAGAGGAGGAGGCCAGTGCCAACAATTGTACTCAAGGTGAGAAAGTCCCTTGCTTCCCAGGTTAAGGGAGAGATAAGAGTGTTTTTGAAGTCCTGGACAGCCTTCAAAAAAAATTTAAGGTTAAGCCTCTCCTCTGTGGCCTCGTTTCTTCCAGAGGAAAGAGCCTGGGCAGAGTGGAAAAGAAAGAGAGTGACGATTAAAACTGTCAGAACTTTCCTCTCTTTCACTCTTTATAACCTTTTAAGCGGTTAATTAAGTTTGATGCTTATACCAAAAGATACCAACCTGTTCTTCAGTGATTCTCCTTCTGCTAAGAATTGAGGAAGTACAAAATCCCTCAGGCTAACAGAATATCGGCCTTCTAATCTGACCTTTGTGATGTCAAGGTCAATCAAGAAGCCGAAACCAAAGAGGTATGATACATCTGTTTTTCTGAGCTTGCTTCCCAATCTTTCCTGAACCTCAGTCTCGAGGTCAAGGTCAAAAATAACCCCCTTCATAAGCCGTGAGTATTCGAGTCCGCCAGAAACAAAGAGCTGGACTGTCCCCACCGGATAAACGTAGAGGTTGAGCATAAACGGAAAAGAAAGATAGGTGAGCCTGTATTCCTGGCCCTTTAACCCAGGGAGAGAAATGATTCCTCCTTTTTTGGCCAGAAGAAATTCAGCTGAAACACTCAAATGAAGAATGAATCTTAATTCAAGGTAAGGACCTAAAGAATACTTGTTCGCGTACTCCTCATGGAATTCAGAACCTGTGGGGTTAATCCAGGCTGTCCTGGCAAAATTATAGAACATTTTAACCCCGAAATCCTGGGCCCTTACTTTCCCTCCCCCAAAAGAAAGCAAAATAAGCAGAACAAAGACTGACCTTATCCACCTTTTCAAAGTCTTACCTCTCCATGAATTTTTCTATAACTCCGATTGTTTTTTCAGTTGCGCCTTGAAGGGAATTTAAAGTAGATTTTGCTCTTTTCCCCATCTCCTGCTGCTGCTTACTCCCTATATCCTGGAATGCCAAGGCTAAATCTTTCCAATTGTTGACAATCCGGGCTGCATCAGAAGCGAGAAACCTTTCAGCAAAAAAGGCAAAATTCTTCATGTAGGGACCGAAAAATACAGGTTTGGCGTAGAAAGCTGGCTCGAGGAGATTGTGCCCTCCCCAGGGAACAAGACTTCCTCCTACAAAAACCATATCAGAAAGCGCATAAGAGCGGGCAAGCTCACCCAGGGTATCAAGTATCAACACATCCCAATCCTGAGGAGAACCTAGCTTTGTTTTCCTCTCCACCCTGAAACCGAGATTTCGACTCATTTTTTCAACTTCATCCACTCTGTCAAGATGGCGGGGAGCAAGAATGAGCTTCAGATCTCTTCTTAACTTCTTTGTCTCAGCCAGTGCTCTGAGAAGCTCTTCTTCTTCTCTTTTCCGTGTGCTGCCAGCAATAATAACTTTTTCCTCTGCTCCGATGTTAAGCTCTTCCTTCAGCCTCTTCACTTCCTTATCGGAAAAAATTGGAAGTTCAATTTCTGCTTTGAGGTTGCCTGCGAATCTAATCTTTCTTGAATCGACCCCGATTTTCTCCAGCCTTTCTTTATCCTTTTCTGTCTGGACAAGGAAAAGGTCTACGTTATTCAAAATTTTTTTTGCCAGAAATCTTAAAGCTTTATATCTGCGGAAAGAACGTTCTGAAATCCTGCCGTTGACAAGGAGTACATTAACTTTCCTCTCTTTTGCTATTTTTAGAAGATTGGGCCAGAATTCTGATTCTGCGAGTATTAATAGCTTGGGCGAGAAAAGACGATAAGCTTTTCTAAGCGCAAAGGCGAAATCAAAAGGAAGATAAAAGAAATTGTCCACTCCGCTAAGCTTTTCCTCTGCCATTTTCATTCCAGTTGGTGTGAGAGTTGAAAAATTAATCAACCAGGAAGAATGTCTTCTTTTCAGCTCAGCCACCAATTTCTGAAGAGAAAGTACCTCACCCACAGATACCGCATGAATCCAGAATGAGTTGTCTCCCTTTCTCAGAGGTTTCAGTCCCCAGCCCAGCCTTGCTTTTACATTGAGGCTCTCGCCTCTAATAATTTTTTTTTTGAAAAAATAACAGGGAAAGAGGAAAATCGATGAAAGAGCAAGTAGGAGTGAATACAATAAATACATAGGGGATGACTATACTAAATTCCCCAGTCCAGTTCAAGCTCATAAGGAAGCATCTCAAAATGCATGATGATGAATGAATTAAAAACCCCCTCGCCCCCACCTTCAATGCAAGCGGCTTTTTCAGAGCGCAATTATTACGGAATTCGAGATGCTCATAAAAAGTATTTGCTTTCTTGAACTCGATTTTGTTACAGTTTCAACTAATAAAAAACAAAAATTGAGCGCACTATGAGCTTGGTTAATATCTAAGGAGGCGTGATAATGGCTGAAGAAAACAAGGCTAAGACTCAAGAAGGAGAAAAAGAGGAAAAAAAGGAAGAAAAAGCAGAAGAGAAAAAAATTAAAGAAAAGCCCGCACAAGAAGAGCCAGGAAAGCAAGAAGAAGAAAAACAAGAAGAAGAAAAGAAAGGAAAAAAAGAAAAGAAAAAAAAGATAAACAGGCTCACGCTCGAGGAGATTGAACAGAAGCTTAAAGAGGTTAAAGTAAAAATGGGTGGCTTTGACTCCAGATATGCAAAACACCTGTTGAGGAGGAAAGAAATCCTGATGCAAAAAAAGAAGTAAAAGATGGCTCGTTTGATTTACATTCCACCACATTTTTGATACTATAAAGCATCAAAGATATGAAAGAGGAGTACAAACAATTGCTGACTAAAGAAGAAAAGACAAACATTATCCAAAAAAATCAAACACACCCCTCTGATACCGGATCCCCTGAAGTTCAGATAGCCTTGATAACAGACAGGATAAACAACCTCATCAAGCATTTCGGGACTCACAAAAAAGACTACAGTTCCAGAACAGGATTGATGAAACTCGTGGGAAGAAGAAAGAGACTTCTTGAGTACCTGAAAAAAGAAAATGTCAAGCGTTATGAAAGCCTTATTAAAAGTCTTGAACTCAGAAAATAATTCACGCCACGGAAACCCACATGTCTCATACAATTAGCCTCGACATAAACAACCGAAATCTTACTATTGAAATCGGGAAGGTTGGAAAACAGGCAGATGGTTCTGCATTCATCCGTTACGGAGAAACCATCATGTTTGTTTCTGCCACCTCGAAAAAAGAGGTAAAGGAACCCAAGCCCTTTCTTCCCCTCATAGTTGATTACCGCGAAAATACCTATGCGGCGGGAAAAATTCCAGGTGGATTTTTTAAGCGAGAGGGAAAACCATCTGAAAGAGAAATTTTAATAAGCCGCTTAATTGACAGGCCAGTACGAACCCTATTCCCTGAAGGCTACTTTTTTGATACTCAGATTGTAGCGCTTCTCCTTTCCGCAGACCTGGAAAACGAGCCGGATACTCTAGGTATTATTGGAGCTTCAGCAGCTTTATGCTTCTCAGACATTCCTTTCGCAACTCCCATCGGAGCCGTAAAAATTGGACTTGTCAACGGAGAATTCGTTATCAACCCTACCGTAAGCCAGCTTGAAGAAAGTCCTCTCAACATGGTTGTAGCAGGTACAGAGGAAGGAACAGTAATGATAGAGGCTGGAGGCGTGGAAATCGAAGAAGAAAAGATAGTTGAGGCCATAAATCTTGCTCAAACTCAAATAAATGAAATAATTAAAGCTCAAAAAGAGCTCTATTCCACTCTGAACATAAAAAAGAGAGATTTTGAGGCTAAAAAACCAGACTCCGAAAAAATAAGTAAAATTGAAAAAGAGATTTCCTCCTCTTTAAAAGAAGCAATCAAGATAATCCCCAAAAAGAAGAGAGAAGAAGAAATAAAAAAAATTCTGGACTCACTCCTCGAAAAAATACCAGAAGAAGAGCAAGAAGAGCGCCACGAGGTCAAGGAAATATTCAATGATATTCAGAAAAGATTGGTCAGAGATTTTATTCTAATTGAAGGCAGAAGAACTGACGGAAGAAGCTTTGACGAGATTAGACCGATTAATATTGAAGTCGGTCTCCTTCCCAGGACTCATGGCTCTGCTCTTTTTACTCGCGGAGAAACACAATGTCTGGCTACTGTCACTCTCGGAACCTTCGAGGATGTTCAGCGGCTTAACGGACTGGGCGAAGAAGACTCAAAAAGGTTTATGCTTCACTATAATTTTCCACCTTTCAGTGTGGGCGAAGTTGCTTTTATGAGAGCACCGGGAAGGAGGGAAATAGGGCACGGTGCTCTGGCAGAAAAGGCTATTCTGCCTTCAATTCCTGACGAGGATGACTTTCCCTATACAATCCGTATTGTATCTGACATTCTCGAATCTAACGGCTCTTCCTCCATGGCCACGGTCTGCGGAGGTGTCCTCTCTCTGATGGATGCCGGTGTTCCCCTCTCAATGATCACTGCTGGCATAGCCATAGGGCTTATCAAAGAGGGGAACCGCTACGCCATTCTGACTGATATAGCTGGACTCGAAGACCATTTTGGAGATATGGATTTCAAGATCGCAGGAACCGAAAAAGGAATAACAGCCATCCAGATGGACCTGAAAGTCCCTTCTGTTTCGATTGAACTCCTTAGGGAAGCGCTGGAAAAGGCAAAAAAGGCAAGGATTCAGGTCCTAGAGAAGATGAAAGAAGCTATCGCTGAACCAAGAAAAGAAATATCTCCCTACGCGCCGCGCATCCTCACCCTTGTCATTAATCCCGATAAAGTAAGTGAAGTAATCGGTCCAGGGGGCAAGGTAATCAAGAAAATACTAAACGAGACAGGAGCAAAAATAGATATTGAGGAAAACGGAAAAATAATAATTGCCTCCTCTGATATGGAATCTGCAGAGAAAGCAAGGAAAATGATAAGAGAAATTACCGTTGAAGCAGAGGTAGGCAAGACGTACACAGGTAAAGTTGTCAGACTCGAAGAATACGGTGCTTTTATTGAAATACTCCCCAACATCGTGGGCCTTCTTCATATTTCAGAGATAGCTCGTCACAGGATAAGAAACATAAGAGATGTCCTTAAATTAGGACAGGAAATCAAAGTAAAAGTTCTGGATATTGGTGAGGATAACAAAATAAAATTAAGCAAAAAGGCTCTGGAACAGGGATATCGTCCACCACGCTACTATGGCCGAAACCGCCCCTACTACAAAAAAACACACCTTGACCCTCACCATTCCAGTAAAAAGAAATTTTGATATCTCTGAACATCGGAGGAACGATGTTGCACATCGCTTCCCATAAGAAAGGATTTACCCTCGTTGAAATGCTCGTCACCCTTGCCATCCTGGCTGTTCTAGCAGCAGCTATCATGCCTCTGGCAAAAGTAGCCATAAAAAGGGAAAAGGAAATCGAACTGAGGAGAAACCTGAGGTTGTTAAGGGAAGCCATTGACGCCTACAAAAAATTCGCCGACGAAAATAAAATCGAAGTGGAGGAGGAAACCTATGGTTATCCTCCTGACCTAGAGACTCTTGTAAAAGGGGTTGAGCTCAAGGGCGAAGGGGAAGAAGGAAAAAAAATTGTAAAGTTTCTGAGAAGAATCCCCAAAGATCCGATGACAAACTCATATGACTGGGGATTGAGATCTTACCAGGATGATCCAGATTCTGAAACCTGGGGCGGCGAGAATGTTTATGACGTTTACACAAAAAGCAGAGGAACCGCCCTCGATAATTCCAAATACAGAGACTGGTAAGGAGCATCGCCTGTCTCGAGAAGACAATGAACAATAAAAAAAGAGGGTTTACCCTTATCGAAATTATGATCGTTTTCACCCTTATCGGCATTCTGGTTGGCCTTGCCATTCCCCAGTACAGATATGCAACAAAAAGAGCACGAGAAGCAGTTCTCAAAGAGAATCTTTTCCAGCTTAGAAAGTTGATAAATCAGTATTATATTGACAAGGGAAAATATCCGGCCTCCCTTCAGACACTGGTGGAAGAAAGCTATGTTCACACTATTCCTGTCGACCCGATGACAAAATCTTCTGAAACATGGATTGAGATTTATGAAACTCCCACAGAAGAAGATTATGACAATCCTGATTACCAGCCAGGGGTCTACGATGTCCGCTCAGGCTCTGACCAGAAAGCAATCGATGGTACTCTCTACAGCACCTGGTGAAAAAGAAAAAGAGGGGAAAATGACCGGCCCTAAGGGTTACACATTGCTCATCCTTCTCCTCGCTGTTTCTGTCCTCAGTATCGGCCTCCTTATCGCAGTTCCTGTCTGGCAAACCCAGATGAAGAGGGAAAAAGAAGAGGAACTTATATTCAGAGGAAAACAGTATGTGGAGGCCATTCGTCTCTTCCAGATAAAATACCCGGGAAGTTTCCCCCGCTCCCTTGAAGAGTTACTCGAAGAAAAGTGCATCAGAAAACTCTACCAAGACCCGATGACAAAAGATGGGAAATGGAATGTAATCCTTCCTTACAGGGGGGTATCAGTTAAAAAAGGGACCTCACCCCAGAAAGTGCTCATCGCTCCCCTGAACGCTCTCTCATCTATAGAAAATCCTCAAATTATCGGTGTTGTCAGCTCTTCAGAAAAAAAATCAGTAAAGCACTACCTTGGTCAGGAGACATACGACCGATGGTTGTTTTTCTACGGGCAGGATCCGAAAAAAATGCCCGAAATATTTGTTTACGGTCAGAGCAGAGAAGAGAGTGAGCACATCCAGGCTAACAACTTATTTTAAAAAGCAAGCAAATGAATTCAATTTTGATTGTAGCAGGAGAAAATTCTGGGGATAAATACGGTGCTGGCCTGATTAATAGCTTTAAGGAGCTCTACCCTTCATATCTTTTTTTTGGTGTGGGTGGAAGGCATATGGAATCTAAAGGAGTTGAATTAATAGCAGACCTCAAAGAGCTTTCTATCATGGGAGTGGAAGGAGTTTTAAAGGGCTTTCTTCGGATAAAAAAACTCTTCAAGCGAATAGAGAGTGAGGTAAAAAAAAGAAAACCTATTGCTTCAGTCCTGATTGATTCCCCTGACTTCAACCTGAGGCTGGCGAAAAAGCTAAAAAAGTTATCCATACCCGTTCTCTACTATGTCAGTCCCACTGTCTGGGCTTGGAGAGAAAGTAGACTGAAGACCATTAAAAAATATGTTAACAAAATGCTGCTCATCTTCCCCTTTGAAAAAAAAATATACGAATCGAAAGGAATTCCTCATAAATACGTGGGACATCCTGTCAAAGAGTTTATCACTCTCAGGCTCAGTAAAGAAGAATTTTTGAAAAAATATGACCTTAATCCTGAGCAAAAAACTATCTCGCTTCTTCCCGGAAGCAGAAGAAGCGAAATCAAACACCATTTGCCCCTTCTTGCTGAAAGCGTGGAACAAATAAAGGCCTCTTTACCTGTCCAGTTTATCCTTATCCTGGCCGAAAGTCTTGAGAAAGGAACAATAGAAATTTTTGCTCCGCGAGGCCTGGAGAAAGTAAAAATTGTTGAAGAGGATAAATACGAATCTCTGGCTTACAGTGACCTTGTCCTCTCTGCCTCAGGAACAGCCAACCTTGAGGCAGCACTCGTTAGTACTCCTTTAATTTCTTTTTACCGCACCTCAGGACTGAACTACCTGGCAATAAAACTCTACCAAGCCTTCTTTCCTTCCACCATTAAGAATTTTAGCATTGTGAATATCCTCGCTGGAGAAAAGATTGTTCCCGAGCTCTTCCAGAATGAGTTCACTCCCCAAAATATCTCCAGAGAAGTAAAAAAAATTCTCTACTCACCTAATTTTCGAAAACAGATGAGAGCTAATTTCAGAAAGATAGATGAAATTCTGGGTGAGAAAAAAGCTTCTCAGAACTCTGCCCGTGAGCTTGCCTTACTCCTGGATTCCCCCTCTACCTGATGGCTTCCAGAACCTCGAGGGCCAGCTCATACCTCCCCAGAGGAGGACTTATCTGGACTCCTTGCACCTCATTCTTTATTTTTGCCAGTGTTTCTCTTGCAATGGCAACACCTTCTTTTCTGGCCGTTTCAGGTCCTTTCTCCTGAGCCTTACTCATCCTCTTCATCACTTCCCGGGGAACACTGGCTCCAGGAACTTCATTGTGCATGAACTCGGCATTCCTCAGGCTAAAAAGAGGCCAGATGCCTGCCAGAAGCGGTATCCGGCAGTGTTTAATCCTTCTCAGAAAATTTTCCAACAATGATATTTCAAACACAGGCTGGGTGATGGCAAACTCTGCTCCTGCTTCAACCTTTTTCTCAAAACGAGCTATCTCATAATCAAGATTAATCGCCCCCGGGTTGGCTGCCACACCGATGAGAAAACCTGTCGGAGTACCGATTTTCTTCCCTCCTATGTCGTAACCACGGTTGAGATGGCAGACAACATTGGCCAAGCCAATTGAATCGACGTCAAAAACGGCTGTTGCATCAGGGTAATCTCCAAGTTTGGGCGGGTCGCCGGTAATTATCAGCAGATTTCTTATACCATGAGCATGAAGTCCCAATAGGTCAGACTGCATGCCGAGAAGATTTCTGTCGCGGCAGGCAAAATGAAGAATAACTTCAATCCTTGTCCTCAAGCTGAGAAGAATAGCCAGGGCCATTGAACTCATCCGGGCACTTGCTCTCGGGCCATCCGGGATATTCACACAGTCAATGCCAGCTTCTTCGAGATTCTTGACATTGGTCACAGCCGATGAAGCATCAACTCCCCTGGGAGGGACAACCTCAATACTCACCACAAACTGTCCTTCCTCGAGTTTGCGGCCAAATTCGGATTTCTCTCTCTTTTCAAGTAAAGCTTCTTCCTCTTCCTTTTCTATAGGGATCGAAACATGAAGTGATTTCTTCTCAGGCGGCTGGAGAGCTTTTATAGCACTCCTCATGGCTTTAACATGAGAAGGGGTTGTGCCACAGCAACCTCCTACAACTTTAACGCCATTAAGGATAAACCTTTTAGCATACTCTGCCATATACTCAGGAGAACAGAGATAAATGTTCCTCCCCTCAACATTCCTGGGAATTCCTGCATTGGGCATGGCAGAAAGAGGAGCTGTAGTAATCCGGCTCATCCTCTCTATGCATCTGAGCATGGCGTCAGGCCCAACACTGCAGTTAAGTCCGATAACCGAAGCCCCCCATTCTTCCAGCTTTCGAGTAAACACTTCTGGAGTTGTTCCGTAGAGACTGTTACCATCCTCACCGATTGTCATCTGGGCAATAAAGACTTGAGTTTCATTTATTTTCTGAAGAGCCTTTATTGCCTGGTGAATCTCGTTCAAATCCGAAAAAGTCTCGAGGATAAAAAAGTCTACCTCCCCTTCCAGAAGACCTTCTGCCTGCTCTCTGAATGCCTCTTCAGCTTCCTCGGTGGTGGTATTCCCCCATGGTTCTATCTTCACCCCTAAAGGGCCGATTGAGCCCGCAACAAAAACTCTCTCCCCAGCTTCCTCTCTGGCAATTTTTGCTCCCTCACAGTTAATTTCCTTCACCCTGTTTTCAAGGCCAAACTTCTTCAATTTAAAACGGTTGGCCCCGAAGGTGTTTGTCTCAATAATATCTACCCCGCTCTGGATATATTCACGGTGAATTTCTTTTACAAGCTCAGGGTTAGTCATGTTGAGTTCGTCAAAGCAGGCGTTTAGATAAATGCCTTTGGCGTAGAGCATGGTACCCATGGCTCCGTCGCAGAGAAGTACTTGTTTTCTGGCAAGCTCGAGGAATGAATCCTCTTTCATTTTAGCTCTCTTAATCATTTTAAAATTAGATTAAATGATATTCCAGCCAGAGTAAAGACCTGAGGGAAAAAAGTTAAAAGTGCTGTTTGAGCCTTGGAAGTATGAAATCAACCTTATCAAAAAGCTTTAGATTATGCCTCTTCACACTCCCTGCCTTGAGTTCAAGAACGTAAAGCGCCTCAAGAGAGGGAGAATAGGTAGGGCAGGGGTCTTTTCTACAGGGAGGCACATTTTTTTCTATGTGAACGATTCTCTTATTTCTGTCGAGCCAGAGGATATCTATCGGAAAGCGGACATTCTTCATCCAGAAGGCCTGCTTTCCTTCTTTTTCAAAAACAAAGAGCATGGCTTGATCCCAGTTAATGGTTTCTCTGAACATAAGTCCTCGCTGTTTTTCTCCTGGAGTAACCGCCAGCTCTGCTGATATGGATGTGCCATCTGGAAGAAAAATTGTGCAGTATTTTTTCTGAGCCCGGCACGAAGCTCTGAGCATTAGACAAGCCACAAGGAAGATAAAAAAAACCTCTTTTTTTCTTTTTCTTTCCATTTTCTCCCTAATGGGTAGCGACAAGAGGAACAAAGCGGACTGGAAGAAGCTTCTTCTTCCTGAACTTTCTTTCATCTCTTGTGACAAGAAAAAGCTCCTGAAACATGGAACCAACTGGAATCACCATTTTTCCTGAGACCTTCAGCTGCTCCTTCAAAGGTCGCGGTACTTTAGAAGGAGCTGCAGTGACAATAATGCGGTCGAATGGACTGTATTCTTTCCAGCCAAAAGTTCCATCTCCCACCTTAAAATGGATATTTTTATATCCAAGTTCTCTTAAAATCTTCCGTGCTCTTACCGAAAGGATTTCTATTATTTCCACAGTGTAAACATACCTGGAAATTTCAGCTAGAACAGCGGTTTGATAGCCTGAACCTGTCCCCACCTCCAGCACTTTCTCATGACCTTTAAGCTCCAGAACTTCTGTCATGTAGGCCACAATGTAGGGCTGGGAGACTGTCTGTCCTTCACCAATCGGAAGTGGCTCGTCATAATAAGCACTCACCCTCAAATCTGGAGGCACAAACAGATGGCGGGGAACCTTTCTCAACGCCTTTAATACCAATCTGTCTTTAATTCCCCTTGCTTCAATCTGCTCGGCAATCATCCTCTCCCGAAGCTTTTCGAAATTTTTCCCCATCCGGTAAGGCTCCTTTCAAAGAAATCAGCTTTTATCTGACCTGATCCTCGAATGGGTCTCCTGCTTGAGTACTCAAGGGATAATATAACAGTCGGCTGAAAAGTTCAAACATGAAAGAGGGCAAAAGAAAAACAGAGAAAAAAGGTTCGCTTTTATCTCAATAAGAGCGGGCAAAATATACGACGTGCCTTGCCTTTTCCTGACAGCAGATACACTCACACATTCTTTCTTTATCTTCAGGAGAAAGGGAAATAACCCGGATGGTGGCCGTTGTTTCCTCTTTTATCCTCTCCTCGCAGTCCTGACTTCCACACCACCCTCCTCTGACAAAGCCTTTCTTTTTCTCCAGGCACTGCTTGAATTCTTCATAATCTTCAACTTCATGAGTATTTTCCTGCTTGAATTTTACACTCTCTTCAAACATTGAATTCTGTATTTCACGCAAAATCTCAGGAACTTTATCCACCACTGATTCCATCGTGAGAGAGATTTTCTGGCCTGTGTCTCTTCTGACCAAAACCACCTGCGATGCTTCTATATCTCGGGGCCCGATCTCTATTCTCAACGGAACTCCCCTCATCTCCCATTCAGAAAATTTCCATCCTGGAGTAAACTCTTCTCTGTCATCGAGGTTGGTTCTTATCCCCGCTTGGCGAAGTATCTTATCTATCCTCACCGCATGGGGAATTATATCTTTTTTCCAGTTTCCGACTGCAATGGGAACAATTACCACCTGAAAAGGAGCTATCCTAGGAGGAAGCTTCAGGCCTGAATCATCACCGTGGGCCATGATGAGAGCCCCAATCAAACGGGTGGAAACTCCCCATGATGTTTGCCATACATACTGAAGTTTCTGGTTCCTGTCTTCAAACCTGATGTTAAAAACTCTTGAGAAATGCTGGCCCAGATTATGTGAGGTACCCATCTGGAGGGCTTTCCCGTCAGACATCAAAGATTCGACCGAATATGTTTCGAGTGCTCCGGCGAACTTCTCTTTCTCCGATTTTTGCCCGCTGATGGCCGCCATCGCCAGCTCCTCCTCGATAAACTTCCTGTAGAGATCCAGTATCATCAACGTTTCCTTCTCTGCTTCCTCGTACGTTTCATGGGCTGTGTGACCCTCCTGCCAGAGGAACTCTGTAGTTCTCAGGAAAGGACGTGTCACTTTCTCCCAGCGCACAATGTTTGCCCACTGGTTTATCAAGAGAGGCAGGTCTCTCCATGATTTTATCCACTTTGAGTACATGCTGCAGATGATTGCCTCAGAGGTCGGCCTCACGGCAAGTTTTTCTTCGAGCTCATCACTGCCGCCATGGGTCACCCAGGCTACTTCAGGCGCAAATCCTTCAACATGCTCGCTTTCTTTCTCAAGAAGCGTCTCGGGGATAAAAAGAGGAAAGTAAGCATTCATGTGACCTGAGGCTTTAATCCTTTCATCCATGAGACGCTGTATATTTTCCCAGATAGCATAACCGTAGGGGCGGATGACCATCATTCCCTTCATGGGCGCATAATCAGCAAGTTCCGCTTTCCTTATAAGTTCTGTATACCACTTTGAAAAATCTTCACTCTTTGCTGTCAGCTGTTTGACAAACCTCTCTTTATCTCTCATCTGAATCTCCGGTCTTACCTCTCCGGTCATTCTAGCCACCCTCTTTTTTTTTGTCAAGAATAAGGGTTAAGTCTTTGAAATTAAATTGATTATAAATAAATACCTCGCTTTTCATAAAATGGTAATTAGCTGTTAGAGATGAAAACTCTTAACCAGATGATGAAAGACAAAGAAAATAAATTTCACCCTTTTTTTCATCTGAAGAGGCAATTGACCTCCTGCTTCATCTCGGTCATCATAAATGTGCTAATCTGAGAGAAGAGAAAAGAAATGCTCCACAGTGATACGATTCAAGACGTTTTTAAAACCATAAAAAAAGAGCAGGGATTCAAGCTCCCTCTTTCAACCAGAGTAAAGGGAAAGAATGCATTTGGTGAGGATTTTGTTGAAAAGACAGAATTCTCGTATATCAGCCACAGGGGTGGATCATTCTGGTTAAAAACCCCGATCCTCTTCGGCACAGAGCTCGAACTTGTGGCTGACCTTCCTGTCACTCTCAGTCAGAAGAAGCTGAAACTTCATCTCACAGGCAAAATAGTCTTTATTGAGGCCCTCAAGGGCCAGAATTTCTGTCAGCGAGTGACAGTAAAATTCAACAGAAAATTTAAAATTTCACCCGCTCAAAAGGAATAATCTTGAGGGGAAAAGGGCCGAAAAATATAACTAGCCTTTCTCGAGTAGAAAAACAAAATGCAATTCACCTCAGGATTCATCCGAAAGGGCGATTGACCACTTCTGAAACTTCCTTGAAAATTAAGGAGAAAAATGGGCAATAATAATAACGGCAAAAAAACAATGGTGCGCCTTGGCTATAAAAACAAGACCCACGAAAGAAGTTTTGACCTCTCCCTTCCTGTGACCATCAAAGGGATTGATGCTAAAGGATGTGAATTCCAGGAGCATACAAAACTTCAGTCCATAAGCTCTGAGGTGGCAACATTCTGGATTGATTCTGGAGTAACTCTCGGTTCAAAGCTAAACATCTGTCTTGAAGTTCCTAAAACCATTATCCTTGAAAATCAAATGAGAGTTCTTCTTTCAGGTGATGTTGTCTTCGTTAAAGAAGACGGAAGTAACCATAAAAAGCACCTCATTTCTGTCAGACTCGATAAGAATTATAAAATCCAGCCTCAAATTTTCCGCTCATCTCTCCGTTAAAAAGACCTCAAAAATTTTTTACCCCACTTGACATTGAATTTCTGTTTATATAACATTAAGCACGAATTTAAGTTTATGTTAATCCAAAAAACCAGAAATTCAGCAATCCCAATAAATTAATACCTGATATTTTTTATTAGAGAGAATACTATGAACAAAAAAGAAACTGAGGCCTCCAAGAACAGCAAGATTGATACCCTCATCTTCTGTACCTCAGACCTTATACTTGCCGGTATACTCAATGTTCTCAAAACCGACCCCGAGATAAACATCGTCAACATTGAAAAGAGCACCATCGATTCCTTCATGGAATCGATTAAAAAGCTTAAACCCCACGTTGTTCTCTTCGCTTACACAGAGCCTTTGCCCAACATCAGAGAAATCTGCAAGGCTATCAGAGAAATCTCTAAGGCTCAGCAAAAACTGCAACTCCTTCTTCTCGGAAATATCCCCTCCCATGAGGAAATAGTAAGCCTCATGAATGCAGGAGCAAGAGGATACTATGACCTCAACGACCCTGCTGACAAACTGCCGGAAGCAATCAAGATAGTCCACAAAGGCGAGATATGGCTGCCCCGAGATAAGATGAGTAGCATCATGGACCGGATAATATCTGTGGTAGGTAGAGACCTGAAAGAAAAAACCCTCGACCAACTCACTCCTACTGAATTCCAGGTTCTGCGGCTCATCGGCCAGGGAAAAAGCAACGATGAAATTGCCGAAGCTCTTTATATCAGCAAGAACACAGTCCGCTCTCACATCAAAAGCATTTATGCCAAGCTGGATACTCACAGCCGACTTCAACTAGCCCTCTACGCTATTAACTCTGCCCTTTTTTAATCAACCTTGAATAGGATGAGATGACGATGGAGAAAAAACAAAAAAAAGCAAAAAAAGATCCCAAGAAAAAAGCTGAACCTGCACTCTCCTATCTTGAGTCAAAAATAAATCGCAGAGGAGAGTGGAGATTTGAACTTCCCCTCGATGCAATCGTGGAAGGGCAGTTGCCCCATGGAAAAAAATTTACCGAAGAAATAAGGGTTGAAAACATCAGTTCAGGAGGAGCCTATTTTTGCCTGGACTCGAGTGTAATCGTAGGCTCAAAGCTCAGCCTGCTCATTGAACTTCCTGAAGAGCTGACCAAGGGAACAAAGCAGAAGCTCAGCCTTGAGGGAACCATTATCAGGCTTGAGGAGCCAGATTCCGAAAAGAAAAAACAGGGTGTTGCTGTCCGCTTTTCGAAAAAATTCAGAATCATATCAGAAGAAGAGAAGAATTTAAAATAATTATTTCCACACTTGTCCTGAAAGGCCACTCTTCGATTTCCGATTTTCTTTTTTATTCCAGATGTTAATCGTAGCCCTTACCGGTGGAATTGCGACCGGAAAATCAATCGTAGCTCGAACACTCGAAAACCTGGGGTGTTACATTCACCCTGCTGACAGCATTGCCCATCAGCTCATGGAACCTGATAAACCAGCCTGGAAAAAAATTGTTGAACACTTCGGAGAGGAAATACTCAACCCGGACAGGACTGTGAACCGCGCAATGCTTGCCTCCATCATCTTCAGAAGTAGAGAAAAGAGGAAATTCCTCAACGCTCTAATCCATCCCCTTGTTCTTGAAGAAAAAAGGAAAACCATTTCTGCCCTGCGCAAAGAGGGAAAATACAACATATTCGTCTCAGAGGCTGCTCTTACCATAGAATCGGGATTTTCTAGGTTTTTCGATAGGATCATTGTTACCTACTGTAGAGAGGAGGAACAGATAAAGAGACTAAAAGAAAGGGATGGTCTAAGCCGGAAAGAAGCCTTGCAAAGAATCAAAGCACAGATGCCCACTCTAGAAAAAGTAAAATTTGCTGATTACACAATCGACACTTCAGGCCCTCTTCTTAACAGCATTGAACAAACCGAGAGGGTTTACAGACAGCTAATTCAGGATTATGAACTGCTTTACAGGAAGAAATAGCCTGAATTGATCCCCTCCTTTTTCTTCTGCTCACTTTTTCAAAGCAATATCATCATGCATCATTGGCAAGCACCTCAAAATCCGATATGATTAATGGAATCAATTCTGAAAAAGCCCCTCCCTCCCCGCTCAAGTGCGATAAATGAATTCGGGAAGGGGGAATCGCTCGCTTCGGGTTTTTAACGCCGTTGCCTCCCCGCCTGGCTCGGGCCTGCGGAACTCCGCACGCTTGATTACCAGCGCCTCTGACTCTCAGTGGCCATTCCTTCCGCTTGTGACTTTACATCACGTGCTCAAACAGTCCTCGGCTCCGGCTGGGCCGGATTCCCTTGCCAGACGGGGAGTCAAGGCTAAACCCTCAATGTCGCTTCTCCCCCCTTCCCGAATTCATCTCACAGTGTTTGCGCTCAGGGCGGGATGGGTCTCCGCCCGCAAGCGTAGGGGACCCCTCGTCGCCCGGTCATGAGAGCCGATGACATACATCTATCCCTAAAGGAAACTTTTAGCGCCGCCGCAGCATTCGCTGCGAAAGGCGGGAGGGCGATGATGGGTGCGGAGCGAGGACGGAGACCCACCCGCCCCTTGCACTTGAGCGGGGAGGGAGGGGCTTTTTCAGAA
>JBHIDX010000038.1:0-20905 GCA_046760305.1 Candidatus Aminicenantales bacterium
GCGTACGTGCGGAGTTCCGCAGGCCCGAGGCAAGCGGGGAGGCAACGGCGTTAAAAACCCGAAGCGAGCGATTCCCCCTTCCTGGATTCATCTCTAAGCGTTTGGTATGAGGAAGGAGACCACCCAACCCTAAGTATTTAAGATGGGGGCTTTTTCCAGGGTAGGGGGTATTAGTTATCATAGATTTTCAGGTGATTAAGATTAGAGGAGTCCGTTATTTTCGTACCAGGGGAGCGTTTTTCTAAGCCCCTCTTCAAGAGAATATTCTGCCTCGAAGGAAAGCTTTTCAGCCGCTTTTGTTGTGTCTGCAACCCAGCTTTTTTGAACCATTTCTCTGTATTTATGGCGGTTAAAGATATTAGGTCTGCGGCTGATGATGCCTGAGAACTCTGAAGACACCGACCAGAGGAAAGCCGCAGGGCGGGGGATGGAGAGTTTGTGCAGCTTTTTTTTCAGGATTTTTCCTGCAGTAATACCGATTTCATCGTAAGGATAGGGTCGGTTGTAAGCGATATTGATGATTTCGCCGCTGGGAAGTTCTTTCTTGGTAGAGAGAAAAAGAGCTCTGCAGAGGTCTTTCACATAGCAGAGACTCACCAGCCTCTCAGGTCCGGAAAGAGAGGGAAGAATTCCTTTTTTGATTATCCTGAAGTAGCGAAGAAAATCCATGTCCCGGGGGCCGTAGACAGCTGCTGCCCTGAGAATAACGAGGGGAAAAGTTTTTGAATATTTTAATGCCTCCCCTTCTGCTCTGAACTTGCTCTCTCCGTAGGGAGAGATGGGATGAGGGGGAGTGCTTTCGCTTACCTTTTGATCGGCTGTGGTAGGGCCGGCTGCGGCTGTGCTGCTTAAAAAAATGATTTTCCGGGGCGAAACACCCTGCTGGGTAAGTGCCTGAAAAAGACTTGCTGTCCCTTGTTGATTTACAGTATAATAATCAGCCGGCTTAAAAGCAGAACCAATGCCTGCGATATGAAAGACAAAGTCAATATCAGAGGGAAGTGGAGGTATTGAAAACAAGTCTCCTTCAAGGATGTGAATATTTTTAGCTTCCAGCCACTTGAGGTTTTGAGGATTGCGGACCAGAGCAAATATTTCGAAGTCTTTCTCAAGAAGATAATCAATGAGGTTGCTTCCGATAAACCCGGTTCCACCCGTAACAAAAGCTTTCATGAGGATGATTTTATGATAATTACCCCCCGCCGTCAAACCTGACCTCCAGCATGAATAAAACCTCTGCGAACTTGATCAGTTATGTACCTGAATGAGTAAGCCTGAATTATTCAAACCTGGACTATTTGTGAGTAGTCCAGGTAAGATAGAAAAAGGAGGAGAGAGTGAGCTTATTTGATAAATGTTACCGCTTTACCAGGGCGGATGAGGCCATGGCAACGGACATGTATCCCTATTTCACCCCCATTCAGGAAGTAAACGGAAATAAGGTTCTGGTTAACGGAAAAGAAATGATTATGGTCGGCTCGAACAACTATCTTGGCCTCACAAATCATCCCCAAGTTATGAGAGCTGCACAGGAAGCGATCGATAGATACGGCGCAGCTACCTGCGGTTCACGTTTTTTAAACGGCACGCTTGACCTTCACGTAGAGCTGGAACGAAGGCTGGCGAAATTTATGAAAAAAGAAGCTGCCCTTGCTTTCAGCACTGGCTTTCAGACAAACCTGGGAGTGATTTCAACCATCGTGGGCAAGGGAGAAGCTGTCATCACTGACAGGATGGTTCATGCCAGTATCATCGATGCCTGCCGCCTTTCTTTCGGCACTGTTCACAAGTTCAGGCACAATGATATGAATGACCTGGAAAGGATTCTCTCTTCTATCGGAAAGGATACAGGCAAATTAATCGTCGTTGACGGAGTTTTCAGTATGGAAGGAGACCTGGCAAGGCTGCCTGACATAGTTGAGCTGGCAAAAAAATACGAAGCAAGGATTATGGTTGATGATGCTCACGGCATTGGGGTCATGGGAGAGAATGGCCGGGGTACAGCTGAACACTTCGGGGTTGAAGACGATGTTGACCTCGTCATGGGAACTTTCAGCAAGTCCTTTGCCTCGCTGGGAGGATTTATTGCCGGAGAAAGAAAGGTTATCTCCTACATCAAGCATTTTGCTCGCTCGTTAATATTTAGCGCCAGCATTACCCCTGCTTCGGTGGCCACGGTGCTGGCAACACTGGATATAATCGAGAATGAACCTCAACTCAGGAAAAGGCTGTGGCAGATAACAGAGAAAATGAAATCAGGATTTGCAGCCCTGGGTTATGATACAGGTGATACTGAAACTCCCATTATCCCTGTCATCATCGGGGATGATGACAAGATGTTCATGCTCTGGAGATTCCTGAGAGAAGATGGCATTTTCACCAATCCTGTCATCTATCCCGCAGTCCCGAAAAACCATGCTCTGATAAGAACGAGTTATTCTGCCTCCCATAAGGACGAGGAGCTTGAGAAAGTGCTCCACAGCTTTGAGAGATGTGGTAAAATGCTGGGGATTATTGGATAGAGAAGTGAGAAATGGTCATATCGTCATTGCGAGCGACCGAAGGGAGCGCGGCAATCTCATCATATCCGCCATAAGGCAGACGATTGGCACCTCACTTAATGCATGGGATTGCTTCGTCACTCCGTTCCTCGCAATGACAGCGAGTAAAAAGTAAAAAAATGAAGAGATAAGAGAGGCGCAGAAAGGTTAAGGGTTAAAATTAAAAGTGAAGAGTGAGCAGTAAGAAGGAAGAGGATAAATAGTGAGAATAATATGAAGATTAAAGAGATGGAGATAAGAAAAAATATTTTATCGATACTGATTTTTTCTCTTCTGTTGGTACTGATTGGGCCTGGCTTTGGACAGGTGAACGGAAAGTCTCTCCTTATGCCCCTGGAAGAGGTTAAACCCGGGATGCAGGGAACAGGAAAGAGTGTTTTTAAAGGAGAGAAAGCAGACGAGTTTTCAGTTGAAATCATTGGGATTATCCGCAATTTTCAACCTAAAAAGAATCTGATTCTGGCCAGACTGAAAGGTGAGGTGGTGAACAAGGCTGGAGTAGTGAGCGGCATGAGTGGAAGCCCGGTTTATGTGGGAGGAAAGCTTATTGGTGCTATTGCTTACAGCTTTCCCTATGCCAAGGAGGCAGTAGCAGGAATAACTCCCATTGAGGAAATGCTTCCCGTATCTGAAACAAAGCATTCTGAAAAATCATCTTTTTCAAAGAAAATCCCGGTCAAGAGGTCTTTAAGTCTGGAGGAAATATTCAGGCTTCACCAGGATTTTTTCTCTTCCCGAGCTGCTTCTTTCGCTGAGGGACATGCTTTTCAGCCCCTGAGCCTGCCCCTTGTTTTCAGCGGATTCCCGGCTGATATATTTGAGAGAGCAAAGCCTCTGTTCTCGAAACTGGGGTTTAATCCCATAAGGTCCGGCTCTCTCGGCCAGCAGAAACCTTCCGTCATTAAGCCCCAGGAGTTAACTCTCCGGGAAGGAGATTGTGTTGGGGTTGAACTGGTAAGTGGCGACCTGAGTGTGGCTGCAGTAGGGACGGTGACCTATGTTGACGGCAATAAAATTCTTGCCTTCGGACACCCTATTTACAACATGGGAGATGTTGACTATGCCATGACCAGAGCCGAGGTGCTGACTGTGGTTCCCAGTATCTCTTCTTCGTTTAAAATTTCTAACACAGGCATGACCATCGGCAGGTTCTCCCAGGACCGCTCCACCGGAGTTTTTGGTGAGCTGGGCAAAATGCCCAGGTTTCTTCCCCTGAATATCCAGATTAAAGGGCCTGAGGAGGAGGTCCGAACCTACACCATCAAGCTGGTTAACGATAAAATTCTGACCGCTGTTTACCTCAACCTCGCTCTCTCCTCTGTACTCGCCAGCGAAGCACGATCTTACGGGGACCTATCTCTTGCCCTGAGTGGTACAATTTTTCTCGAAAACGGGAAAAATATCCGTCTTGAGGACCTATACTCCGGGAATTTCAACACCGCTTCCACCGACCTTGCCAACCTGGTGACTGCAGTTGTGTATTTCCTGAGCAACAATGAGTTTGAAGACCTTTCCATTCACCGCATTGACCTCAGGATCCAGTCTTTAGAGGAGGCAAAGTTTGCCTACCTGGAAAGAGTCTGGCTCGAGAGGTACGAGGCTTCACCTGGAGAAACAATCAGAATTAAGATATACGCCCGTACTTTCCGCGGAGAAAGTGTTAAGCGTGAGGTGGGAATTCCGGCTCCTCTCCTTCCGGCGGGTTCCGAATACCAGATTCTTATCGGCGATGCACAAGCCATGGCGCGGATGGAGATGAGTCTTTACAGAACCGCTGGTTTCGTGCCGCGCAGTCTAAACCAGCTTCTCAGAAGTCTTAATAACCTGAGGAAAAATAACAGGATTTATTTCAAGATGCTCACTTCAAGGCCAGGACTTTTCCTCAAGGGAGAGGAACTGCCCAACCTTCCGCCTAGCCTCAAGGAGATGTTTTCCTCGCCCCGGGCCTCAGCCTCTGCCCCGGTTGAGCTCAATAGATCGACTCTCAGGGAGTATCAGCTACCAGTGCCATATGTTTTTCAGGGCTCTGCACTTATCCCGCTTAAAATTAAAAAATAGGAGAGAAAGGGAATGAATAGAAAGGCTGCCCTGCTTGTGGGGATATTTATCTTTTGCTTTTCTGCGCTTGGTCTCCAGGGAGTTGTTCCCAAAGAGTGGGAACTGCGCACTAAAGAGGATTTTTTAAAAGGGAAATTCGAAGGGATTTCTCTTTCCTATGAGGGAGTGCTTTCGCTTTCTCCAAGAGAGGAAGAAATTGAAGGCCCGGCTGAGGATTTTTTTCTCTCCTTCCTCATCACTGCCAAAGGCACAATTTTTCTCGGCACAGGACATGGGGGAAGAATCTACAGGATTGAACCTGGAAAAAAAGCAGAGCTCTACTACACGGTGCCTGAAATGGATATTTCCTGCCTTGCTGTGGATAAAAAGGGAAACATCTATGCCGGCACTTCTCCCAACGGCAGGATTTACAGGATTACAGCCCGGAATAAGGGAACTGAGTTTTTTAACCCGGACGAGAAATACATTTGGGATCTCCTCTTTGTCGACAATGAAACACTGATGGCTGCTGTGGGCGAAACAGGTGGAATCTACAGAATAAACATGGACGGAGAGGGAAGGAAATTGTTCCAGGCAGAAGAAAATCATATTCTCTGCCTGAAAATGGATGAAGAGGGGAATATATTTGCTGGAAGCGGTGGCGAGGGTCTTCTCTACCGCATAACCCAGGAGGGCAAAGCCTCTGTTCTTTTTGAATCTCCCTATTACGAGATAAAAGGCATTGCCTTTGACAGCGAGGGGAATATTTTTGCAGCCGCAGGGGGAAAAATCCCAGGAGCGGCCAAGAAAAAAATACCCCGGCCAGAGCCAAAAGAGCTGGTAGAAACAGGTGTCACCATCACCGTTACTCCTGAATCTGGTTCTGTTGCCAGGCTCTTTCCCGCTGAAAAAGCACAGCCTGGAGCACTTTACAGAGTAACAAGGGAAGGGATGGCGAAGAAAGTCTGGTCTTCTGGAGATGAGTTGATTTACACTCTCCTCTGGAACAGTGCTGAGAACAAGCTCATTTTTGGCACTGGAAATAAGGGACGTATTTACACTCTGGACAAAAACGAAAAGATTTCACTTCTCCTGGAAAGGGAATCCGAGCAAATCTACGCTCTCTACCGCGATGGGAGAAAGATATATGTGGTCTCCAACAATCCCTCACATCTGAGTTTAATCTACCAGGAGCAGAGAGAGAATGGTCAGTATGAGAGCATGGTTCTGGATACAAAAACTGTCTCCTCCTGGGGAAGACTGAGCTGGGATGGCGATTTACCCCAGGGCACCAGCCTCCAGTTTATGACCAGGAGCGGGAACTCGAAAGAACCGGGCCGGACATGGAGCGATTGGTCTCCTCCCTACAAGAAAAAAGAAGGGGAAATGATTCTCAGTCCCAAAGCCCGCTACCTTCAGTTTAGGGCTATGTTTAAAACTCAGTCCGGAAGAACTTCTCCCCGGCTTTCCAGAGTGAAGCTTTTTTACCTTCAGAAAAACATTGCTCCTCTCATTACCAAGCTCGAGGTTCTTGCTCCTAACCTGGTGTTCATCAGGCCGCCAGGAAGGGAAGAGGCGATCTGGGGAGAGGAGAAGGCGAGGGAGAGGAAAACAGAGAACATTGAACAAGGGCGGATATATATGACTGCCAAGAAAGTTAAGCGCAGGGGCTACAGGACAATCAGATGGGAAGCATCAGATGAAAACAATGATAAGCTTCAATACCGGATTTACATAAAAGGAGAGCAGGAAGTGAAGTGGCGGCTGTTGAGTGAAGAAGGGTCTGATAGAATCTTTGCCTTTGACACGCTTTCTTTTCCAGACGGAGTTTATGAGCTAAAAGTAGTTGCCTCAGATGCTCCTTCGAATCCACCAGGAACGGGCCTCGAGGCAGAAAAGGTAAGCGAACCGCTGATAATTGACAACAGCCGGCCCGCGGTGAAGAACTTCAAGGCGGTGAAAGCGAAGAACAGGCTGGAGATAAGTTTTGATGCTGAGGATTCACTTTCTTATATCGAGGAAGTAAAGTATCTGATAAGACCCAATGTGTGGCAGACAGTTTTTCCTGAGGATGGAATATGTGATTCACACAGTGAGCACTTCAGCTTTTCCATAAAGCTTTCTCCCCAGACTGATAATCTTCTGGCCATTAAGGTCAAGGACAGCCACGGCAATATCGGCGTCTACCGCCATATATTCTAGCCTGTTTTTACCCTTTCCAGGTATTTATCTTCGCGGATATCGATGCGGATTATATCGCCTTCTTTTATAAAAGGGGGAACGTTGATCGTCATCTCGTTTTCCAGGACTGCAGGTTTGTAGCTGGCCGAGGCAGTAGCTCCCTTGAGGAAAGGCTCTGTTTTTACCACTTTCAAATCTATGGTGAGCGGAGGTTCCACCCCCACGGGTCTTCCCCCGTGCATTTCTACGCTGAAAACTACATTGGGGAGAAGGTATTTTTTTGCCTCTCCGATAATTTCAGCCGAAAGCTTCATCTGCTCGTAGTTTTCCAGATTCATGAAAACAAATTCCTCACCTTCACGGTAAAGAAACTCCATCTCGATTCTTTCCAGGTAGGCCTGCTCAACCCGGTCTTTAGAGCGGAAGCGGTAGTCATGCAGCGTCTGGTCTCTCAGGCTGCGCAGCTTTGTCTGCATCAGGGCCTGACCTTTTCCGGGAGTGATGTGGACTGCTTCAAGCACTTTGTAGAGCTCTCCCTCTACCTTGATGACCATACCTTTTTTTATCTGGGTGGCATTTATCATCATTCCTCCTCCTGGGGCAGGTGCTTTTCTCTTTTCTCTGCTTTTGCGCCCCGGTCGATGCTGATGATGTCTGCTTTTGCACCCTGACTCTGGAGTGCATGGGCAACTTTCTCTGCCTTCCCGGGTGCATAGGCGAAGATACACCCTCCTCCGCCGGAGCCGTTTATCTTTGCTCCCAGGGCTCCTGCCCTGAGTGAGGTTTCAATAAGCTTCTCCAGCTTTGGAGTTGAGAGGTGAAGATATTCTTTCAGCACTCTGTACTGTTCGGTGAGAAGCTGGCCGAAGCGAGCGTGGTTAAACTCAATTGAGCTGAAAAGCTTTTCACCTTCAACAGTCAGGTCACGGGTGAGGAGTGTGCCGAGAAGAAGTCTTTTTTCATCAGCAGGAAGGGTTTTGATTTCCCTTTTTGCATCTTGATTGAGGGAGCTTTGAAGGGAGAAATCTTCGATGCTCTTTTTCACTTTTTCTACTCCCCTGAGGACATTTCCTTTTATAAAGCCGAGCATGCCGGTTGTGTCTTTTTTCTCCATGGAATCTGCGAGCACGAATTGGCCCAGCTGATTCTTAAAGCGGCGAATTCTGAGCTTTTCGTCGAAATGGATGGAAATGACTCCACCCAGAGCAGAGGTGTAATGGTCCATTTTGCCGCCGGGTTCATTAAATTCAGCCACCTCAGCTTCAAAGCCCAGATCTGCAATCTCCTCAGGAGTGCGATACTTTAAGGAGCCTGATGCTTCAAGGAGAAATTTTATCCAGGCTACTACCAGAGCTGAAGAGCTGGCTGTACCGGAGTTTATGGGAATATTTCCCCGCAGAGTGCATTCCCAGCCTGAACGAAGAAAGACTCCTTTGCGCTGGAGAATGTTGAAGCCGCTTCTGAGGTAATCTCTATCTTTTTCGTAAAGGGCTTCCTTGTCTATCGGGAATTCAAGGTGTTCGTCTGTGTCGGGTAGATTGAGGCTTAAAATCCTGTCTTTTCTCCTTCTTCCGCTTATGGTTATGCGCAGATTGATGGCAGCGGCGATGATGGGCAGGCCTAAATAATCCTGGTGTTCACCGAAAAGGACGATTCTTCCCGGCGCTGAGACGCGAAGCTCACTTTCTTCTCTCATTTCCCTCTTCCGCTCTCAATTCTTCCGCCTTACCCCTTACGCTCTTCCCTCTTTTCACATTTTACATAATCCTTAACCTTCCACCTTTAACCTTTTTCCGCTTAAAAAATAAGGAAATAGGTATCATGTCCCCAATTTTACAAAATAGGAGTGTAGAAAGGCAATCTATTTACCTTTATTCTTGACAGGGAAGGTGGGAAGCGTTTACTGTGTATTATTACTAGCGAGGGAGAGGAAAGAGCCATGATTGAGCTTTATTTTCTGGGTACGGGCGGCTCTGTGGCCACAGTAGATAGGGATAATACATCTTTTCTGTTGAAGAAAGAGAAGACGAGGATTCTGGTTGATTGTCCTGGAAGTATTATTCAGAAGCTTAAGAAAGCAGACTGTATTCCTCGAAAGGTTCAGCATATCTTAGTCACCCACATACATCCAGACCATATTTACGGATTACCCTCTTTTGTCCACAGCCTGATGCTCGAGAAAACAATTGTCCGGCTCTACGGTTCTGAGGAGACAATCTCCTTTTCAAGAAAGCTCCTCGAGTTTTTCAACCTTTTTGCTAGAGAGATAAAAGTCCGGGTGGAATTTTTCCCTCTTGAGCCAGGCGCAAAAACTTCCCTGGGAGATTCAATCGAAGTGGAAACCATTAAAGTGCGCCACAGCAGCTCCTCCCTGGCCTTCAAGCTTTATTTTGCCCAGGAGAAAAAGGAACTTCTCTATTCAGGTGACACTCCTCCAGACAACTCGATTTTTGAACAGGCATCAGGGATTGATTATCTCATTCATGACTGCAGCGCACCTTCGCGTTTTTTCCGCAAATACCCCCAGCTGTGCACTGTTCACACAGATTCTCTCGAACTCGGCCAGCGGGCTGAGGAGGCAGGAGTGAAGTGTCTTATTCCCTGTCACTTTTTTGGAGAAGTTGAATTTTCTCTCCATGAGATTGAGGGGGAAATAAGGCAGGCTTACAGGGGAAAGCTCATCATCCCTCGGGATATGGAGAATATAATATTAAATGGTTAAAGGTGAATCTCTCCTGTGTTTCAAAGAGAGGAGGGGAGATGGCTGACCTTGTGCTTATCAACGGCTCTGTGTGGACAGGGAATCCCAGTCAGCAGACAGCAGAGGCAGTGGCTGTGAAAGGGGAGAAAATTCTCGAGGTGGGATCAACCTCCAAGATCAAAAATTTCATCAGCAAAGAGACAGATGTGATTAACCTCGAAGGGAAGCTTCTTCTCCCTGGGTTCATTGATTCCCATACACATTTCCTGGACGGTGGGTTTTCGCTCCTCAGCCTGGATTTAAGGCAGGCTTGGAGCAGAGAAGAGTTTGTAAGACTCATAGGGGAGAGAGCAAACGAGCTTAAGAAGGGCGAGTGGATTCTGAACGGCGACTGGGACCACCAGCAGTTCACACCTCCTGAGCTTCCGAAAAAGGAATGGATTGACAGCGTTACTCCCTTCAATCCAGTATGTGTCAACCGCCATGATGGCCACATGGTGCTGGTCAACAGCCTGGCTCTCAGCCTAGCGGGAATTACCCGTGATACACCTTCTCCTGAGGGAGGAGAAATTCTCAAAGATCCTGAAACAGGAGAACCCACCGGAATCCTCAGGGATGCGGCCATGGGCCTTGTGCTCAGGCATGTTCCAGAGCCAGGCCTGGAAGAGAAGATGAAGGCTGCCCGGAAAGCCCTTGAAAAGGCTGCGGCCTGTGGTCTTACCTCAATTCACGACATGTCCTCCTTCTCGAATTTTGAGGTTTACCAGCAGCTTCTAAGAGAAGGCAGGCTTTCGGCCCGCATTACAGTCTATATTCAGATACCTGAGGTTGGGCAGTTCTACAGCCTGAAGGAGAAAGCTGACGAGAATCCCTTTCTCAAATTGGGTGGGTTAAAAGGTTTTGTTGATGGTTCCTTAGGCTCTTCGACAGCTCTTTTCTTTGAGCCTTATACACATAACCCTCAGAAGCAGGGGATTCTCCATGCTCACATGTTTCCAGAGGGAATCATGGAAAAGAGGATCAGAATGGCTGATAAGGATGGGCTCCAGGTGGCTATTCACGCTATCGGAGACAGAGCTAACCACATTATCCTTGATATCTTTGAGCGGGTGATGGAAGAAAACAAGAAAAGAGACAGACGCTGGCGGGTGGAGCATGCCCAGCATTTATTACCCCAAGACATGGAAAGGATGGGAAAACTGGGCATCATTGCTTCTGTTCAGCCCTTTCATGCCATTGATGACGGGCGCTGGGCAGAGAAAAGAATAGGTAAGGAGAGGTGCCGCTTTGCTTATGCTTTCCGTTCCCTTCTTGATAAGGGAGTTTTGCTTGCCTGTGGCTCTGACTGGACTGTAGCTCCTCTCAACCCTCTGAGCGGAATCTATGCGGCTGTTACCCGCCGGACTACAGACGGAAAAAATCCCCAGGGCTGGTATCCAGAAGAGAAAATTTCAGTTGAAGAGGCGGTAAGAGCTTACACTCTGAACGGCGCTTATGCAGAGTTTGCCGAAGAGGTGAAAGGCTCAATCGAAAAGGGAAAACTGGCTGACCTGGTTGTTTTAGAGCGGAATATTTTTTCCGTCCCTCCAGAGGAAATAAAGGATGTTGGGGTAAAAATTACTATTCTTGGTGGGAGAATAATCTACAGGGAGGAATAGGCAGCGTGGTTTTCATTTACTTTCTTGTCCTTCTCTTTGCTTTTGCCCTCCTCTTTAAGTGTGCTGGGTGGTTTATCAGAGGAGCATCTACCTTTGCCACCGTGCTCAGCATTCCCAAGCTTATAGTGGGGATTGTGGTTGTTGGCCTGGCCACTACTGCTCCTGAGTTTGGCGTTTCTGTCCAGGCTGCCTATCTGGGACATCCAGAGATTGCTCTTGGAAATGCCATTGGTTCTGTAATCTGTGATGATGGGATTGCCCTTGCTCTGGCAGCCCTATTTGCACCGACGGTCATCTTCGTCAACTGCCGTATCCTGAGGATAGCAGCGGCTTTTCTGCTCTCGATCGATTTGCTCGCTTATGGCCTTGCGCTTAACGGCACTCTCGGCCGGGCTGAAGGAGTTTTATTCATTTTTCTTCTTTGCCTCTACTTCATTTTTGTAATCAGGTTTCAATCAGGCCTCAAGTTCAAACTTCCTGAGGATCTGGAAGAGGAAGAGAGAAAGGCAAAGGCAAGGGAGAAGTGGTCAAGGCTGAGGAGACCTCTTATTCTTTTCCTGGGAGGGATAACAGGAGTTATCATTACCAGCCGGCTCGTCATCTGGTCAGCGGTGAATATCGCCCGAACTTTCGGGATTTCAGAGACTGTGATCGGCCTGACAGTGGTTGCCATCGGAACTTCTCTGCCCGAGATAAGTACCTGTATCACCGCTGCTTTGAGAGGCGAGGGAGAGATTGCGGTCGGGAACATTATTGGAGCAGACGTTTTAAATATACTCTGGATAATCGGTGTTTCAGCTGTGGTCAACCCGATAGAGGTTGAGCTTGACGTCATAAATTTCACCTTTCCTTACATGATTTTTATCGTGCTCGTAATGCTTGTCTCGATGAGGCTTGGTTGCCGGATGGGCAAGGTAAAGGGTGCCGTCCTTTTCATCCTCTACCTCATCTACCTTTTCCTCACCCTCCACTTCTTCTGGTAATCTTCTTTGACCTTTCACCTTCTTTTTCTTCAGCCCTTTCTCGCTTTTATTGTCATAATGTAAGACCTGACCCCATTTTTTTGTTTACCCTTAGAAGATAATTTGCTATCATATTGCGTTCCTTGCGCAGAAGAGGAGGAAGAGATGAATATCGGCGTCATAAACGAAAGCTGCAAAATAGAGAACAGAGCAGGTCTTACGCCCAGCAGCGTTTCCGTCCTCACAGAGAAAGGTCATGCCGTTTACGTCCAGGCAGGAGCAGGCCTTAAAGCAGGCTATACAAACGAGGAGTATTCATCCCAGGGAGCAAGGATTGTCTTCACCAAAGAAGAGGTATTCGGCCGTTCTGATATTGTGGTCAACATTTCTCCTCTTAACGAAGAAGAGTGCAGAATGGTCAAAAACGACCAGGTGCTCTTCGGCTTCCATCACCTTGCGGTCTCCCGCAAGAAAAACATTGAAGAGCTGCTCAAGAAAAATGTAATCATCATTGGCTACGAAATAGTTCAAGAAGATGACGGAGAGCTTCCTTTTATCGAAAGCCTGAGCGAGGTGGCGGGCCAGATGTGTCTTGTCATCTCCGGTCATTACCTCCAGACAAGCCAGGGGGGAAGGGGAATTGTCCTCGGCGGCGTGGTAAGCGTTCCCCCGGCAACAGCGGTCATCATCGGCAGCGGTGTCCTGGCAAGGAGTGCGATGAAGGCCATGCTCGGGGCAGGAGCCCACACCATTGTCCTCGGCCGCTATATGGACAGGCTCAGGGAGCTCGAAGAGATTACTTCGGGTCGGGTGATAACCCTCATCGCCAGCAAATACAACCTTGAAAGGATGACCAGGGTGGCTGACATTCTCATCGGTGCAGTCCTTCGTCCTGGCGAAAGAGCCCCAATCATGATAACCAGGGAGATGGTTAAATCCATGAAGAAGGGCGCAGTGATAATTGATCTGGCTATAGACCAGGGGGGGTGTATCGAAACAAGCAGATTAACCACCCTTGAACAGCCCACCTTTGTCGAGGAAGGGGTTGTCCACTACTGTGTTCCCAACATAACCTCTGCTGTGAGCAGAACTTCGACCAAAGTCCTCTCCAACCTTGTCATTCCTTATCTGCTTGAAATCGGTGACATGGGAGTGGAAGAGGCACTCGAGAAAAATAAGCCGCTGGCCCGTGGAGTTTATCTCTACCGAGGAAATTTCGCCAAGAGAAAAATTGCTGAGAGATTCCAGATGGATTATAAAGAAATATTCGCCGAGAAATAACGAAAAGATTATTTAGCACTTAAGTAGCAATCCTAATAAAAAGGATTGGATTGCCACGCTCGTTCGCAATGACATGGCGCATTTTCTAGACAAATAGATAAAAGGAATGAAAATTCAATCTAAGAGGAAAGCTTGATGGCCGAGGATATTGAATCCATAGTATCAGAGTTTGAGTCCAGTCAGAAAGAGTTAATTCATATTCTCCACAGGATAAACGAAGCCTACGGACATATTCCTCCACAGGCTATTTCCCGAATTTCCAGGCATCTTAGAATTTCAGAGAGTGAGATATACGGTGTTTTAACTTTTTATAAATCATTCAGCCTTGAGCCCCGGGGCAAGTACGCTGTTACAGTCTGCATGGGAACTGCCTGTCATGTGAGGGGAGGAGTACAGATTGTGGAGGAATTAGAAAGGAAGCTGGGCATAAAGGTTGGCCACACAAGACCTGATAGGAAATTTTCTCTTGAGACAGTCAACTGTCTTGGATGCTGTGCTATCGGACCTGTGGTTGTTGTTAACGGTAAGTATTACTCCCAGGTTTCGATAAAAAAAATAGATTCTATCCTCAAAGATTACAGGGAATGAACGAAGCCATGACCAAACTAACTCATCCCCAACAGCTTGAAGAGTGGAAGAATAGCATCCTGGCCAAACGTCCTGCTTTCAGGAAGACAATCGTCGTCTCTTCTGGAACATGTGGTCAGGCAAGCGGCTCACTTCAGATAATCGAGGCACTCGAGAAAGAGCTAAAAAGGAGAAGCCTCGAGGATACAATCGGTGTTGAAATAACTGGTTGTCACGGTTTCTGCGAACTGGAGCCGAATGTGATTATCTACCCTGAGGGAATATTCTACAAGAACCTGAAGCCAGAGGATATGCCGAAAATAATTGAAGAGTCTGTTGTTGGAGACAGGGTAGTCGAGGATCTTGTTTACGAAGACCCTAGAACTCGTGAGAAGGTAAGACTTCAGAAAGAAATTCCTTTCTACAAGAAGCAGACCCGTCTCCTTAGCGAGAATAATCTCAAGATAGACCCGACAAAGGTCGAGGATTATGTTGCCCTAAGAGGATATGAGGCACTGGCCAAAGTTCTTTTTGATATGACAGGCGAAGAGGTCATCGAGGAGGTGAAAAAGTCTGGGCTGAGGGGAAGAGGAGGGGCAGGATTCCCTACAGGGAAAAAATGGGAAATCTGCAAAGATGTGTCATCCGAGATAAAATACATCATCTGTAACGCAGACGAGGGAGACCCCGGTGCTTACATGGACAGGAGCCTGCTTGAGGGAAACCCGCACAGCGTTATCGAAGGCATGCTCATCGGAGCTTATGCCATCAATGCCACTGAAGGCTTTATTTATGTCAGGATGGAGTATCCGCTGGCAGTTAAACATGTCACATGGGCCCTCGAACAGGCAAGGAAGTACGGTCTTCTTGGCGAATCTATCCTCGGTTCTGAATTCAATTTTGATATCCACGTTGTGAAGGGTGCGGGTGCTTTTGTCTCCGGAGAAGAGACTTCTCTCATGGCTTCAATCGAGGGCCGCCGCGCCTTTCCCAGACAGAGGCCTCCTTTTCCGGCTCAGAAAGGGCTGTGGGGAAAGCCGACAAACATCAACAACGTGGAGACGTGGGCCAACGTCCCTCTAATCATAAGAAACGGAGCTGAGTGGTACTCCCAGATAGGAACAATAAAAAGCAAGGGGACTAAAATATTCTCGCTTGTGGGGAAAATCCATAACACCGGCCTGGTCGAAGTACCGATGGGTATTACCCTGAAGGAAATCATTTACGATATTGGTGGCGGCATTAAGGGTAAAAAGAAGGTGAAAGCAATCCAAACAGGCGGCCCCTCTGGTGGCTGTATTCCGGCTGATATGCTCGACCTGCCCGTTGATTATGACACCCTGACTCGTGCCGGCTCCATCATGGGCTCGGGCGGCATGATTGTTATGGATGAGGAGACCTGTATGGTCGATGTTGCCCGCTACTTTCTAAATTTCACCCAAGAAGAATCATGCGGCAAATGCGTCCCCTGCCGGGTAGGGACAAGGCAGATGGTGGAAATTCTGACCAGAATTACACAGGGAAAAGGGGAGGAGGAAGACCTGGCAAAGCTCGACGAACTGGCCCGGACAGTGAAAGCAGGCTCTCTCTGCGGCCTGGGACAGACAGCCCCAAATCCAGTGCTGACCACGCTCAGATATTTTCGCCGTGAATACGAGGACCACATCAAGAGAAAGAGCTGTCCTGCTCTTGTGTGCAAGGAGTTGATTGCCTACTACATCGAACCTGATAAGTGTGTTGGCTGTCTGCTCTGTTTGAAAAACTGTCCTGTGGAAGCAATCAGCGGCGAGAGGAAAAAAGTTCATGTCATAAACCAGGATTTATGCATAAAGTGTGGAGCATGTCTTGACATCTGCCCCCCAAAAGTGGCGGCAGTTTCCAAATACACCGGAGCCAAAAAGAAAAGACTTCTTAAAAGCGGCTCACCGCTGAGAGTATCAAAATGAAGATTCATATTGACGGTAAAGAAATCGAGGTTAAAGGAGAAAAGACTCTCCTTGAAGTTGCAAGAGAGAATGGCATCTACATTCCCTCTCTCTGTGACCATCCGGGTCTTGAGCCCTTCAGTGGATGCCGCCTGTGTGTGGTGGAAACCAAAGGAAGAAAAGGCTATCGTCCTTCCTGCAGCACCTATGTTGAGGAAGGGATGGATGTCCGCACCGATACTCCAGCCCTGAAAAAAGTGCGCCGACAGATACTCGAGCTCATCCTCTCCGAGCATCCTAATGCCTGTCTTATCTGCAGCGAGAAGTCCCGTTGTGATGACTACAAGTCAACCATCCGCAAGGTGGGGGAGGTGACGGGCTGTGTTCTGTGCTCGAATAATGGTCGCTGTGAACTCCAGGATGTGGTCGAAGCGGTTGGTTTAAACGAGGTGCGCTTTTCCTCCCATTACCGGGATTACGAGGTGAGGCAGGACGACCCATTTTTTGACAGAAATTACAACCTCTGCATTCTATGCGGAAGATGTGTCAGGGTGTGCCATGAAGTGAGAGGGGCTTCAGCTATTTCATTTGTTTTCCGTGGTTCTCAGGCAGTAGTGGGAACTTCGCTTGACCGCACTCTGCTTGACTCAGGATGTCAGTTCTGCGGTGCTTGTGTTGACGTCTGTCCCACAGGTGCCATGGTTGAAAGGGCTGTAAAGCCCGAGCGCCTCCCGGACGAGACGCGTAACACAATCTGCCCTCTGTGCAGCGTTGGCTGTGAGCTTGAGGTTGGCCTCTTGAGGGGAAGAATCCTCTACACCCGGCCCGATGAGAAGGGAAAGGTGAACAAAGGTCAGGCATGTGTCAGGGGCAGGTTTGGATTGAGAGACCTAGTTCACAGCGAGAGCAGAATTCTTAAACCTCTCCTCAGAGTAAGAAAGAAGCTTGAGGAAGTAAGCTGGGAAGAGGCTCTTGAGTTTGCAGCCGAAAATCTTAAAAAATACACGGGAGAAGAAATTGCACTCATTTCCTCTGCCCAGCTTTTCACCGAAGACATTTACGCCTTATATAGATTCGGCCGCGAGGTGCTTGAGACTGAGAATATAGATTCCATCTCAGCCCTTTTCCCTGATTACTGGGAGTGGGGGAGGGAAAACAACCTCCTCTCTTCAATCAGTTTCAAGCTGGAGGATATCTCCAGGGCAGATAATATTTTTATTTTGGGTGCGAATGTGACTCTCTCCCATCCAGTTGTCGGACTTAAGGTCATAAAGGCGGTAAGTGAGGGGGCAAAGCTTATTGTCTCAGAGCCGCGTGATATCCCCCTTAACCTTCACTCCTCCCTGTGGTTAAAGCTTAAACCCGGAACAGAACTTTACCTCATCCTTGCCCTGTCCAAGATTTTACTCGCCGAAGAGAAGAAGAGAGGAGAGAGCTTCTCCAGGATCGATGGTTTCAGTCTTTTCATGAAAACTCTCGACAACTACTCGGTGCTTAAGCTCTCGTCCATGATAGGAATTTCCGAAGACAAGCTCAGAGAAACGGCAAAAACTCTTTCCAGCGGGAAAAATAAAGTTTTTATCTTCGGGGAAGGACTAACCCGGCATCCCTGGGGGAAGGAAAGTCTCTCCGCTCTCTGGAATCTTTCCCTCCTCTGCGGGGCAAAGCTCTGTCCTCTTGGGCTCGAGAACAACCTGAGAGGCGAGAAGGAAATTCGCCGCTATTTCTCGCCTCTTGGCATGAAGTTCGAGCGCATCATGGAGGAGACTCTTGAAGGGAAGATTAAAGCTCTCTACCTTGCAGGAGACTTCCCGCTTCCGGGCAAAAACAAGCCTGAGTTTTTGATATTCCAGGGAAGCTTCATGGATGGCAATGCCCTCAAAGCAGATGTGGTTTTTCCTGCTGCCACTTTTGCTGAATCTGAGGGCACTTTCATTAACCTAGAGGGGAGAATTCAGAAAGTCAAACCTGTTATTTCTCTTCAAGGAGAAGCAAAGCCTGATTGGTGGATAATATCTGCTCTTGCTGCCAGGATGGGTAAAGGAAAATATCGGTTTAAGAAGGCAGCAGAAATAACCGAGAGGATAAAAAAGGAAATCCCTGGCTTCTCTCGCGTTTCCATGGCCAGTCTCGATCAGGGAAAAGAAGCATTTATCAGGGAAGAGCACACAGTGAATACAAAGTTTCTTCCTCTTGATTGCTCACAAAAGCCTCAAAGGAAAAGCGAAGGCCTTCCCTTTATTCTTCTTTCTGAGTTCAGCCTTGACCACTACCGGGGCGCAGACCTGACTAGGGAGATAAAGGGTCTGTCCATGCTCAGGGATTCAAGGTGGCTGTGGCTTAATCCTGAAGACGCAGAGGCTTTGAGGCTGGAGCAGGGTAGCGGGGTTGAGCTTCTTTCACCACGCTTTAAAGTTCCATGCCTGGTCAAATATTCAGACAGTCTCCCGCGGGGGGTTGTGACCACTTTCTCGCTATGGAGGAGAGCTTCAGAGATGAGTACTTTTTCGCTCAGAGAGAACATAATTCCGGTCAAGATAAGGAAAAAGAGTCAGAGGAAAGAGAAGAAATGAGAGGGATGTGAAAAGATGGCAAAAGTTGTGAGAAGAGAAAGGCTTGTTCCCAATATCCATCTTCTTGAGGTTCATGCTCCTGAGGTTGCCCGCAAAGCGAAACCAGGCCAGTTCGTGATTATCATGCCCGACGAAAAAGGAGAGAGGATTCCTCTCACCATCGCTGACTGGGACAGGGAAAAGGGCACCGTAACTTCAGTTGTCCTCGTAGTCGGCACCTCAACCAGGAAACTCTCGCTGCTTAAAAGAGGAGATGAAGTGCCGGTTTATGTCGGGCCCCTCGGCAGGCCTTCTGAGATAAAAAGGTTCGGGACAGTTATCTGTGTGGGAGGGTGTTTTGGCCTGGGTGCTATCTATCCCATTGCCCGCGGTCTCAAGGGAGCAAGAAACAGGGTAATTACTCTTGTTGATGTCAAGGCAAACTACCTCCTTTACTGGGAGGATAAGCTGAGGCAGGTGAGCAGCGACTTTTATATTGCTGCCCGGGACAGCTCTTACAACTGTAAGGATTATGTTCATAAAAAATTGAAAGATATTCTCAAGAAGGAAAAGAGGGTTGATCGCATCATCTCTATCGGGTGTACTTACCTCATGTACGCCTGCTCTGAGGTGACAAAGCCTTTGGGTGTGAAAACTGTGGTCAGCCTCAATCCCATCATGGTTGATGGAACTGGCATGTGTGGAGCATGCCGCGTTTCTGTCGACGGCAAGACAAAGTTTGCCTGTGTGGACGGACCTGATTTTGACGGTCATCTGGTTGACTGGGAAGGGCTTTTTGCCAGGAGAAAGTTCTATTTTGACCACGAAATAATGTCCCTCTGCAGATGGGAGAAGGAGAATTTACCCTGAGAAAATAAAAATGGGAATGAGGTTGCCGCGGCTTACTCCGTAAGCCTGGCAATGATAAAAAGAGTGAAAAATGGCAGAAAAAGAAAAGCTGTTACCCGAGGATAAGGAAAGATTAAAGGCAGAGTACAATCAGGAATGGCGCAAGCAACTTCGCAAAGCCATTCCTGTTAAAGAAAGGATGAAGCTTCCCCGCCAGAAAATGCCTGAACGGGAGGCTGAAGAGAGAAACAAAGATTTTTTTGAAGTCAACCTCGGGCTGCGTGAGAAGCAGGCGGTCAAAGAAGCACGCCGCTGCCTGGACTGCGCCAACCCGAGCTGTGTTGTCGGCTGTCCGGTCAGGATTGATATCCCGAGCTTTATCAAGCTTATCGAGAAAGGCGAGTTTGCTGCCAGTGCGAGGAAGCTGAAGGAAACAAACAGCCTGCCTGCTATCTGCGGTCGTGTCTGTCCCCAGGAAATTCAGTGTGAAGCGGTCTGCAACCTGAAAAAAGCGACGGGAGTCTCGGTGGCCATAGGAAATCTGGAGAGGTTTGCTTCTGATTACGAGCGGGCAAAAGGAGATGTTTTCGTTCCCCACATTCCTTCCCCTACCGGCAAGAAGGTAGCAATTATCGGTGCCGGGCCTGCGGGCCTTACTGTGGCCGGCGAGCTGGCTAAAAAGGGACACAGTGTTACCATTTTCGAGGCACTTCACGTGGCAGGAGGTGTGCTCGTTTACGGGATTCCTGAATTCAGGCTTCCCAAGGCGATTCTGAAGGCAGAGGTTGATTATCTGAGAAAGCTTGGAGTTGAGCTGAAGATGAGTTTTGTGGTCGGAAAGACAGCCACCATCGATGATTTGAAAGAAGATGGGTACGATGCATTTTTTATCGGTACAGGCGCCGGGCTTCCCAATTTCATGAGGATTCCTGGTGAAAACCTGGTTGGTGTCTATTCAGCCAACGAATACCTGACCAGGGTAAACCTGATGAGGGCTTATAGTTTCCCGGAATATGATACTCCGGTTTACATCGGCAAAAGGGTAGCTGTAATCGGAGGCGGTAATGTGGCCATGGATTCAGTAAGGACGGCCAAAAGGCTGGGAGCTGAGATGGCAGCCATTTTTTACCGCCGTTCCAGGGTAGAAATGCCTGCCAGGGTGGAGGAGGTTAAACACGCTGAAGAGGAAGGAATCGAATTTCACTTTCTCACCACTCCCATCCGCTACATCGGTGATGAGTACGGCCGGGTTAAAGCCATGGAATGCTTGAGGATGAAGCTCGGAGAACCGGATTCCTCAGGAAGACGACGGCCGGTACCGATTGAGGGTTCAGAGTTTATGACTGAGGTTGATATGGTCGTCGTTGCCATCGGCCAGAGTCCCAATCCCTTAATCCCCAACACTACTCCCCAGCTCAAGGTGGGAAGATGGGGAAACGTGGAAGTAGACTGGAAGACAATGGCCACCTCCATGGAAGGAGTTTACGCTGGAGGCGACATCATTCGAGGTGGAGCCACAGTCATCCTGGCCATGGGAGACGGCCGCATCGCTGCCTCTGGGATCGATAAATACTTGAAAAGTAAGAAGTTATGAGGAGCAAAACGAGATTCTATGCATGTCATTGCGAGCG
>JBHIDX010000039.1:0-20443 GCA_046760305.1 Candidatus Aminicenantales bacterium
GAACAGAATGGGATTGCCACGCTTCGCTCGCAACAGGCCTGGACTGCGGCAACCCCCGCTGCGGGTTTGCCCGCATCCGCTGCCCTTCATGTGGGCAAGAGCGGCTCGTGATGTTCTCTTTCCGCACTCATGGATTTTGCCCCTCTTGCCATTCGAAGAGACGGGAGGAGTGGGCAGAGTGGATGAGAGAGGAGCTTCTCCTTGATGTCCCGCACCGCCAGGTCGTCTTCACCATTCCCAAGATGCTGCGCATTTTCTCCCGCTACAAGGGCCAGGTCACTGTCCGTTACTTCGGCTTATGCAAAGCTTTGCATAACCCGTATTATGCTGAGTTCGAAATTATGCTGAGTTAAGATTTCCTATCCCTCATAATTCCTTCTATTTCAAAAGCCTGCATCTATTTTTCTCCTTTCCAAACTCAGCATAATTCGGCCTCTATGCCAATGCCCACCGGGGCAAGATGCGCAAATCAGAGGAAGAACGGTCTAAGCTGTTTATCATCGAGCAGGAATGCCCGAACATCCCCCGCTGCGGCTGGGCTGAGATGATCCGCAAGGTCTTTGAAGTCGATCCTTTGCTCTGTCCCCGATGTGGCGGCCAGATGCGCATCATCGCCTTCCTCACAGACTTCACCATCGTCGACCGCATCATCAACCACCTCAAGCTGACCTTTATGGCCGAGAGACCACCTCCTCCGTATATGGTTTATCAGGAACTCCTGATAGCCGCCGAGACCCCGGATGAATATCTTTCATGATTCTTCTCTTACCCAGGAGGAGAGGTCTGGATGATTTCCAGCATTTTTGAGCTGCCTGGCGGCTTTCCAGGCCGCTGTGTGCTATTTTTAGAAATTTTTAGTCCTCGGGGACATTCTTTCCCCTCATTTTCTATACTCCATGACGATGGGATGAGGCAAAATTGGGCATGAATGCTTACACAACCATCGCAGCAAAAAAGGAATTTCTTATCATTATAACTTTGATAACTAATTTCCCATGGCGAGTGCGCCACCCACGACCGATGAAAATGAGATCGCCACGCTCGCTTCGCTCGCTCGCAATGACATGGGGCATTTTCTAGGTAATTGCTCATGGCGAATGCGCCACCCACGACAAATGAAAATGTGTTATCTTTTCATTAAAAAGTGTTATTTTCGAACTAATGTTTTTATACGATATTGAATTCTATAGATTTTATATTGGTCTTATATTTTAAATTCTGATAGAATTGTTTCAGTAAGATGATGGATCATATTGAAAAAAAAGGTATTCTAGTTCTCAAATATCCAGATGAAGAGAAAGAAATTGAATTTGAGCTTAAATACCTTTCATCATTGAGTATTAGAAAGAGATTTCAATTGATGCAACAAAAGAGTCAAGAGATGATTACCAATCTGGAAAAAAATGGACACCGAAAAACTCCTCAGATTATTAAAAGAAAATAAGGTAGATTTTCTTGTTATTGGAGCATCAGCATTCCCAGTTTACGGTTATGCAAGAGCAACATTAGATGTAGACATCTTTATCAAGGCAGATCTTGAAAATATAAAAAGAGTGATAAAGGCATTACAGGAATTTGGGTATGATTTAATGGATTTGAGCCCGGAGGATTTCTTAAAGAATAAAATTCTTATTCGACAATACGATGTCGAGGCGGATATCCATCCATTCGTTAAAGGTCTGACGTTCCCAGAAGCATGGAAGAACAAGATAAAAGCAAAATTCGGGGAGACCGAGGTGTATTTCCCTTCTCTTGACGATATGATAAAAATGAAGAAAGCGGCTGGGAGGACAATCGACCGTGAAGATCTTAAGTTTCTAATAAGAATTAGAGAGAAAGAGTCGAAAACAAAAAAGCTCAAACAATCTGAATAAATCGTTTACCGATAAAGACCATAAAGTCTGATATTCCTGAGGAATTGCAGAAAATCGTAAATCGTACTTGACCTCTATGTTCCCCGCCTAAACTTTGTCTTTGGCGAGGCTGAACTCGGAGGTCACTTTGCTGTTTCCTGCTTATCCCGGATACATTATTGCTTTTTCTCTATCTTGAGCGTCAACGGAAGTTTAAAATCCTGAGCTGCAAGCGGCAGAGCTTCTTCTGCTAACTCCTTTCATTTCAGCAATTATCCTCTTCTGGAGAGGATGGGCGGAGATGATAAAAAAAGTTTGAATACATCTGTCTTGAATGTGAACAGAGGTTTACGATTATCCAAAACAGCACCCTTTATCGGTATTAATAACCAGAGTCATTAGGATTATTGCATATGAGATTGGTACACTTTCCTCATGTGCTCTAGCCTCTTTTTTATCTCTTTTACCTCATACTCAAGGCCCATTCTTCTTGCCACATTAATAGCTTTATTCAGCACTTCTTTCACTTCGCTGAAGTATGCTCCAGCACCCACCGGGCTTGAAGCCTCATACATTTCCTCGTATATTTCTTCTGCCCTTGCTTTTAGCCTGTTGAGATAATCGAGTTCACTGTTTTCCATTTTTCTGCGTTAGGCAATCCTCAACATAATGAAAAATGAATTCTTTTGGACACTCCTGCTGCCATTAGATTTTATAGTTCTTAGGAATATTTACGCTCAAGATCAGAAGTATCTCCTAAACCGAGTTTGAAAAAGGAACCTCTTATTCCCCAGATAATATATCAAACGCTCCGCTTTTCAGGTTTTCATCAACACTCGTAATTACTATCTTAAAAGCCTTCATTCCTCCGATTGATTTTTCAAGGACAAGGGTGTATCTCTCCCTTTTTTTGGGCAAAAGAAGTCCCTTCTCTCCGCTTTTAACCAGAGGCTTTGAGGCAAACAGCCATCCTCCTGGTGACCTTCTCGTGAGCTCAATATCACAGACAACCGCCTCATCATAGAGTACTTTTCTCCTGTAAAGCTTTGCTTTTCTGTTTCTTCCTATTAATCCCACGTTTAGAAAAAATCTTAATCTTATCAGTTATATATTACAAAAAAATATTATAGGGAAAAAATCTTCCTGTCAAAGAAAAAGCCTAAAACCTACCAGAATTAGGTCAGGTGTTTTGAAAACTGCTTTAAGCCTGAACCGGGTACTTAAGTCTTTTCCTTCAAAAAAGTGATTATTTCCTTACAGAAGGCAGGAAGGTCAAAGGGGTTCCTTGAAGTTATTAAATTCCCGTCAACAACCACTTCCCTGTCAACGTATTCTGCTCCAGCGTTGATGATATCGTCCTTTATGGCAAAAAAGCAGGTTGCCTTTCTTCCTTTGAGTATACCGGCAGAGATAAGCAGCCAGCCAGCATGACAGATGGCTGCTACCAGTTTTGAGCTCTCGAACATCGTTCTCACAAAAAAAACCATCTCCTTGTGTCTTCTCATTAAGTCAGGAGCATAACCTCCTGGAATGACAACTCCATCGAACGAAGAAGGCTCAACATGCAATATGGTTGCATCCACCAGAGCAGGATAGCCATCCTTACTGTTGTAATGTTTCTTCTCCATGCCCAAAAAAACAGTATTAATACCCTCCTCTCTGAGCCTGAGGTAAGGATACCAGGCTTCGAGCACCTGATAGTTTTCCTCGATCAGTACCGCAATTTTCATTGATTTCCTCATAAATAAAATTGTCTGGGTAAACATACCAGAGGCAAAAATTATTGTCAAAAAATTAAGGCTGAAACTCTTACTTTTTAAGCGTGAAGAGAGGCTCTCCGAGCTTTCTTTCATCAATTCGGATACCCAGGCCCGGTTTCTGAGGAACCTGGAGCCAGCCCTTCTTTCTTCTCGGAGCATCATCAGCAAGGCTAAGGTCGTTGTAGCTGTTGAAATCTGTGGAAGAAAAATAGAACTCTGGCAGGGTGCTGGCCGCAAGGTGTGAAATGGCAGCAGTCGTAATATCTCCTCCCCAGCTGTCTTCAATGGTCATGGCCACGCCAAGAGACTGACAGATGTCTCTCATCAGTTTTGCCCTAGTAAAGCCTCCAAGCCTTGAAATTTTCAGGTTTACCACATCCATGGCTCTCTTCTGATAGGCTTCCATCAAGCTTCCGACATCCCTAATCACCTCATCAAGAACCATGGGTAGGGCAGTGTGTCCGCGGACAGTTAGACTTTCTCCAAGCGTTCGGCAGGGCTGCTCAAGGTAAACATCTTCTCCAGCAATGCCGTTTGCCAGGCGTATTGCATCGTGCATCAGCCAGCCTGTGTTTGCATCTGCCACGAGCACATCTCCCGGCTCAAGAACCTTGAGCACAGCTTTAATCCGAGCGATATCCTCGAGCGGATCTCCCCCTACTTTGAGCTGAAACTTGCGGTATCCCTCCTCTCTGAAACGTGAAACATCTTCAGCCATTTCCTCAGCTCCTCCCTGGGAGATGGCTCTGTAGAGAGGAAACTTTTCCTGGGCACAGCCGCCTAAAAGCACACAGATCGGTAACCCAGCTTTCTGACCGAGAATATCCCAGCAGGCAATGTCGAGGGGCGATTTAACATAATTGTGACCTCCAAGCGCACTGTCCATAATCTCATTAATAACATTGAGCTGAGTCGGGTCCTGGCTGAGAAGAAGAGGAGCGACTTCTTTTATTCCGCTCGGCACTCCTCTGCCATAAGCATCCATGTATGCCGACCCGAGAGGACAAACCTCTCCAAATCCTTCGAGCCCTTCATCAGTTTTGACCCTCACAACTGTGCTCAGGAGTGTTTCAACTTCATGACCTCTGGACCAGGCGTACTTCCTGTCAAGGAGTCGGTATGAGACCTGATAGACATCTATCTGAGTAATCTGCATCCAAACCCTCCTTCCTTCATCTCTGTATAAGCTAACCTGAACTATTGCCTAGAAAATGCGCCCTGTCATTGCCCCATGTCGTTGCGAGCGAAGCGAGCGCGGCAATCTCATTAATGGCTTGTTTTATTTGACCTTAATGGTTAAAACGTACTTCTTCACCCCTTTTTCCCCGCCTTCCCAGGGCCGGCTGTAGTCTAGGTGAACTCTGCACACTCCCTTCTTCAACGCCTTGAATTTCCACACTTCCTTGCCCGGAACTCCTGTCATCCAGCCTTTTCCCTTCTTTGCTTTTTTCCGGGGAGGAATAAATTTGTGATCGAGAAGCTGGACGATGTTTTCATCAGAAATCTTGGCCAGCTCCCACTTGAAACCCGTGGTCGGGTTAGATTCCAGCCTGATGACCACAGTCCCTCCTCGAGAAACTTCCACTTCCTTTCCGTTCAGGGACTCTTCGACCTTCACCACTTTATGAACTGTAGCACAGGAGAGAACTCCCGTCAAAAAAGCAGCCGCTGTGAAAAAAAGCAATATTTTTGCTGCCATCTTACATCTCCCTTTAACCATTCGTCTCTCAGACCCACCGCTTATCATACCCTAATTCTTGCTTGCTTAAAACAGAAAAAGGCTCCGCTTTTCTCCGTACAGCCAGAAAAGAGAATCAGGAGCCAGGCTTTCGGCGATGGGCTTTGAATTCCTGAGCAAGGGTTCTCCAGAGAGAGTTGAACCTCTGCTGGAGAAACTCGTAGACAGGAAATGTTCGTGGCTCAGGCTCCACTGCTCTGCCCTCCTTCCTCACCATCTCTCCTGTGATATCCGCTATGGAAACCTTCTCACCTTTATGGATCAGGTAGCACCACATAGACTGGAGTGCAGCCCCGAAGGCAGCACCTTCTTTCTCTTTGAGTGTCCGAACAGGAGTGCGGAAAACATTGGCCACAACCTGAAGCCAGAGACGGCTCTTCGAGCCTCCGCCCGTTGCCCTTATCTCCCCTGGTTTTAAACCGAGACTTTTCATCCTCTGAAATCCATAACCCAGATTAAGTACTGTTCCTTCGAGCACAGAGCGGGCAAGATGGTGAGCGGTGAAATTTTTCCTGTTCAGCCCGAAAAAAACACCGGTGGCAAAAGGAAGCACAGGAACTCTCTCCCCGTCAATAAAAGGAAGAAAAACGAGGCTTTTCGCACCCGGAGGAGCCTGAGAAGCGAGCTCTTCCAGTTCCTCATTGGTTAGGCCCAGAAATTCCTTTAAAAGCTCTGTGGTGTTGGTAACGTTCATGGTGCAGAGAAGAGGAAGCCAGCCGCCTGTACTGTCGCAGAATGCTGCAATCTCTCCTTCGGGGTCAACAAAAGGTTCTTCAAAGTAAGAGTAAATTGTTCCCGAAGTGCCCAGGCTCAGAGTGCACACACCCGGTTTGACGTTCCCTGTGCCCACCGCTCCCATCATGTTATCGCCTCCACCGCTGGAAATAAGAACCCTGTCCATGTTGAAACTGGAAGCAATATCCTCCTTCATAACACCCACAGGCTCAGAGGGATGGAAAAGCGGAGGAAGCTTTGACCTCAGCTCCGGGTCAATGGCGTTTACGGCCTCCTCTGACCATTTTCTATGCCTGATATCCATGAGTCCTGTGCCCGAGGCGTCACCGTACTCCATGTGGAGCTTACCCGTAAGATAATAGTTGATATAATTATGAGGAAGAAGCACGGTAAAAAGTTTCTTGTAATTTTCAGACTCTTTCCTCTTTAACCAGAGAATTTTCGAAGCTGTATAGCCGACAGCAAGGTTTATCCCCAGCTTGTCGATAAAACCCTTCTTACCCCCCAGTTTCTCCAGCAGGTACTCCGTCTCTTCTAAAGTCGAGGTGTCATTCCAGAGCTTGGCTGGCCGCAACGGCCTGCCTGCAATACCAAGAGGAACAAAGCCGTGCTGCTGGGCTGAAACACCCAGCGAAGCAACTTCTGAAGGATTGATTTTTGACTCCTTCAACGCCTGGGAAAGAGCTTTCTCAAAAGCGCCTATCCATTCCTGCGGTTCCTGCTCGCTCTCACCGGGCTTGAGCCCTTCCCTCATCCGATGGGGAGCGCTTCCTCTTCCCTTTACTTCCCCATTAAAATCAACGATGAGCGCTTTTGTTCCCTGAGTGCCTGAATCGAGGCCGATGGCATACATCCTTGGCTCCCTATACCTTTTTACACCTGGGAATAATTTCAAAATAAGGAGTAAACTCAATCTGCTTCCGCACACAGGGAGCCTTGTAGAGTTCGAGAAACCGAGCCTTCCTTTTCCGCTTTTTCCTCTCTTTCAGGATGGTGGAAATAATTTCTTTCTGGGAGGTGAAGGCATTAATCGCTTCGAGGACCTTATCTTCCTCCTTCTGGCCGGCCATGATGCCTAAGTCTGCTCTAATCATGTGACTCTCCGCATACTGGGGTTCAAAATCCCCCCACACAGAATAGAGGACATAAGTCCTCAAAGGATGGGGCTTTCCCAGGTCAGAAAGCACAGCGTCACCTGCTTGAGGAACAACATACATTCCAATGTTGAATACTGCAGTATGGTCCCAGTTCTCAAAGTATCCATTGGAAAAAACCACCCGGGAAACCTTGTTCTCCCTGAAAGTTTGTACAATTTCCTCAAAGATACCCTCTCCTCCAGGAATTTTCCTATTCACATAGGGCATGAGGGAAAAATCCGTTAGTCCTAAGAAATGGATATTGTCTTTCCTTACCCCCATTTTTATGTAGGCAGAAAGAGCCTCTTTTTTCCTCATAGAAACAATCTTTTCCTTATCTTCAGGCACAGAATAGCCAGCGTCCCCTGTGGTGAATATAAAAACGTGTGGAACTCCCCGGGCCTCAACTGTTGAAAGTAGCAGGTAGCCGGCCCCGAGGATGACATCATCATCATGAGGCGAAAGAAAAGCAACTCGCTCACCTTCTTCCCATCCAGGAAAAACAAGGTCGATTCTCCTGCTTCTAAGAAGTCTACGAAAGTCTATGAATTCCATCAGTATATCCTCACCGGGTTTCTAAGTTTTTTCAAGAGGAGGTCGAGTTTGGCGGCAAAATTTTTCTCAAAAACTTTTTTCTTCAGAGGAAGAACAAGATAAGCATTCTTCTCATAAAAGTTGCTGCCAGCAGGAATGAATGTCAGGAGATTTCCGGTAAGAAATTCAGCCCAGGTGTAGAGCAGAGGTCTCACCCAGTAGACATATTTTCCCTCAGAAGGAGCATAGAAATAAGTTCCTGACTTGTGAAGCCAGCATCCAGAGGGAGCAAAACTGCTGTTAGCATAGTTTATCCTGAGGCTGAAAAAGCCGTAATTTTTTTCTGTATTGAGAAGGCCAACCCAGTCAAGGTTATCAGGGGCAACGTGAACAAGACCGTAAGGAGCATGAGGCTTTTCCTTGAGAGGCATCTTTACCATCTTTCCCTTCTTTTCCCTGTAAACCAGTGTATCAAAAAGCTCTTTCGAGAGAACCATCTCATCGTTCCTGAGGGCAACAAGTCCCAGGTCTTTTTCGACCCTTATCATTGATTCTGAGATAAAATACGGTTTGTAAGCATAAAGAGTGTATCTGACCTCGAGTGTAATATCTTTTATCCTCTGCAGTGGGCCCCGGCGGGAATTAGAGTAAAGCAGTTTTCCCTTTACCTCCTCATAGCTCGGAGGAGGATTCCAGTTGAAAGAATGGTCCCAGGCAATTCCAGGAATGTAAACACCTGGATTCCAGTGAATCACCCCCGCCGGGTTGAAAAGCTTAGCTTCATCTGTTTCGATGACGTTAATCTGGCCGCTCTGGGGATGAAACTCGAGGCAAAGATGCTTATTTTTCACCGTCTTCCCCGGAGCCTGGCCGCTGATTGAGAATCCCTCCGGAAGTTCTGACTCTGCTTTCCCTTTGAGAAAAAGGTACATTTTCTTTCCCAAAGGTGTAATATCCACCGGAAACACCAGCTTAAAGGTGAGTGTATCCGGATGAGTTGAACGAACATTTTCAGGCGGAGCCGATTCTCTTACATCGAGAATCTGATAATCAACCACAAATTTTCCATCGTGGATAACAAAGCTTTCTTTCTCAAATTCATTCCGGGGAACAGTAAAAGTCACTGAAGCAAGCTCCCTTTCTCTTCGAAACCCGGCTGTCTCTTCAGCGATGAAAATTCTGTAGAAACCTTCATTCTCTGAGGGAATTCCTCCTTCAGGGGATTTGCCTCTCAATCTCACTTCTTTGGTCTCTTCTGAGTCCTGGAGAAAGACAAGCACTTCGTAGTCCTCCTCGCTCTTCCAGGCATAATCAAGAATAAATTCGTAATCTCCTGGAACAAGGGTTGTGGTTAGATTAACTCTTTTTCCTTCTCTGAAGGCGAGAAGATAATCCCATTTTCTGTTGTTTACCCTTATTTCTTTAAAAATTGTGTCTTCCTCTTCAACCGAAAGCTGGAAGATGATACTGTAATGAGGATCTTCTAAGGTGGGAGACTTAAACTCAAGGCTCTGGGCAAAAATAAAGCTTGATGCAAACAGAAATAAAATTAAAAAAGATTTTATTCTCATTTCCCCTCCTTTCTTAAGAAAAAGCCTTAAAATATGGATTTACCTTTTCCTCCGGAATTTTACAAATCTTCTGGCTGACAAAATCCTGAACATTAAGCGGCATTCTGTTATAAACACCAACCTCTTTGGCTCTTTTCCAGAAGCCATCCTCTATGACCGCATATTCTACTGGGAAGACGAGTTCACCTTCACTATCAAATCCCATCAAGGCAACATCAATCATCAGAGCCACATTCTCTCCCAACGGTTCTTCAGAGTAAGGAGTAACAGCCCCAAAACCTTCCTGACACTCCGAGCAGCCGGTGTTATGTATAAAGGTATAAGGCTCCCGGGGAGAGAGCATTCTTCCCTTCCTGTCCCTGAGTTCGGTCTTCTTGAGGTACTCCTTTCCCTTTCTGTCGATGTAACTGGAGGGCAATTTCTTCTCCGATGCTTCCTTCACCGCCTTCATTACAGTATGATAGAGCCCTTCAAGGGCCTCAAGAAAAACCTTTTCTTCGGGGGCTAATTCTTCCCCCACTTTAACGGTGCGGCGCATTATGCCGTGGTAACCGTTAAAAGTGGGGCTGATACCCATGGACACAAATTCACCTTTTTCAATCACCCTGTTTGTAGCCGGTCCCAGCACACTCCGACCTCTTGGACCGGAGGAGACAATTGTCGGAAACCCACACCTTCGTCCGCCGAGTGCCCGGATGATGTACTCACCCACGGCTGCCACATCAAGCTCTCTTACTCCAGGTGAGAGTGATGATAGCATTCCCAGGAAAGCGGCATCAGCAATCCTGTTAGCCGCAGCCATGATTTCAAGCTCAGTCGGGGATTTTTCATACTTTAATCTCTGAAGAAGATTAACATCAAAGACGACGTTATCTGCTCCGAATCTTCCCTGGAACATGGTCAGATGATCATGGGGTAGAAACTGCCCGCTGGAGAGAATGGCGATCTTTATCTTCTTTCCCTGCCTGAAAGGAATCATCCTGAATATCACCTCTTCCAGTCTTTCGAATTCAGCAAATCGGTAATCCTCGTCAGAAATCTGATATTCCTGGAGAAGAACTACCCTTAGTCCTGATGCTTTTAGACAATCCTCGATTACATACCCTCCCTCTGAACCCGCCACAACCACAGGCTCCCCCACCGCTGGTATCAGAATCCCGTACCTTTCGATGATAGGGTCGAAAATCCCGACAAGCCAGGCTATATCAGAGCGGTCAAGCTCGCTTCCGCAGGCATAGCAGAGGTCGTAGCCTTTCTCCTTCATCGCTGCCTGAACTGCTCTCCACCTCTTTATGTATTCTTCTCTTGATATCTTCAGGCCTCTGTTGATCTGGGGGTCAGCATGCTCGATAATTTTCTCTACGGTTTTGAAGTCCATGATATTTACCTTTTCCTTATCCCTATTGCCTTTTTAACCCCTTCATCAAAAGGCTCGGTGAGGATGGGCACAAGCCATCCTCTCGGGCTTTCAGGATAGGTCTCAATGTTTTCCATTATCTTGAGAGGATATTTTATCATCGAGAAATATTCATCCAGGGTTTTTACCACTGCTCTCCTTGCTCTGAAAGCGAGTGGAATCCAGGCATTTCTCTCAAAGTAAACGCTGCCCTTTCTCACGGGCAGCATTCTTGTCTGGTTGTTCGAGCCAAAAGAATAGACAAAGGCGCGCGATAGATAGTACCAGGGTCCGTGCTGGATGTAGATATACGGCTGCTGGCTGGAGGCGGACCCGGCGTAAATGTTGGTGGTGAAGTTCTCAAGAAAGAGAGTGGCAAAGCCCACCTGTCTGTGATCGTCGTAAAAGCAGACCCAGGGTGTATCCGGCCGCAAAACAGCGGCATGCTGCGGATGCCTCCTGGAACGGGCAAAATCAATCGATTTGACCCGGCCTCTTGCTGTCCTGTAGACAGCCCTGGTGAAGACCTCGCGGTTGAAAACAACCTCAGCATTCCTCAGCGCTTTGACAAAAATATCGTCATTAACCTGGAGTGTTGACTCCATGATGATAAACGGCGCCCCGCTGTAAAAATAATAAGTTATGCTCGCCTGGACATCCTGCAGATGAGGAAGAGGAGCTTGCCGTCGGAGGGAGTAAAAAACAGGCCCTTTAATTTCTGAAAAAGAAGGATTTTCCCAGTCTGAGCAGTGTGACCAGGAATGAGGGGGTGAATAAACGCCTGGATTCCAGTGGATAGAGCCGTTGGTTTCCAGTTTATGTTCGAGTTTTGTGTTGGTCGACTTCTCATAGACCTCATGAACCATGCCGCTTTTTTGGTGGAGTACTACCCTGTAGAAAGGATTTTCAACGGTCTTGGCAAGCCCTTCTCCTGAGACCGAAAGGTCTGTAGGATAGGAAGGTTTTCCGGCCGAAGGATTATTATAAAAGACAATATAACTTGCTTTTTCATAAGGCCTGAGGTGTGCCTCAAAAGCAATACTCAGAGTGGTAGTTGGATGGTAGCGGGTAATGGCTTTCCCTGTTTCTTCATCAACCTCCTTTTTCTGGAGAAGTTTTTCGTCTTCCCATCTGATCACATCATAGACCTGGGAAGGAATCTCTGTGTAGGAGACATCTTTTCCTTTTTTTTCTGCCTTTACCACCCTTATTTCCTGAGGGGATCTCAGACAGGAGCTCAATACTCCAAAAGTGGCATGAAGAGGCAAATTTTTTCTCCAACAGCCGTTTTCCTCTGCTACCTGAAGAACAAGATAATTCTTCCACAGAGGATTCCAGTACCCTCTTCCAGGTGGGGAGAAAGCTGTTTCTTCAAGGCATATCTCCTGCTCTGTGTGTGTATTCTTCAGGTATGCCCTGAGTTCATACTTTTTTTCAGGCTGCCAGCTGTATCTAACTTTGAGCTCGTAAGGACCTTCTGACGCGAGAAGCGGCTTAAAAATCTCTTTTCCTTTGTGAGAGAGGATAAAATCCCTCACTTCTTCAGAGTTCACCTCAACCCTAGAAAGTTCCCACTTTCCATCCATGCTCTTTTGTTCAAGGGGAAGCTTTATTTTAATGTAGTACCAGGGTTCAAGGTTGAGCGGATAACCGAATTCCTGGGCTGAGAGTGAGCTTGCCACTAAGACTAACAGAAAAAGAAAAGCAAATTTTTTCATCGTCACCTCTTTTACCATTTTATTTCATTCAATACTTTGAAAAGAAAAAAGGAAGCAATAATCCCTGCTGTGATAAAGATGAGTGCCTGACCCCAGCTCATAAAAACAAGTTTTCCTATCCCCAAGAGGAAGAAAAGAATGACCAGCACCGAGAGAAGCCAGCCAAGAAAGGGATGAAGTTTCAGTTTTTCTGAGATGCCTGCCTTAGAAGCGATTGGAGTCCAGAAACCTCCTGGCCTTACCTTTGTGTAGAATGAGATCAGCCTATCCTCTCTATCAGGAGGGGTGAGGAGAGTTACAACAGCCCAGACCAAGGTGGTAAAGGAGACGATGAGAATGATGTTTACCCCCCACTCTCCGACCTCAAAGCCGGCCCTCCTGAGCAGAGAGGAGAGAGAGGCAGGGAGGAAAGACCCGGGGAATAGTTTCAGGTAAACAGCCATACTTCCTGAAGCAGCGAGAGCAGATATCTCCGACCAGGCATTAATCCTCCACCAGTACCAGCGAAGAAGAAGCACAAGTCCTATGCCTCCTGAAAGCTCCATTATCAGAGCCCATCCCATTTTCACACTTCCCAGGAGGAAAGTAAAAGCTGCACCAGATAAAGCGACAACTATGACTGCTGCACGCGAAACAAGAACATAATGTCTCTCCTGGGAATCTGGCTTTAAAAATGGCCGGTAGAAATCGTTAACGAGATAAGATGCTGAGAGAGTAAGGATTGAGTCAATGGTTGACATGTAGGCAGCCAGGAAAGAAGCAATCATCACTCCTCTGATACCGGCGGGAAGCAGGGCTATCATCTTCGGATAGGCTGCTTCCATATCTCCGGAAGCGGCCGAAGAAAGTTCAGGAAAAAGTATCAGAGCAGCCAGGGCGGTAAGGATCCAGGGCCATGGTCTGAGCACATAATGGGCAATGTTAAACCATAGAGTTCCAGCGGCTGAGTGTCTGGGATCCCGGGCAGCCAGCATACGCTGAGCCACCCAGCCTCCTCCTCCAGGTTCTGCTCCGGGATAGTAGACAGCCCACCATTGAACAAAGAGAGCCACAAAAAAGGCCAGGGGAAGTGCCTCACCGAAGGAAGGGAATATCGATACATAATCCTTGCCTGTGGTGGCTGAAAGGGAATGAAGGGAGGAAAGAAAAGAAGACATACCGCCTACCTTTTCGATGGAAACCACTGCCAGAACAACAGCTCCTACCATGGCCATTGAAAACTGAAGAACGTCTGTCGTCACCACCCCCCAGAGCCCCGAGAGAGTGGTATAGGAGATAGTTATGGCCAGGCAGATAAGGAGCGCTTTTATATCACTCACATTGAAGATAGTCTGGATAATCCTCACCATGGCCAGGGTTACCCACCCGAAAATGATAGAGGACACAGGAATCCCAAGGTAAAGAGCTTTAAATCCTCTCAGGAGCTTGGCCGGTGTCCCTGAATACCTGATGGCAATAAATTCCACCTCGGTTAGCACTTCTGCTCTCCGCCAGAGATGGGCAAAGAAAAAAACCGTCAGGCTGCCGCCAAAAAGAAAAGTCCACCAGAACCAGTTTCCTGAAATTCCATCCTTGATTACTATTCCTGTTACAGCCAAGGGAGTATCAGCGGCAAAAGTTGTGGCCACCATCGATGTCCCGAGGAGCCACCAGGGCAGGGTTCTACCGCTGAGAAAAAAGTCCAAAATACTCCTGCTCGCCCGCTTTGAATAGTAAAAACCTATGCCGAGAGCAAGAACCATGTACCAGATGATAAACATCCAGTCGATAAGAAAGAGACTCATATCTTTGCTCGAAAAGACAGAAATCCGAGGAGAAAAAAAATGACTGAAGAAATGAAGACAGTAATCTTCTGGGCCGGTGTCTTACAGTAAACAAACACAGACACAAGAAGAGGAAGGGCAATGCCCCAGAATCCCAGAGCCACAGGAATGAACTCCTTCCTCATGTGGCCAAAATTATATCATCTGGAGAAAAAAGGGACAAACTCCTCCTCCTTGTTTTAAGCATTTCCAAGACGAAGGATAAACAGAGTGAGGCAGTACAAAAGCTGCTTGAGATTCAATAATATCCGCTTCTCTCCGCTCTTTCGGCCAGGAGCTGAACATGTTCTTTCTTGGTATGGGGAGCGATGGAGCAGGCAGTACTAAGAATATAGCCGCCTCCAGGCATACCCACTCCAAGGCGAAAATCTACATCTCTTTCCACCCCCTCTCTGGTGCCCAGGAGGAGTGTGTTTACAGGGTCAATATTTCCTTTGATAAAAGCCTTTCCCCTGAGACGGGTCTTTGCTTCCTTGAGGCTTACATTTCCGAGAGGAGGTGGGTCAAGGCATTCCACACCTGAAACACCGGTCCTAACCATAAGCTCAAGCCGGTCACTGATTGCGCCGCAGGTGTGGGTGTAGGCATGGACGCCCTGGCTGCGAATTGCATCTGCAATCTGGCGCTCAAAAGGGAGGACAAACTCACGGTAATGAGCGGCTGAGATAAACCCTGCTCCAGCGTAGGGTGAAGATATTTTTATGGCATCAACACCATGACAAGCCTCTCCAACTGCGATTTTTTTCACACCCTCTGTGTATCTCTGAAGTATTTCCTTCGACCTTGATGGCTGCTGAGCAAGACTCAACATTGCCTGGTATAAACCAAAAAGGTTGACAAAATAGTCAAAAGGAGAAGTAACCTCGCCGTGGATAGAGTAATCATCAGCCTGCTCTTTAATGAATTCAAATATGGAGTAAAGATTTTCTCTGTCCAGGCGAAACTCCAGACCCTCGCAGACCGGGATAAAATCAATCTCTTCAGAAATTTTTTCCGGGTCGATCTCTTCAATTTGAGGTCTCTTTCTCTCCTTAGAGGGAATATGGCGGGGAAGGCCATCAGGGGCAAAAACTGTCCTCTCCCCGTTCTTCCAGAAAACTGTTTCCGTATTCTCCTCTTTACTAATTCTCAAAATTTCTTTTCTCCACCAGGGAGAATGCCCATGGAGGCTGATGAGAATACCGTCAAACTGGTATTGTTGACGAAGCTTCAGAAGACCAGAGGCAAACACTTCCTCAGAATACCAGAATTCATGAGGAGACACGTTAAGCTGAAGCAGCATATGACCGATGCTCATCTGGCACATAACAGGAACCCGGTCAGGCTTCTCCAGAGACATAGCTTTCGCCATTCGCTGTTTAGAATTCATCGCTTAAGAGAAACCATCTAAGGACAAATATCAAAAGGCTGGCAAAATAATGCAGTTTCTAACGGGCAAAATAACCAAGCCTGTGTATCACTTTGTAATTTTTCCCTTTAACTCTTACGGTGATGGTTCTGAATTTTCCATCTTTGACGTAGGAAAAAGGAGTGTAGTAAAGGATGTAATAGGAATCAGAAGCCTCTACCGCTTTTTTTAGAGCAGCACTTGGATTCTGAGATGTGTCCACAACTCCACCTGTAGCTCTGGCCACTTCTGAGAAAGCCTTGAAAATATCCTCTGACTGTTCTCTCATGTAAACTCCTGAAATGTTCTTTTTTTCCTTGTCGAGAAAGATAAAGTTAAGAAGAATCGAAGCATCTGCAAAAGCCATTTTTACGAGAGTGGGATTAATTGTTGGGTAGCGGTGGTAGAACTGGAAGAGATCCTGAAGGTCAGCAATGATGTTAGGGTTATCCTGATACTGGGAAAACATGCGGTTTAAAACACTCGAGCTTATCTCAGGTCTGTATTCTTTCTGGTAGAAAAAGAAAATGTTTTTCTGACCTTCTAGTCTCTTCACGCTCTGGGCAAACTGGATGAAGACCTTCTGGTCAACAAAACGCAGTTCTTCCATTTTCTGCAGGGTTGATCTGTAGCGGGGAAGAAGAAACTCAAGCGAAGTTCCAGAACCTGCCATTTCGGCTTCCTGCTCTGACATGCCTGTCATCGACACTGAGCTGGCCATGGAACTCACCAGTCTCTGGAGGTCCCGGACAACAGCCCTGTACTGGGAGGAGCCCACCTTTGTATCCTTCCTCACAATTTTCTGCATTTCCTTGGAAATCTGCTCTTTGGGTTTTGACCTCAGTGCTTCTTGGGAGAGGGAGTAGGTTTTGACAGGAGTCATCAGAGTCAGGGTATCGCCGGGCTTGATGACATTGGTGAAGAGAAAATCAATTGCTTCAGCCAACCTGGGGTCATAATCCGTAAGCTGGAAGAGGAGGTAAAAGTGTCTTGTTACCTGAGGAGCATATTTTTTTATTTCTTCTGAGCGGGATATTTGAGCCTCATGAGCAAGATAGAGGGCATCGATTTTCTGGATAACTCCATTCTCATAGAGCTCGAAATCATCGATCTTTAAATCGCTGACAAACTTCCCGCCATCAAACACTCTGACTGGAACAGCCACGTTTATGACTGTTACCTCATACTGCTCTACCTGGGAAAAAAGATTTAAAGTGGCAAAAAGAAAAATAATTAAGCAAACCCATTTTCTCATCTTCCCTTCCTTTCTTCATCATCTTTTTTTATGCGAAACTCGGAGGGAAAAGCATACAATGCTCTCCTCCGGGATACAGCACTAATTGGCAAAATATCCGCCACGGTGAATCACTCTGTAGTTCTTTCCCTTTACTCTAACCTTTATTTCCCTGAACTTCCCGTCACTTACATAATTCTTGGGAGAGTAATAGAGAAGATAATAGTTTTCCGAGGCTTCAACAGCTCTTCTGAATAGGTATTGAGGATTGGCAGAACTCTCGAAAAATCCACCTGTAGCCTGGGCCATCTGCTTGAAAGCGCTGAAGATGTCCTCGGAATGCTCCTTGAGTTGGACTCCAAGATATTTTTTTTCAGGTTTGGTGTAAACAAGAAAATGGATTGAAATCGAGGAGTCTGCATAAGCCTGCTTTACCAGCTCGAGATTGAAAGAAATATCTCTGGTGTAGAAATCACTAATGGTTGAAATTATCTGGGTTACATCGGGGCGGTTTTGGAAAAAATCTCTGAACTGTCCCATCAGCCTGGGTTCAATCTGAGGAATAAATTCCCGCTCGTAGAAAAGATAAACATACTTCTGGCCTTCAACACCTTTGAGAAACCTGGCGAAATCCAGAAGCTTAAGCTGCTCCACTGACCTGAGAGTGTCTAGCTTTTCCAGGAGTCCGGCGTAGAGAACAAGCTGCTCGTCGAGAGCCAGCCCAGCATAAGATCCCCCCTCAATGGAATCCAGTTCCTTAGGGACAACAATTTCAGGGTTCTGTGGGTTTATCTCACCATCAATTTTACCGGTGGCGAGCACTGCCTGAATTGCCCTGGCCAAAGCAGTAAGCTCCCTGATAATGCTCCTGTATTCTGAGCTGGACTGGGTTGCATCTTTTCTCAATATTTTCTTCAGCTGACCGAAGATTTCTTCCCTTGAAATAACGTTGAATGCATCTGGTTTCATGCGGTAGCTTTTCAGCGGGCTTACAAGGTAAACCTTATCGCCGGGCATAATTACATTGTTGACAAAATATTCAAGAGCGGAGTTGAGCTTGGCTGTGTACTCTGAAATCTCGAACATCAGAAAAAAATTCCTCGCCACTGACGGGCTGAACCTTTTTTTCTCTTCACTGCGTTCAATACTCCTTCTCTTCACCAGGTAAAGGGCTTCCACTTTCTGAGGAATCCCATTTTCAAAGACTTCAAAATCATTCAGACTCAGATTATCCACAAACTCTCCACGGTGAAATACCCGCAGAGGAACCTCCACATTAACCACCAGGGACTGTTCAATAAATATTTTTTCCTGGGAAAAGGAAACAAGGCTCAGCAAAAGCATGCCCGCAGATATGATTATCTTTTTCATAATGTTTTTTCTAGCTCTAATTCATTAGACAATTTATTGTTTACTCTTCTTTGTGTTCAAGGCCTTAAATTCTTACTTTTATGAATATTATATTTCAATTTACGGAAAATCTCCACCTTCCTTGCGAGCAGTTAACTTCAATAAACCTACGCTCTTCCGCCAAACATGGTTCACAGGAGGACACCGGTTTTATAAAAGCAAGAATCGGTAAAGGTTGACTTAGAAGATAATCTCGAGCTCATCTCCCCTCTTGAGTTCCAGAGTCTCTTCAAAAGTGATGCGCAAAAGCCCTTTCTCTTCCACAATGATGGCCTTTTTTTCTCGGTATTTAACTTAATACTTCTCAGTCTTCTAAAATTTAAACCTGATGAAAGTCCCAGTGAGGACAGCCTGAGGTTTCCGTAAGCCACTTTTAATAAAACATTTCTTCCTCTGATGCGGAAGTTTCCCCACCCGGTTCCTGCTGACCAGAATGTAGAAAAATCTTTTTTGCGAATCCGGGGAGAAAAGCTCAGAGAATGGACGATTCCGTCATAATGATATCCGGAAAGTGCAAGCAGTACTGCCCAGCTTGCCATCGCTCTCGCATAATGGTGACCGCACTCAAACTCATCCCAGGGATTCCGATTGAATCCGCTGTGCCTCTCTCTCACTGCTCTCACCAAAGTCAGCCCTTCATCAATGAAGCCCGAATAGATAAGGGAAGCAGCAACCTGGTATTCGATTCCAGTCCACACCTCATCAGAATAAACAAAAGGAAGAGACGGCCTCTTCCCTCTCCTCTTTGCCTTCTGCAAATCTGCTGCTCCTGCCCGAAATTTCTTCACTATCTCTCTCAGGTGACCTCAGATGCTGAGGAATAACAAGACCATCCATGACATCTATTTTCTGAATATAATACTCTCCATTCCATAGAGTTCGGTCATATTCTTCTGAACCCTGTTCGAAGATATTTCGGTATCTGCGGGCAGTCTCAGGCTCGCCCATGGCTTCAGCCATTTCTGCACAGGCTTTGAGAGCAGCCAGATAAAGAGAACCAGTCATTGTGTTTGGCCCGTAGAATTCGATGTCATAAGTATTGTGCTGCTCTCCTTCCATACAGCCATCTCTGTCTGGATCCCAGGGGAGCTTAAGCCGCTCCTTCTGCCAGGAAAAAGAGCTGTTTACCTCTCCTACTCCATTCCAGGCAAACTCGAGCGCAGCCTTTACTCTCGGCCAGAGCTTTGCCAGCCATTCGCTGTCTCCAGACATTTTCCACTCCCGGTAAACGCGAACTATGTTTCCCATCTGGCCGTCTGCGCAGGGTTTATAAGTCCACCAGTAATCTCCAAGAGGGACCAGAGTGCGGAAAACCTGGTAACCGTTTTCAAAGGTATTGTGCATAAAATCTGTTTCCCTCATTGTCCGTTCGAGGCTGGGGAAGAGAAAAGCAAGTGTTTGTTCGTAATTCCAGACATGTGTACAGTTCATCGGGCAGCAGCCTCTATCATCGCTCAGACCCTCAAAACCGAAGAATTTACCATCCTCGGTTTGCATAACAAGATTTGTCTTCAGGGAGGAGGCCTGGGAGGAGACCGCTTCAATCGCATACGAGGGGTAGGTGGAGGAGAAAAGCAGATCATGAAATGCTTTTGTATCCTGGTAGAGGGTTTCGAGATTCCCGACCACAAATCTTGCTACATGAAGGGCATCCTTGAATTTTGTGGCATAATAATTCCTGAATACTTTCCCTTTAACCTCCTTTTCTCTATTCCAGTAGTTCTCTCTCCAAGGAAAATGCCAGGTCAGGTAAAAAGGAACAACTTTCTCTTCTCCTGGCTTAAGCTGGCAGTGGACAAGAAGAGAGGCAACATCAGTCCGCCCCTCCGGGGCTGGCACACTATCTGTACAGGGTACTAGCCTGCCATCTCGGGAAAAGTCATCCCAGAAAAGATGTGCATTGTCCCACCAACCTCCTCTGTACCACCTTGTCTGGACATCAACATCTTTTTCAGGAGTGATAAAGGCTATGGTTCCTTTTCCGATATCCTTCTCCTTTCCCCTGAGAGAAAGCATGTATATTCCCTGAAAAAATCCTTCGTTGATGTAGTGGTTGATGTTGTGACCAAAACCACGCCTTCCAGCCTTATCAAGAGTCCTGATGGGGTTCATCATGCTCAAAGCAATGGAAACCATGACAGGCCTCCT
>JBHIDX010000040.1:0-20335 GCA_046760305.1 Candidatus Aminicenantales bacterium
AAAATTCTAGTTTGGCTAACACAATTTATTGATATTAAATGTGATACATCGATTTTTCTGCTCATATTTACTCTTAAAATTAACTTTTTGACTATAAAAATAACATTCTAATAGGAATATGGATTTTGCTTGAAATTATGTTTTAAATTTTTGCTTTGAGATAAAAGTTTGATTACAATTAGAATCATTAAAAACAGGTGAAGCTGGAGATGGAGAAAAAAGAAAGGCCTGTTCCTTCCTTTTCCCCTGATGAAGTTAAAAAGATCGCCAGAGCTTATTACGAGCTTGATGTTTCAGTAGGTGAGCTTGAAGGCTACATCGGGCAGAACTTTTATCTCAGGGATGAAAGTGGGCTGGAATATGTGCTGAAGATCGCTCATCCATTCGAGCCTCAAGCTGTGCTCAATTTGCAGAACAGGGCCATTGATTACCTCTCCAGGCACCATAAAAAAATTCAGTTCCCAAAAATCTTTTCTTCTCTAGAAAATGAAGAGATTATAACCATCACCGACCGAGAGGGTAATAGCTTTCATGCCCGCCTTTTTTCCTATCTCAGAGGTCTCTTTCTTTCTGAAATCACAGACCCTTCCCCTTCTCTCCTCTACAATCTGGGCCGTTTCCTTGGTTCGATGGATAAGACGCTGGAGAGCTTCTCTCATCCAGCAGCTCAAAGGGATATTCCTTGGGACTTGAAAAACACTCTTCATTCCAGGCAGAGAGTTTCATTTATTTCTGACCCGAAGCGCCGTCGGCTGGTTGAATATTTTCTTCTCCAGTTCGAAAGCATGGTTGTGCCCCAGCTTCCCGACCTTAGGAAAAGCATCATCCATAATGACCTCAATGACCACAATGTACTGGTGAAAGAGAGCCCCTCAGGCGAGGAAAGAATTGCCGGACTCATCGATTTCGGAGATATCATCTTCACCTCCACGATTTTCGAAGCCGCCATCGCCATGACCTATGTCATGCTCGGAAAGGATGAGCCTCTGGCTCCAGCTGCCCATCTCCTCAGTGGATACAATGACGAGTTTCCTCTGGAAAAGGCGGAAATTGAGCTCCTTTACTATCTTATCTGCGGCAGGCTCTGTATCAGCGTAACCATGTCAGCTTATCAGAAAAGGATTGAACCGGCGAAAAAGTACCTCTCCGTCTCGGAAGAGCCGGCGTGGAATCTGCTCGAAGAACTGCTTGAAACAAACCCAGAAAAGGGGCGGCGAGCGTTCTATAAGGCGTGCGGATTATCGCCTCCAATCCCTAGGATGAGGAGAGAGGAGATTATAGATTTGAGGCGTCGTCACCTTGGACCTTCACTCAGTCTCTTCTATAAAAAGCCTTTAAACCTTATCGGCGGCGCTCTGCAGTATCTTTACGATGATGAGGGAAAGACCTACCTGGACTGCATCAACAACGTCTGCCATGTGGGCCACTGTCACCCGCGCGTTGTCCAGGCTGCCCGACGCCAGATGGCTCATCTCAACACCAACACCCGCTTTCTTTATGAGCAGCTTGTCCGCTATGCCAGACGCCTGACAGCTCTCATGCCCGAGCCCCTGAGCGTCTGCTACCTCGTCAATTCTGGAAGCGAGGCCAATGACCTGGCGCTCAGGCTGACGCGCACATTTACCGGGGAGAAAGACGTGGTTGTTATCGATGGCGCCTACCACGGGCACCTGACCTCGCTCATTGAGGTCAGTCCTTACAAATTCAACGGTCCTGGCGGAGAGGGTGCTCCTCCGTATGTGCACAAAGTGCCCACGCCAGATGTTTATCGAGGAAAATACAGGGCAGGAGACGCTGAAGCAGGAAAAAAATATGCGCTTTCGGTCAAGGAGGCTGTAGAGAAAATACAGCAGCAGGGGAGGGGTGTGGCAGCTTTTATGGCTGAATCTCTGATGGGCTGTGCAGGACAGATTGTCTATCCTGAGGGCTATCTCAATCATGCATTCCGATATGTGAGGGAGGCTGGCGGCCTTTGCATAGCTGATGAAGTTCAGGTTGGCTTAGGACGGGTAGGGACTCATTTCTGGGGATTTGAGACCCAGAGAGTTGTGCCCGATATCGTTACCCTGGGAAAGCCCATCGGGAACGGCCATCCACTGGCAGCTGTGGTAACCACTCCTCAAGTAGCTGAAGCTTTTAAGACAGGGATGGAGTACTTCAACACCTTCGGCGGAAATCCTGTCTCCTGCGCTGTGGGGATGGCAGTTCTGGACGTTATTGAAGAGGAGAAGCTGCAGGAGAATGCCTTTAAAGTTGGGGAGATCTTGGAACAGGGGCTTGAGAGATTGAAGGAGAGATTCGAGCTTGTGGGTGATGTAAGAGGCCTGGGTCTTTTCCTTGGCGTGGAGCTTGTTCTTGACCGAGAGAGTCAGAAACCCGCTTCCAGAGAAGCCCTTTTCATCATCGAAAGGATGAAAGAACTCGGAATCATACTCAGTGTTGAGGGTCCGCTGGCAAACGTGCTCAAGATAAAACCTCCCCTTACCTTCTCCGAAAAAAATGCTTATTTCTTCCTCGATTCTCTGGAAAGGGTACTCTCTTAATTCTGCTTTGGCTACACAATCTATTGATTTTAAATATGATACATCAATTTTTATGCTGATATTTGTTCTTAGAATTGACTTTTTTGGCTTTAAAAAGACATTTTAGGAGATTAGCGTTTATGCTTAGAATAACGTTTTTGGGAGGGAAAAAGATTGTCTAAGCGCTTTTTTTCAGGATATAATGAGCTTAATCTCCCTAATTTTAAATAGATAGATACGTTAGCCAAAGCAATTTGAATTAAAGGAGGTAACTTAAAGTACTGAAAAAAAAGAAAAAAGGATAGAACATAGAAGATAGATTTTCAAAAGGTATGTGTTATTTTTGCAGAGAAACCTTCGAAAAAGAGGAAATGACAAGGCATCTTAGGTCGTGTGAAGCAAGAATAACTGTTTTAAAAAAGCAGGCAGAAAAGCCAGGCCAAAAGAAAACAGGTTATGTTATATGGTATAATAAATAAAAGAGAAGTTTACCTGTATAGTTTATTTCAGAATTATGTAAAATCAAATCAGGGCGCGGAGTGATGAGGAAAATAATTTCACTTTTTATCATTCTTTTTTTAAACTCATTCCTTTTCCCTCAGGAGAAGATATTTGTTGAACAGGCTACAGTTATCAATGTGGAGGTTCCTGTTAGAGTGTTCGATAGAGGAAAGTTCGTTGACAATCTAAGCCTAGAGGATTTTGAGGTCTTCGAAGAAGGAATACCTCAGAAAGTTGTGGCGGTTTATCTGGTGAAAAAGGATACCATAACAAGAAAAAAGGAAAAGAAGAAATTCAGGCCTGAAACTTCTAGGAATTTTTATCTCCTTTTCCAGATTACTGAATATTCTCCACGAATAGAGGAAGCTTTAAACTATTTCATCCGGAAAGTTCTCATCCCTGGCGACAACCTCGTCGTTGCCACTCCCACTAAAACCTATGGAATGAATGAGAGAGCACTTGAATTGAAATCGAGGGAAGAGATTATTGAGGAACTAAAAGAGCTCATAAGAAAAGATGTACTCAAAGGGAATTCAGAGTATAAGGCTTCCTTTGAAAATTTAAAAAAAATAACCGCAGCTCTAACGTCTGCAATCGGCGAAAAGATAGGAGATGAGACAAGAGCACAATTATGGCTGGAAGAATTTGCCGCTGAATACAAAAATCTGGGATATACTATCGATGATACAATAGATTTGCTGATCGCAATGTATAAAGGGGTTTTAGAGAATCTCCAGAGAATGAGGTATGTTAGCCAGTTCAAACTGATGGATTTTGCGAATTTTTTAAAAGACAAACAGGGGCAGAAATTCGTCTTTCTTTTTTATCAAAGAGAGTTTATCCCTGAGATAGAACAGGGTTTGCTGACTCAGGTTTCGGGTGAATTCCAGGAAAGTCAGTATGTATTCCATAATCTTACAGACCTTTTCAACATGTTTAAGAAAGAGATTTACATTGATGTAGATCAGGTCAAGCAGGCTTACGCCAATTCATCCGCTTCTATTCATTTCATGTTTTTCACCAAGCCTGCCCACAATGCACCAGGAATACATTTTATCGAACACTCCGAGGATATTTATGCTGCCTTTAAGGAGATGGCAAAAGCAACTGGAGGGACGACAGAGAGCTCTTCAAATCCTGGCTTTTTATTCAAGAAAGCAGTGGAATCTTCAGAGAATTATTATCTTCTTTATTATTCACCCCAGAACTATGTGCGTGACGGAAAATTTAAAAAAATTGAAGTCAGAGTTAAAAACAAAAATTACAGGATCTTACACCGTGCCGGATATTTCGCCGATTGATAGAAATAGCTAGGATCTTAAAACATTCACAGGTGAGGGGAAAGGAGTTCTGAGAATTTTCGAAAATACTACCTCTCTATGAGAAAAATATCGCCGCCATTCGTTTATTTTAGAGACTTCGGAAAGGAGGTATTGCGATGGCTCAAGGAAGAAGTTTTTTTGATCCTCCACTCCCGTTTCCCCTGCGGACTGTGCAGACGGCCAGGGGGCCGATTAAAGTGTATGTGATTCCTGAGGAAAAAAAAGGACTTGTTCTCGAAATTCTTTATCCCTTCCGTCCCATCCCCAAGCTAGAAACAATGATGGAGGATATCCACGCCGAGAAGACGTTTTGTGTTAAGGAATTCATGGTGACGAGAGAAGGGGGGATGAACGTCCTGGCCAGTCCATACTATCTCGAGAGCGGCGGATCGGTCATCGACTGGATTCCGGCCAGAAAAGCAAAAAAGAAGCCGTAGAAATGTCATTTGATAATAGCCATACATATTGCGAATCAAATCATCTAAACCAGATAAACCTAAATAAACAAATATAATAATTCTCTCACGAAATGAGGAAGAGGAGGGCGTAGAGATAGCTTTTCCATCCCAGACCGGCAATAATACCCTGACAGGCAGAGGCGGTTATTGTCTGGCTGCGAAAGGCTTCCCGGGCGAAAATATTCGATAGATGAACCTCAACAGAGGGGAGGTTCACGGCTTTGAGGGCATCGAGAATTGAGTAAGAAGTGTAGCTTAGGGCAGAAGGGTTGATGATGATGCCGCTGAAGACTGACTTTGCCTCTTGAATTTTTTCCACGATTTCCCCTTCGTGATTGGACTGGAACCATTCCACTTCAGCCCCTTTCCCCCTGGCGAACTGGCTAACTTTTTCCTCGAGCTCTTTTAAACTCATTCTGCCGTAAACTTCGGGCTCCCTTTCTCCCAGAAGATTCATGTTCGGACCGTTTATAACGAGGATTTTTTTAGCCATAAGATATCTCCTTAATAGAATCACGGATGATATTTTCATTGATTTTTCTTTTCTGGATAACTTTTCCTGTTTTCTCTGGAAGGATAAAACTAGGTCCTTCTTCAGTTCTTTTCTTATCGCATCCCATAAGAGAGATGAGCCTTGGTATGTTCAGGTTTTTAAGGCGGGTGGGCATTTTCATCTTTGATAATATATGCTTTACCTCAGGAACGAGTGATTCAGAGCAAATATGGAGGAGGCTGCTCATTTTACAGGCGCAGATTAAGCCCAGCCCTACAGCCTGTCCGTGTGTCATCCCTCTGTAATTAAAGTAGCTCTCAAGAGCATGGCCGAATGTATGACCGAGGTTGAGCAGCCTTCTTCTCTCTTTTTCGCAGGGGTCTTTGTTAACTATACCTGCTTTGACTTTTATGGCCTTTATGATGACTTTTTCAAGATGTTCCATGTCTTTGAGGAGTAAAAGGTGAAGATAAGCCTTTATGGCATCGAAAAGCTCTTTATCCCCGATTATCCCAGCTTTAAGAGCTTCTATCATTCCCTCCTTCATCTGCCGCTCGCTGAGTGTTGCCAGAACCAGCGGGTCAACGAGAACCAGCGAAGGGAAATAAAAAGTCCCGATTTGATTTTTGCCACCACCAAAGTTAAGTCCATTCTTGCCGCCCAGGCTGGCATCGATCTGAGAAAGAAGCGTTGTGGGAATGATTATCAGTTTAAGCCCTCGATGAAACGTAGATGCTACCCAGCCCCCAATGTCGCTCACAACTCCGCCCCCGAAAGTGATAAGCGTTGATGCCCGGCTGGCATTCTTTCTTATGAGCCAGGCGTAAATTTTTTCTGCAGTGCGCAGATTCTTCTGCCTTTCTCCACGGGGGAGAAGTAACACTTCAGGCTCAAGATGAGCCTCCCCGCATGATTTTAAAAGCTGCTCTCCATGAAAAGCGAAAACTTTTTTATCCGAGAGGATGAATATCTTTTTCTCTCTGACCGCCTCTTCAAGATAAGCTGAAAAAGACCTGCTGAGTCCTTTTTTGACCATTATTGAGGATTTATTATCTCCAGCCCCTATTTCCAGTCTCTTCTCATCTCCGCTTAACATGCGAAGAATGGCATCGACGACCTGTTCAGCTTTCATACGGCTGGTGTCGATTTTGTTGGGAAGGTTCATATAGAGAGATTTTCTTTCGCCATATATTTCGATGAATTTTCTGGATGGATGCGTATCCAGCAGAGGACGCTTTCTCTTTTCTTTATTTATCTCCTTCTTTATCCTCTGGAGGTTTTCATCCGCTGATGAAATCAGGGTAACGATGAGGCTTGAGGTGCACAGAGTTTTCAGATTTGTGCTTTCCAGGAGTGTTTTTCCGCCTGTGGCAATGACAAAGTTTCTCCTCCTCCCCAACTCCCTGCAGGCTTTCTTTTCCAGCTCACGGAAATGGGATTCACCGCATCGTGAAAAAATCATAGCTACTGTCATCCCTGCGGTAGACTCGATGTATTCATCCAGGTCCTGAAATTCCATCCCCAGCCTCCTGGCCAGCATTTTTCCCACGGTCGTTTTTCCCACACCCATCATGCCTGTAAGTATGATATTCATGTTAAAATTTTCTCACATTTTCCATGTAGGAGTTGAAGTTCCTTTTTACTTCGTCCACTGAGTCGCCGCCGAATTTTTCCATGAATAAACAGCATATCTCCCAGGCTGCCACAGCTTCACCTATGATGCCAACTGAAGGTACAACACAGATGTCGCTCCTCACATAAGGAGCTTTCGCCCTTTTCTTCGTCTTAAGCTCAAAAGAAGGGAGACCCTTTTTCAGTGTGGGCAAAGGCTTCACATACAGCCTGAGGGAAATCGTTTCTCCGTTTGAAACGCCTCCCTCGATTCCCCCGGCGCGGTTGGTGAGGCGTTTTGCTCTTTTTTCAAAATACAATGCATCGTGGAATTGTGAACCGTACATACCAGAGGCAGATATTCCGTCTCCTATTTCCACGGCTTTGACAGAAGGAATACTCATCAGCGACCCTGCCAGACGGCAGTCAAGGCGGCGGTCATAGTGGGTATAAGAACCAAGTCCTGGAGGCACCCCTCTGACAAGAATCTCACACATCCCGCCCAGCGTATCTCCTTTCTTTTTTGCAGCTCTGATCTTTTCCTTCATCCTGGCCTCGCCTTTTTCATCCATACTGTAAAGGGCAGACTTTTTCCTTGCTTTTTTTGTTGCCTCGTTAAAGTTTTCCAGCTTAACATTAGATTTTATTCCACCGATCATCACAGTATGGGAAAAGAAATCTATTCCCCATTCAGAGAGGAACTTTTTGGCCACTTTTCCCACCGCAACTCTCATCGCTGTTTCCCTGGCGCTAGCTCTCTCTGCCACCAGGTGAAAGTGAGGAAAGTTGTGTTTTATGGCTCCCGCAAGATCAGCATGGCCGGGCCTAGGAATGGTTAGGGGCTTTGCTTCTCTTTCCCTGTTTTTTATCATCAGGCTGATAGGAGAGCCAATGGTCGTGCCCCCAGCAACGCCGGAGAGAATCTCGCACACATCCTCTTCTATCGCTGCTCTCGGTCCGCGGCCCCACACTCTTTTCCTCAGCCTCAGTTCCTCGTTTATTTCTTCCTCGGTGATCCTCACTCCAGCAACCATGCCTTCAACAATTCCCACCAGTGCCTTTCCGTGGGATTCACCCGCGGTTATAAAGCGAAGCATGTATCACCTCCTCTGATGTCTTTAGAAAGAGTGCTTCATCGAGCGCTTCTTTGGCCCAGATTTTAAAGCTCTCAATTGCCTGGAAGATGAGCATTCTTATCCCGTTTTCCGTCACAGCGCCTCTACTCCTTGCTTCTTTCAGGAATCGGGTTTCAGGGGGATTATAGATGAGGTCATAGACAAGCACATTTTTTCTCATCCTGAAATCGATCATAAAAGGCGAGCATCTTTCGCCGGGAAACATGCCCACGGGCGTGGCATTGATGATGAGCCCTGCTTTCCGGCTTTTTTCTTTTATTTTATTCTCTTTCCATAATTGTCCCTCCAGACCTGTTACAAAAGAAAAATCATCCTTCAACCTCTTAATCCTCTCCGCAGAGCGGGTGAAAAACGTTATTTTTTCTATTCCCAGGCTGTGAAGGGCATAGATAACGCTTCTTGCTGCCCCTCCTCCTCCAAGCACCACTGTTTGCGACCGCACTCCTGGCCGGAAATTTTTTAAAGAGCGCATAAATCCCTTATAGTCTGTGTTAAAACCTTTCAGCTTACCCTTCTCGTTGTGGATTACGTTTACAGAGCCGATAATTTTTGCTTTTCCCTCAATTTCATCAAGGTAAGCCATAATTCTTTCTTTATAGGGGATGGTGACGTTGAGGCCACTGAGGGGTGAGGAGCTCGCTTTTTTGAGGAATTGATGAAGATTTTGGGATGAGAGGTCAAAGAGTTGGTAGCGATAGTCAAGGTTTTTCCGCCTGAAATAGCTGTTAAAAATCAGAGCAGATAAACTGTGCTCGAGCTTCATACCCAGAAGGCCGAAAAGTCTTCTCTTAATCATCCTGCCATTCCATAAGGAGTCGGTAGAAATTGGGAAAAGATACCCGGTAGCAGGAAAAATCCTCTATCTCCGTCTCTCCCTCAGCTATGAGGCCAGCGATCGCCATGGCCATGGCTATCCTGTGGTCGCCGAAGCTGTGGAGCAAAGCGCCCTTAAGCGGTTGAGGTCCTTCGAGCGCCAGCCCGTCTTCCCTCTCTTCGACCTCGACGCCCATTTTCCTTAAATTGAAGACAAGGGCTCTAATCCTGTCGCTCTCTTTAACCCTTAATTCTGACGCTCCACGGATAACAGTTTTACCCTCTGCTCTTGCTGCGCAGAGGACGATGAGCGGGATTTCATCAATCAGAGAGGGAATCTCCTCACGTCTGACAGTTGTTCCTTTGAGCTCGCTCGAGGAGACAGTCAGAGTAGCAAGTGGTTCATGACTCTTTTTTTTCATCCTGGTGATGGCTATTTTCGCACCCATTTTTTTCAATATTCTCAGGAATCCGGTGCGGGTTGGATTAATGCCGATATCAGGAAGGATAAGTTCAGAATTTTCGACAAGCACTGCTGCGGTGATGAAAAAAGCGGCCGAGGAAAAATCTCCCGGAATCTCTATTTTCTGCTGTTGAAACGAACGCTCTCCCTGGATTTTGATCAGGCCGTTTTCTTTTTTCAGACCAGCGCCCATGTAGAGAAGCATCCTTTCTGTGTGGTCTCGGGAAGGGATGGGCTCTGAGATTTCTGACTCTCCCTCAGCAAGCAGAGCGGCAAGAATAAGGGCAGATTTAAGCTGGGCGCTGGGAAGAGGAAGCTTATAGCTCAATGCTTTGAGCTTCTGGCCCTTGATGGCTAAGGGTAGATTTTCTCCTCCCTTTGTTCCCTCAATCCATGCTCCCATCTTTCGCAAAGGGCTGACGACTCTTTTCATCGGTCTTTTCCGCAGAGAAGAGTCCCCGCTGAGTACGGAAAAGAAATTCTGACCCGAGAGCAGGCCAAGGAGGAATCTGGCTGTAGTCCCTGAATTCCTGGCATCCAGAACAGACCTGGGTTCGCTGAAACCGAATAGATTCATGCCCTTTACCATCAGGGAGCGGTCTTTATCCTGCCTTATTTCAACTCCCAGCCCTTTAAGACATTTGAGTGTAGCCAGGCAGTCTTCGGCGTGGAGGAAATTTGAAATTTCTGATACCCCGGAGGCAAGGGAGCAGATGATAGCTGCCCGGTGCGAGATTGACTTGTCACCGGGAACAGAGACCTGACTCCTGTAGCCCCTGCTTCGTTTAAGGCACACTCTCATCTTTATTCTCCATAAGGCCAGAGAGGAAGCTTTTCCTCCCCGAGATAAAATTCATGATTTTCTGGCGGCCTCCTTTCTGGACAAGGCTATTTATAGCTTTTAGTTTTTCCACGAATTCGTCGACCATCTCTGCCAAGGCAGAGGAGTTTGTGGCCAGTATTCCCAGTCCCATCTCCTCCTGGGTGAGGGAGAGGCGCGTCATCCCCAGAAAGCCACTGGCAATGAAGTCCAGATAAAGAGAGTCCTTGCTCGAAAATTCTTCTGCCAGAGAAGAAAGAGAGAGGGAGATAAGATAGGGCAGGTGGCTGGTCAGAGAGACAATGCGGTCGTGCTTTTCAGCCTCGATTTCAAGCGGCAGGGCTCCGATTTTTTCCAGGATTTTAAAGACAGCACTTTTCCCCTCAAGGCTTTTTTCTGTGGGAAAAATGAGAGCAAAAATTCTTTTTCTGAAGAGAGTGGGTAATGCAGCTTCAAAGCCGGCTTTTTCTCTCCCGGCCATGGGATGTCCTCCGATGAGGATTTTATCAGGAAATTCCTGCATCAGCTGTGAAATCTCTTTTTTCGTACTCCCAGAATCAAGAAGGATAGCTCCTGGTTTCATTCGGGCCGCAATCCGGGGCAGAAGCTCAAGGATTTTGAGCACAGGGGTGGAGAGAAAGATAAAATCAGCTTTTTCGACCGCCTTTTCAAGCCCGTCTGTGGCCTCATCCACCACCTTGTCTCTTTTTAATTTCCTGACTACCTCCTTTCTGTCCACACCGATTATAGTTTGACCTTCGTCATTTTCTTTGAGGGCGAGAGCAAAGGAGCCGCCAATCTGTCCCAGGCCCACAACACATACAGTCAGCTCTTCTGTTTTTTCTCTCATATTTTCCTCTTGATTGCTTCAGCGACGGGCTTAAGCTCTTCCATCAGCACTCTGAATTCATCGAGGTCAAGGCTCTGGGGTCCATCACTCAGAGCTTTTTCCGGCTGTGGATGAACCTCGACCAGGAGCGCGTCAGCTCCAGCAGCCACCGCTGCCCTGGAAACAGGAATAATAAGGGAGCGCATCCCTGTGCCGTGGCTGGGATCAATGCACACGGGTAGATGGGAGAGCTGATGAATAAGGGGAATGGCTGAGAGGTCAAGAGTATTACGCGTATATTTTTCAAAAGTTCTTATTCCCCTCTCGCAGAGTATCACTCGTGCATTACCGCTGGAGAGCAGGTATTCAGCAGCCATGAGGAATTCTTCGAGGGTGGCCATCATTCCCCTTTTCAAGAGTACAGGCTTGTTGTACCTCCCTAGAGCCTCGAGCAGGGCGTAATTCTGCATGTTCCGAGTGCCAACCTGAAGGATATCTGCCACTTCACCTACTGTTTCTACCTGTTCAGGGGCCATGACCTCGGTAATGATAGAAAGGCCTGTCTCCCTTTTTACTTCCTGGAGCAATCTTAGTCCTTCTTCTTTAAGACCCTGGAAACTGTAGGGGGATGTTCTGGGTTTAAAAGCTCCTCCTCTTAAAATCTCTGCTCCTGCTTTTTTCACGGACCGAGCGGTTTTCAGTATTTGGTCTCTGCTTTCAATGGCACACGGCCCGGCCATGACAACCACTTTTTCACCCCCGAAAATTATGCCGTTTATGGGAATAAGGCTTTTGCGGGGCTTGAATTCCCGGCTGGCGAGTTTGAACGGTTTGAGGATGGGAACGACATTTTCCACTCCAGGAAAGACTTTAAAAAAATCCGGTGTAACATGCCTTCCGTTTCCGATAAGGCCGATGATGGTTCTCTCCTCTCCCCTAGAGATGTAGGTTTTGAAACCGAGATTTTTGACTTCTTTCAGGATACGGGAAACCTGTTTGAGTGTTGCCTTTGGATTCATGACGATAATCATTTTATTCCCCCGTTAAATCCGGTCTAAACTCTTTTGTCCTGCCCAGGTATTGATGTTTTATCTCTTCCTGGCTTAGGGGAGTAGAGGCATGGACCAGCACTCTGATGACTCTTTTCACCGCCCTGGGAACATCCATCTCCTGGGCGCAGAGAACAGGCACGTATTTCCATCCCATTTTACGCACCACATAGGCAGGGAATTCGGCGTTGATATCCGGAGTGGCAGTGAAAAAGATACTCACCACATTCTCTTTTTTGAGGTGATTTTCCCCTGCAATTTTACTCAGAAGTTTCGAAGCTGCCTCCAGAATGTATTCTTTTTCATTCTTTTCCACCTGGATTGCTCCTCTGATTCCCCTTACTCTCAGATGAAATACTTCTTTTCTCTTCATGGGATAGACCTCCTGAATTTCCTCAATAGGTTTGCCACTTTCCGGGGGAGTTCTCTCTCCTTTTCCCTTCCCTTCATGAGGTTAATGAGCGCACTTCCGATGATAACCCCATCTGAAAATGCGGCTACTTCCCCTGCCTGGTCAGGACGAGAAATTCCAAACCCGACACAGAGTGGTTTTGAGGTAATTTTCCTCACCCGTTTTATGTAAGCAGCCAGGTTATCCGAAATCTTATCCCTCATTCCGGTTACACCCTTGAGAGAGACGAGGTAGATGAATCCCCGGGAATGGGTGCTTATTTTTTTTATTCTCTGTTCTCCGGTTGTGGGAGCGATTAGATAGATGAGATCAATGTCGTGGGAGGCAAGAATGTCTCTTATGAGGCTGCTTTCCTCGAAGGGAAGGTTGGGAACTATCAGGCCCTGAACATTCGCTTGCTCTGCCTCTGAGGCGAATGTTTTTAATCCTCTCTGAAGAATGGGATTAAGGTAGGACATGATGATAAGAGGAGCATTCATTCTGCCCTTGATGCTTTCCAGTTCCTCGAAAAAAGATGAAAGAGCGAACCCATTTTTTAAGACGCACTGGCTTGAATGCTGGATAGTTCTTCCGTCTGCAAGCGGATCGGAGAAGGGGAGGCCTGTTTCCACGAAATCAACTCCCGCTTCATCAGCCCTCAGAAGAAGCTCCCTGAACTGCTCCCTGGAGGGATAGAAGGCGGTAAAAAAAGGAATGAAAGCTTTCTTTCCCTGAGAGAGTAAGCTTTCGAATCTTTCTCCAATTTTAGACAAGAGAGTCTCCCTGCCTTTTTACAATTTCCAGGTCTTTATCTCCTCTTCCGGAAAGATTGACCACGACAATGCTCTCCGGATTGAGAGAGGAGGTTATTTTTTTCAGGGAGCCGAGGGCATGGCATGGTTCCAGGGCAGGAATGATGCCTTCCATGCGGCTCAGTTCAAAAAACGCCTCCAGAGCCTGGCTATCGCCAACTCTTTCTATTTCAAGGCGCTGAGTATCCTTCAGATAACTCAGTTCCGGTCCCACCCCAGGATAGTCAAGTCCGGCAGAGACGGAATGGGTGGGAAGAATCTGTCCCTCCTCGTCCTGGAGAAGATAGGAATACGAGCCGTGGAGAACACCAGGTTTTCCCAGAGAAAGAGGGGCAGAGTGTTCGCCCGGCCTTGAACCTTTTCCCCCTCCTTCAACACCGATGAGGCGCACACTTTTCTCCCTGAGAAAAGGATAGAAGAGCCCCAGTGAGTTCGAACCTCCTCCCACGCAGGCCAGAAGAACATCGGGCACTCTTTTCTCCGCTTCCTTGACCTGCGTTTTCACCTCCTCTCCGATGACAGATTGGAAGTCCCTGACCATGAGAGGGTATGGATGGGGCCCGACCACAGACCCGAGCAGATAATGGGTGTACTCGACATTTTTCACCCAGTCTCTGATAGCCTCACTTATAGCTTCTTTTAAAGTTCTTTCTCCAGTGGTTACTCTTCTCACCCTGGCTCCGAGAATCTCCATTCTCATCTGGTTGGGGGCTTGTCTCTGGTAGTCAGTTTCTCCCATGTAGATAACGCACTCCATTCCAAAGAGGGCACAGACCGTGGCTGTTGCCACGCCATGCTGGCCAGCTCCGGTTTCGGCCACAATCCTTTTCTTCCCCATTTTTCGTGCCACAAGAGCCTGACCCAGACAATTGTTGATTTTATGGGCGCCGGTGTGGCAGAGGTCTTCCCTCTTGAGATAAATTCGGCATCTGTATTTCTTGCTCAGGTTTGGGGCAAAATAGAGAGGGGTGGGACGGCCCACATAAGTGGCAAGATAAGAGTGAAATTCATTCCTAAACCATGGGTCGTCTCTTAATTTGAGATATTCTTTTTCGAGCTCAAGAAGACTCTCCATCAGTGTTTCGGGGACAAAACGACCCCCATAAGGCCCGAACTTTCCTATCCTCTCAGAAAATCCCATTTTCTTACCCTGAAAATAAATTCTTTTAGCCTTTCCGGTGATTTAATCCCTTTTTCTTTCTCCACCCCGCGGCAGACATCGACAGCGAAAGGCCTGACTCGTTCAAGAATGTTTTCAATGTTTTCTGGTTTAAGCCCGCCGGCGAGGATGAATTTTCCTGCTTTTTTTGCCTCATCTGTTATTTCCCATTCCGCAAAACTTCGCTCTCCCTCATTCTTGGGAAGGTCGAGCATGAAAAAGGGAAGGGAAACTTTTTTTATCTCATCCAACACATTTTCTTTATTCATCTCAAAGACTTTAATCGCTTTCCGGCCCAAGCGGTGTAGATGGGAAGCAGGAAATTCCCCATGGAGCTGGACAAAGTCAAGAGAGCAGTATTCCATTATCTTCTCCATGGTGTCAGGGTTCTCCTCGCCAAAGACTCCGATTTTGTGGATAAAAGGAGGAAGCCTGGAGATGATTCGCCTGGCTTTCGAGGGAGAGATACGGCGGGGACTAGGAGCAAATATAAATCCCAGTGCCTCAGCCCCCAGGTCAGCGGCCAGAAGGGCGTCTTCGAGGTTTGTAATGCCGCAGATTTTAACCCTTGTCATTTCCTTCTCAGCACTGAACAGAAATTCCTGAGTTTTTCTCCTGGCTGCGGGGAGGTGAGGAGGGCTTCTCCGATAAGAAAAGCATTAACCCTGAAGCCATCGAAAGAAAGCAGGTCTTTTTCCTTGCGAATCCCGCTTTCCACAATCTTTATCTTTTTCTCGGGGACAAGAGGCAAAAGTTTTTTTGAAGTGTTAAGGTCAACAGCAAAAGTGCGCAGGTTGCGGTTATTGATGCCGATTACTTTTGCCTCTGAAGCCAGGGCTTTCTCCAGTTCTCCAACAGTGTGGACTTCAACTACTGCCGCCATTCCCAGCTCTCCAGCCATGGAGATAAATTTTTTTAATTCCTGGAGGGAGAGAAGGGAGGCGATGAGAAGCAGGGCATCTGCTCCGAAGTGCTTTGATTCCAGAATCTGATACTCATCGATGATAAAATCTTTTCTAAGGAGCGGAAGACATATGCATTCCCTGATTTTCTTGAAGTCATCCACACTGCCCAGAAAAAATTTATCTTCAGTGACCACAGAGATAGCGAAAGCACCGCTTTCCTCATACTCCCTGGCCAGAGTTTCAACGCCATCCCTGGGGAACAAAATGCCCTTTGAAGGGGAAGCTCTTTTTACTTCGGCCATGATGCCTCTTTCTTCAGGGGGAGGGAAGGGAAAATGATGTAAGTAGGGAAGGTCCTTTATCCTCCGGTAAAGAGCGGAGAAAGATTCCAGGCTTCGCTTAGCCTCTATTTCTTTTCTTTTTCGAATAATGATTTTTTCTACAAGATCACTCATTTTTTACCTTCCTGGAGAAGAGGCGGTACCGTGAAAAAAGACGGTAAGCTTTTCCCGAATCTATTGCCTCCACAGCCATTTCTATCCCTTCCTTGATATCCCTGGCTTTTCCGGAAATGAAAATGGATGCACCTGAGTTGAGCACCACTATCTCTCTTTCCGCTCCTTTCTCGCCTTTTAAGACCCTGAAAAAAGCGCGGACATTATCCTCCATGGTTTCAGTCCTGACGAGGTCTAAATTCCTGGTTTTAAAGCCGTAATCTTGAGGCACAATTTCTATCTCCTCAATCTGCCCTTTCTCGACGAGCATTCCTCTGCTCGGAGCACTGATTGAAATTTCGTCCAGACCGTCAGAGGAGTGGACGATAAGTGCTTTTTCTGTGCCCAGAAGGTCCAGTGCTTTGGAGACAGGGAGCATGAAATCAGCAGAAAAAACACCCACAAGCTGCCTCTTAACTCTCAGAGGATTGGCGAGGGGACCGATGATGTTAAAAAGAGTTCTGACACCGATTTCTTTTCTGGGCTGAAGAGCATGCTTCATGGCCGGATGAAAGAGAGGTGCGAACAGAAAGCAGAATCCGAACTCATCAAGAGCCTCAGCCACTTTAAAAGGCGGAAGTTCGAGGTTTATGCCCAGCGCTTCAAGAAGGTCAGCACTTCCGCAGGGGCTGGAGACTGAACGGTTTCCGTGTTTGGCCACGTTGACTCCTGCTCCTGCAGCCACAAAAGAGGAAATGGTGGAGACATTCAAAGTTGATGTACCATCACCTCCGGTTCCGCAGAGGTCTATCATCTCTTGTCTTGAGGTCTTTATGTGCACCGCTTTTTCCAGCATGCCCAGCGTTGCACCGGTGATTTCTTCCACGCTCTCGCCTTTCATTTTGAGAGCTATAAGCAAAGCAGCTATCTGGGCAGGAGTGCACCTGTTGGACATGATTTCAACCATGACTTCCTCGGTTTGGGCTGCATTCAGGTCAATTCCCTGGGTGAGATGAGATATAGCTTCCTTAATCATTTTTCCCTCCCAGCCGGAGAAAGTTTCGGAGTAATTTCATCCCTTCCTCGGTGAGAAAGGACTCAGGATGGAACTGAACGCCTTCGGCTCTTTTTCCTTTCAACCTCAGGCCCATTATTTCGCCGTCCTCAGTGTAGGAGGAAATCTCTAAAATTGAAGGCAGGCTCTCTTCCTCAACGATAAGGGAATGATACCTGGTGGCAGAGAAGGGATTGCTCATCCCCTCGTAAATCGTTTTTTCGTCATGGTATATCTCGGATAGTTTTCCGTGCATGACTTTATCCGCCCTTTTAACCTTTCCCCCAAAGGCCGAGGCAAGGCACTGATGACCGAGACATACTCCCAGCACAGGAATATGGCTGGAGAAAAATCTGATGAGTTCGGAGGAAAGGCCCGCCTCTTCAGGCGTTTTCGGGCCAGGGGAGATGACAAAGTAATCGGGCTTCAATTTTTTCGCCTCCCCGAGAGTGATGCGGTCGTTCCTCCTGACAGCGACTTTTTCGCCCAGTTCAAGAAAAGCCTGAGCCAGGTTGAAGACGAAAGAATCATAATTATCAATCAGGAGCAGCATCTCCTTCCTCCCCGGCTATTTTCACAGCCTGATACAGGCCAGCCATTTTGTTCAGCGTTTCCCTGTATTCCATCTCAGGCTCAGAATCAGCTACAATCCCTGCCCCTGCCTGGAGAATGTATTTTCCTTTCTGATATATGACCATCCTGATGGCAATACACACGTCCATGTTTCCATCCAGCCCAAAGTAGCCCACTCCTCCTGCGTAGGGGCCCCTTCTTGTTTTTTCAAGCTCCTCGATAATCTCCATGGCCCTGATTTTTGGAGCGCCTGTGACCGTGCCGGCAGGAAAGGAGGCGGCGAAAAGGTCGAGTGCATCGCAGGAAGAGTTGATTTTACCTTTCACTTCGGAGACAAGGTGCATCACATGTGAATATTTTTCTATGTTCATCTTTTCTGTAACCTGGATGGAATGAGGAACACATACTCTTCCCAGGTCATTCCGGGCCAGGTCAACGAGCATTACATGCTCTGCTTTTTCTTTCTCGTTCTGAGCGAGCTCTTCGGCTAATTTATTATCTTCCTCAGGTGTTTTTCCTCTCGGTCTGGTGCCGGCAATGGGATGAATGGTGGCTGTTTTTTTATTCAGCCTCACAAGAACTTCAGGGGAAGAACCGGTGAGTTGAAAGTCGTTAAAATCAAAATAGAACATGTAGGGAGAAGGATTTATCATCCTCAACCGCCTGTAAATTTCGAAAGGGGAAGCTTTCGTTTCGCCAGAGAATCTCTGCGAGAGAACAACCTGGAAGATATCACCGGCCAGAATGTATTCCTTTGCCTGGGCAACAATTTTCTCAAATTCTTTTCTGGTGAAATTTGAGAATGGTTTTACGGTTCTTCCTTTTTCTCTCTTTCCTTTTTCTGGAGGCAGAGGAAAATTTATAGCCTGGATTATTTTTTTTATCCTTTCTCTGGCTCTCTTTTCCCCCTCTTCCTGAGTCTTTAAGGTGATGACAGTTGCTCTATGCTTGAGGTGGTCGAAAACAAAGACATCCTTAACGAGGTAAAGAATGCCTTCCGGGAGATTAAGCTCCGAAGGATTCTCCGCCGGGAGTGTTTCCAGATACCTGACAAGGTCATAACCCAGGACACCCACCCAGCCTCCGATAAAAGGGGGGAATTCAGTCTGGGGCTCAACCTCAAAGGAGAAAAATATTTCTCTGAGCTTCTGGGAAAAATTTTCTTCGCTAAAGGGAATCCTCCGGCCGTTGATTTTTATGCTGTTTCTGTTGATGGTTAGAACTGCTGAAGGATTAAGACCGATGAAGGAATAGCGGCCGAGCTTTTCTCCTTTTTCCACACTTTCCAGGAGGAATCTGGCTCCCACGCTCTGGAGTTTAAGGAAGGCAGAAACAGGAGTTTCAAGGTCGACCCCTATCTCTTTGAAGAGGGGCTTAAGTTTTGTTTTTTTCATATTTTTCTTTCCTCCAAAAAAAAGACCCACTCAATCGCTTTGAATTGAATGGGTCTTTAAGGTTCTTTATTGGAGGGTTACGAAAGGGAAAGAATCTTTAGAGACCCACCCTCTTATACCACCAGTAATAGTAGTAAGGGTGGATCGATGAATTTGCTCTTAGTCTTGCCCTTTCGTTATTCATCGGGCTTATTATATGGAAATCGAGTTCGATGTCAAGCAAAAAATGCTGCGGTCAACCACCAGCAAAGAGAATCAGATCCCGAGCACGCCAGGTAATTTGGCAAAAAGCCTTGTTTCTTCGATGTGCTGAAGGCCGCAGATGTAGCGCGTCAGTCTCTCAATCCCGATTCCGAACCCTGCCGAAGGGAAGAGGCCTTTTCCTGCAAACTGAAGGTAGACATCATAAACTCCGGGATCGATTCCCTTGTTCATGATTCTTCTTTTGATTCTTTGGGGCTTGAATTCCCTTTCTCCTCCGGAGAGAGCTTCTCCGTATCCTTCTGGATAGATGAGGTCCATGTCCTTGAGAATGCCCGGACGCTCTGAATACTCTCTGTCGTAGAATTCCCTGTTCTCCAGGGGAAAATCGAGCAGCCAGGCAGGTGCAGAAAGATTCATGGAGAGCTCATTCTCATAGTCTTCTCCATAGAGGTCAACAGCCTTCTCGTAGGTGATTTTTTCAAAAGGAAGATGCGGGACTTTGAGATCTCTTCGGAAGAATTCAAGATGAGCCGAACAATCAGTTTTTATTTTCTCGAAGATAAAAACCAGAAGTTCTTCGCACAGAGCCATCATGTCTTCCCTTGTTGCTTCTCTCATCTCGATATCAAGCTGGACGAATTCAACCAGATGTTTACCGCTTTTTTGTCGTTCTGGAGGTTCAATCCTGATGTTGGGCGAGAAGGAGAAAATCCGAGGTAGAGAGAGCAGAGAAATCTGTTTGTGAAAAATCATGCTTTTGGTGATTTGATACTTGAAGCCGTAGCATTCGATTTCTCCCCTTATTCTGTAGTCTGTTAAGGGGTCTGTTATGGGCGAAATGATGACCGGAAGAATTTCCACAAACCCTATTTGTTTCAGAAAATTGCGTGAGTGGCGGATGATTTCACTCTGGATCTGAACCGCCCTTTTTACTTTTTCTGACTTAATGAGTTTGATGTGTTTTTCTATATCAAACATGTTATTCTCCTTTATGAGTGGATTTTGATTATAAAGATAGAGAGGGTTTAGTTCTGGCGTGTGTCCCCTTAGAAGGGGACATTATTGTTGTTAAGATTAAGGAGGATAGATAAGAGAGCAGGAAAACTGTCCGTCTTTTTTATGTGCGTAAAATATTCTTTCTTTCTCCTGCTCATGCTTTTCTTTTTATAGCAGAAGTGGGGACTAAAAATCAAGATAAATTTACTCTCTTCCTAGAAAAAAGCATTAAAAGCATTTTTGTCTTTAAAACATATCCTCTAAGTATAAATCTGCTTTCTCTTAAAAGCGCCATTTTACCATCAAAAAGCTAGTTCTAAGAGGAAATATTGACCATAAAATTGACTTATCTTATTTAAAATCAATAGATTGTGTTAGCCAAACTAGGTTAGAATA
>JBHIDX010000041.1:0-19469 GCA_046760305.1 Candidatus Aminicenantales bacterium
TTGGGGTTGCCACGCTTCGCTCGCAACGGAGGATTGCCACGGCACTTCGTGCCTCGCAATGACAGGGCAAACGTCATTTTCATTGTTCGTGGGTGTGCTTGGAGATGATAAATTAGTTTGAGATGCTCAGCGTTTCTCAGGGCTTGTTGACAACAAACTTTCTGCTCTCTATATTAGTAGCCTGAAAAGAAATGAACAATGTTGAGAGCGGTAAGAAAATGTCTCCTCTTGTCAGAGCGATAAAGGAAGCCTACAGTACCGGGCAGGAAGATGAGTCACTGGAGCCGATTGTTAAGGTTGATTCAAGCGGAAAGCCGGTCGGAAGGCTAGGCAGGGGAGAATATGTTATATTTTACGATATAAGGGGCGAAAGGGAAGTTGAAATAACGAGGAGCCTGACAGAACAAAATTTCCCTCATTTTCCTACCGAGAAAGGACTCGACCTCAATTTTGTGACCATGATTGAGTACGATTCCAGTCTGAAAGTAAAGGTTGCCTTTCCTCCTGAAAAAGAAGTGAGAAACACATTGACAGAAGTGGTGACAGGTGCCGGTCTCAAACTCATCAAGATAGCAGAATCAGAAAAAGCAGTCCACATCGGCTATTTCATGAACGGTAAAAGAGAAAGCCCTTTTCCAGGTGAAGAGCGGATTATCGTTCCTTCCCCTGAAGGAATCTCCTCCTTCGCTGCCAGGCCAGAGATGAGTGCAGCGCTTGTCAGTGGGGAGATTAGAAAAAAACTTGCAGATAATTCATACAGGCTGATCGTGGCCAACTTGGCAAACGTGGATGTTGTTGGGCACACAGAAGATAAAGCTGCAGTAATAAGAGCCGTGGAGACAGTGGACTCACATCTTGGAAAAATAACAGAGGCAGCTAGATCTCAGAAAGTGACTCTTATTGTTACCTCTGACCACGGGACTGTCGAAGACTGGCTTTATCCAGACGGAGCGATAAACACCGGTCACACCCAGAGTGATGTCCCTTTTATCCTCGCGGTCTTTTCCCCTCAAGGAAGGCTCAGAGAGATGAAGCTACGTCCAAAAGGGGAGCTGGCAGATGTGGCTCCGACTGTGCTCGAGCTACTGGGGATTGAAAAACCGGTCGAGATGAGCGGCAGGAGCTTGGCGGGAAATAATTTTCCACCAGAGGTGAGAAGCAGAAGAGTGCTCCTCCTCATCCTTGACGGCTGGGGTTATAGAGCCCGGAGGAAGGGTAATCTTATTTTCGAGGCCAAAACTCCCAATTTTGACAGGCTATGGAAAATTTTCCCTCATTCTCTTCTTAAAGCCTCAGGAGAGGCGGTGGGTATGCCACCTGGTTCGGTCGGAAATTCAGAGGCTGGCCATCTCCACATCGGGGCCGGGAGGAGGATTGTTCTTGACAGAGTAAAAATAGACAGGGCAATATCAGACGGAAGCTTTTTCCGCAATGAAGCCTTTCTCTGGGCCATGGAAAATGCAAAGAAGAAGGGAAAAGCCCTCCACCTGCTGGGAATTGTTTCTTTCTACAGCTCCCATGGAACTCTCAACCATCTCTTTTCACTCCTCCACCTGGCGAAAAAGGTTGGAACCAGAAAAGTATACATCCACTCATTCATCGGCAGAAGAGGGGAGAAGCCAGAGAGTGGAGCCCGCTATGTGGAGAAAGTTGAGAATATGTGCTGCCAGCTTTCTGTGGGAGAAGTGGTGACAGTCATGGGCAGATTCTGGGCTCTTGATAGAGAAGAAAACTGGCATCGTATCGAGAAATCTTACCGAGCTCTTGTCTACGGAGAGGCAACAAGAGTTGCTTGAGGAACTTTTTAGAGTAGAAAACGTATTTTTTCTCTATAAAGAGATAGGAGTAAGAAGCAGAGGATGAGTGTTGAGGTTAAGGATTTACATTTCAGCTATGGGAAAGTTAAAGCGCTCGACGGTGTGGATCTGAATCTCGAGAGTGGGGCAGTGGGTTTGCTCGGTCCAAACGGAGCAGGAAAGAGCACTCTCCTCCGGATTCTGCTCGGATTTCTTACTCCTGATAAAGGAGAGGGCAGGGTTCTCGGCTATGATATAAAGAGTCAAAGAAATCTAATCAGGAATTCAGTGGGATATATGCCCGAAGATGACTGCTTGATTCCAGGCATGGATGCTGTGACCTTCACTTCTTTGCTGGGGGAGATGTCAGGAATGCCGAGACAGGAAGCGATGAAAAGAGCACACGAGGTGCTTTTCTATGTTGGTCTGGAAGAGGAGCGCTACAGGCAGCTCGAAACTTATTCCCTGGGAATGAAACAGAGGTTAAAACTTGCCCAGGCTCTTGTTCACGATCCAAAGCTTCTCTTTCTCGATGAACCAACAGGCAACCTTGATCCCAAAGGAAGACAGGAGATTCTAGAACTGATTAACGATATTTCATCTAAAAAGGACATTCAGGTACTTATTTCCTCTCACATTCTTCCCGATATCGAATCCACCTGTTCTCATGTGGTCATCCTCAACAGAGGAAAAGTGGCTGCCCAGGGAGAGATAAGCAAGCTCAAAGAACTCGACTACAGCCTGTATGAAATGAGAATAAAAGGAGATAAGTCCCCTTTCCTCCAGAAACTTGAGAACATGGGATGCAGGGTGGAAGAATCAGAGGAGATGCTTCTCAGGGTGTTTTTACCCTCCGGTGCTGATGCTCAGGAGATTTTCAGGATTGCTGCCCGGGAAGGAATCCAGGTCAGACACTTTGTGAAAAGCGAGTCTTCCCTCGAGGACTTATTTGCAGAAGCGGTCGGAGTTGACTGATGACTATTAAAGAAAAAGGGTACAGCCACTGGGATGGTCAACTTCAGCACAAGCGTTTTCCCTGGTGGCCGATTACCAGACTGGGGATAAAATCCACCTTTAAGAAAAAATTCTTTAAGCTTGCCTTTCTGATATCTCTACTGCCTGCTCTTGGCTTCCTGGCAGGTATCTATATCGCGGAGAGAATCGAAGACTTTAGATTTATGATAGATGAGAGTGAAGCGGTTAAATTCCTCAACATCACTCCCGGGTTTTTTTCCACATATTTTACCAATAACTTTCTTCTTTTCTGGATAGTGATTATCCTCATTTTTTGTGGTGCCGGTCTTATTGCTGATGATATCAAGTACAATTCTCTTCAGCTCTATTTTGCCCGACCGCTGACAAAAAACCAGTATTTCCTGGGAAAAGCTTCGGTAATCTTTTTCTTCCTCTCCTTATTAACCCTTGTTCCAGGACTTATCCTCATTATCTTCAAGCTTGTTTTTTCAGGGAGCTTCTTGCTTCTCGTTTCCTATCCATGGCTTCCCCTTTCCGTGATCGGATTTTCAGTGTTTCTGACGGGTTTTTTTGTCCTTTATGCCCTCATGCTTTCCTCACTCAGCCAGAACCGGAGATATGTTGCTGTGCTCATCTTTGGCATCTACTTTTTTTCCAATGTTTTTTACAGAATTTTCTATGCCATCTTTCATGACCCTCATTTTGCCCTGCTTTCGGTTGAAGCCAACATCAAACAGATTGGCGCCCTCTTTTTCAACCAGAAGCTTCCTTATGATATCCACTGGTCATATTCACTGCTTGTGTTCGTTGGTTTCTCGGCCGCTGCTTTTTTCCTGCTCAAGAATAAAATAAAGGAAGTGGAGGTTGTTAAATGAGAGCAGTGATCGAAACAAAGAAGCTCTCCAAATGGTATGGAAACGTGCTCGGATTGAGCGATGTTTCTATAAAGATTGAACCTGGGATTGTGGGCTTGCTGGGTCCGAACGGAGCAGGAAAATCTACTTTACTCAAATTGATCACCGGACAGATGAAGCCCAGCATAGGAAAAGTTCTGATAAAAGGAAAGCCGGTAAGAAACAATTATGATCTCTATTATGAGCTGGGATTCTGCCCTGAGCAGGACGCTTTCTATGCTGAAATGAGCGGGAGGAAGTTTTTAGAGTATCTTCTCTCTCTTAACCATTTTTCTCCATCAGAAATAAAGAAGAGAGTGAGGAAGGCTCTTGAAATTGTGGAGCTCACGGCAGAGGAAAACAGGGTAATTAGGGCATACAGCCGGGGGATGCGTCAGAGATTGAAATTTGCTCAAGCGATTGTTCATGACCCTGAGATTCTTGTTCTTGATGAGCCTCTAAACGGGCTTGACCCCTTGGGGAGAAGGAAAATCATCCGGCTCATAAAAGAATACAGGAAGATGGGGAAAACTATCGTTGTCTCCAGCCATATTCTTCCCGAGATTGAAGCCATGACGAGTAACATCATCCTCATCCATCAGGGAAAGGTTTTTGCCCAGGGTGATATTCATTACATCAGAGGTCTGATAGAAACCCATCCCCATATTATTTCTGTTAAATGTGAAAAGCCCAGACTCCTGGCTGAGAAAATAATTCATGAGGATTTTGTGCTCAAGGTGAATTTCCGCCAGGCAGAAAGCGTGCTTCTTGTTGAGACAAACGACCGCGACAAATTTTTTAGCCTTCTTCCCTCACTCGTTGTCGAGCATAACATAAAAGTTGAGGAAATTACCTCTCCGGATGATAACCTTCAGGCAGTGTTTGACTATCTTGTGGAAAGGTGAGATGAGAGAAGCAAAGCAGAAGAGAAATCCGCCCCTCCTTGAGTCGACAGGGAAGATTTTTTCTTTATTCTTTTTTCAAGGGAAACGTTCAAAAAAAACAAAAGTTTTTCTTTCCATAAGCATCTTTCCTGTGCTCATAGCTCTTGCCATCAAATTTATCCAGAGCATAACTCAGGAATTCACCATGCCCGATATTTCTATTTTCAACAACATCATCATCTTCATCTACCTCCAGTTTCTCATCCTCATTCTTTCACTTTTTTACGGCACCTCTGTCTGTTCAGATGAGATAGAGGGGAAAACATTAACCTATCTCACCACAAGGCCTGTTCCCAAGTCTGCGATCATCCTGGGTAAATATGGTGCTTACACAGCCATCATCGCTCTGCTCGTCAATGCAGGAATCATCCTCTCCTTTCTCATCATAAACATAAATCAACTGGCTGGTTTATCCAACTTTGTTGTCCTTCTTAGAGCTATGGGAGTTTTAACTCTTGGACTTATCTGCTACACCGCTTTCTTCACCATGATAGGGACTTTTCTCAAAAAATCCATTCTCTTCGGGCTTGTGTTTAGTTTTGGCTGGGAGAATGTAATTCAGTACTTTCCAGGGTCAACCCAGAGATTTGTGATTGTCCATTACCTGAAATCTCTCCTTCCTCAAGCTGGAGGACAGTATTCTTTTCTGATGTTCAGACTCGAGCCCACTCCACCTGGAGTCGCAGTCGGGGTGCTAATTCTACTCCTAGCAGTCTTCCTTGCCCTTTCCTGTCTTATCTTTACTCAGAAAGAGTACATCCTGGAAGATTAATAATTTTCCTTTCTTAACTTTTCTCTCCAGGGAGTTGATTTTATTCTATCCAGGAGTTCTGAAGGAATTTTGGTGTAAACCTGGATGAAATCCGCCTGGGAGCTGATTTCAATCCTGTCCAGGAATTCATTGATAACCGGCTCTTCTGAGGCCGAGAGTGAGGCAAATGCTTTCGCTCCCTGGAGCATATCCATAATTTTCTGATTTTTCTCCTGGTCTTTGCTAAAGATTCTGATTTCAGATATGAGATTGTCCTTTCTGTAATCAAAGTAGAAGGTAGCTGACTCGAGAACCTGGAGAAACCTGAGCGGTTCAAACCTTTCCGGTATTTTTACTCCACTTGTTGCCGGCAAAAGAGTTACTCCCCAGACAATGGCCCTCGTGTTGGTGTGTTTAAGAAGGTTTGACATTTCTTTATTCTCGAGGATGTTCGAAGCATTCTTGCGGTAAGTATCGATAACTCGTTTTACCTCTTTTTCGCTTCCAGCAATGATGTGTGAGCTGTCGAGAAATGCCCCTGCTTTACTTTTTCCGTTATTATCCACAGTGTAGATGGTAATGCCATCATAATCTTCTTCTTTTAATTCTTCTTCTGCTTCTTTTTTCAGAAGGGAAAGGAGTGTTTCTTTATCGTAATCAAGGTTGATGATAATGACCCCTTTTTTTACTGCCTCTTCTGTTGTTCCTGTTACCGCAGCCGCGATGTAGTAAATGTCCTCTTGAGGATCAATACCTGTTTTTTCCATAAATTGCAGGAATTCTTTGTTCTCTTTCTCCTGCTCGAGCAGGTTTTTGATAAGGTCTGTTTCCATAGCTTTGTGGATGTCTATGACGAATATAGCTTTCACCTCTTCAGGAATGAGTTTTAACACACGTTTTGGCCCGGCACGACCAGCGCTGTAAGCGGAGAGAGTGAATGTCCAGAAAATGATTAGAGAAAAAAACAGACTGAGTATGGCCTTATTCGGATTGAATTTTTTCATGAAAATCCTCCTTAAAGACTACCTTTACAATATATTTACGTTTTTTCCCCATTTTTGGTTCTAGCACGAGAATAATATCAGAGAGAATTGAAGTCTGCAATAGCTAGGAGTCAAGCCTGAAGAGGTAAAGTTCACTCGAATAAAGCCAGCATCTTACCCAGATGAGAGCAAAAATAAATAGCTGCTGGGCAATAAAGGCAAGAAGAAGACCAGGGAGGGCGGACTGAGAAATAACCTCTTTCACCAGCACGTATACAATGCTCACTGCTAATGAGAGAGCGAAAAGCATATAGTAGAGTCCGAGTGTTCTCCCTGCATTTCGAAAAACAAAAGAGAAGCCTTTCTGGATTGAGCGCAGGATATTCCTGCTCTCCTCTACCACAGCATGAATTCTGGCGTAATCAAAGAGCATGTGGATGAAAAGGAGAAGAAAGAAGATAACAGTACTGGCTGCAATCCAGAAAACAAAAGGCGTAATTTCAGAGAAAGCAGTCCCGGAGATTCTTTCTCTTAAGGAATAGAAAAACCTGTGCAGGCTGATAAGGGCAAAGAAAAACACCCAGGAGATTGTTGTCAGCAGAAAAAAACGAAAGAAGTAATTTCCGGCTCCTTCGAAAAATCTCCTCATCGAGAAGGAGCTTTTTTCGTTCACAAGCGAGAGAATCCCTGCGGCAAGAAAAGTATGGAGGATGATGTAGAAAAGCACACCAGCGAGAAGAGTCGGAGGAAGATTGAGGAATTTCATCCCCACCAGGTTATCAAGGTTGTCGAGCAGAGCTCCTTTACCGATAATAGAAGGCGAGAAAGTGGAAGCAAGACCTTGAGTTTCGTCTCTGAATTCTTCCCACCACAGGTAGTCAAAGCCTTCAGCCAGTCTCTGACCTGTCTCACTCCTTCCGATTGAATCCGTAATGCTTTTAAACACAGGTACGGCTAGGAGGAGAGAAAGGAAAAGGTTTATAACCAGAAGAAAGATTACCATCCTGGAGAGCTTTGCTGTTGTTTTAAATCCCCTGGAAAAAGTGGTTATTACTTTCATTTTCTGCTCCCTTTGTTTTCTATCCGCCAAAAATGGTGAATAGTTCGAGTAAATGTTGAAGCCAGAGAAGCCAGTTTGATGTCCATTTGAGTGGTGCAAGCGTGTTTGCTTTTCTCATCATGCTGTTGTTAGTCCGGTTGATATCAATTACGAGCTTGAAATCAGGGTCGACGACTGCTTTCTGTATACGGGCAGGTCCTGTGTAAGAAAACCGTTTCCACCTGTACTTACCATCCCAGTGCTCAACAATTTTTTTGCCGTCCTCGAACACAACGAGCACCTCAACCGGAAGGCAGACCTCACCCAGTCTTCTGACCAGAACTTCTGATTTATATACGGTCTCTGCGGCTTCTTTCTTTTTGCTGTCCTGATAGATGCCGCTGAGAAAACCTTTTAGAGGTTGTTCTTTTCGGCTCCTTATTTTTTCGACGGCATAATCTAGCTTTCCTGAGCTGTAAACAAACTGATCAAGAAACCAGCTCATATCCTGCCCTGCAAACTCTGAGACAACTTGATAGAAGTCTTCTGGCCTGGGATGTTTGAACCACCAACGCCTGGAATAGGTTTTAATCATTTTGGCAAAAACATCTTCTCCCAGAAATCTCTTTAAAGTGCGGAGCATGAGTTCGGCTTTGGAGTAGGAGTTGGCTGAATAGCCTTCTCTGTCCATAAACTCCCAGGCAAAACGCTGCATGATATCCCTGTCATAGGTAAGACGGTGTCTTGATATTCCCTGGGATTCTACTGGAATTATTACTTTCTTAAAAACGACAGGGATTCCAAAGTATGTTTTCGAATAGAAAGGGGGAGGGTAAGCTGCGTAATAGACTTCTGTATCAAGAAAAGAGGTAAATCCTTCATCCAGCCATGGATTCTCAAACTCATTGCTTCCCACCAGGCCGTAAAAATAACCATGCCCGAATTCATGAATCGTTACTCCTTCAGGTCGTGCTATGCCTTTAGGGGAGATAAAGTAGGCACCGCCGGTGAAAAAGGTCGGGTATTCCATCCCTCCTGAGCGGCTGTTAAAGGCAGGGTCAACGCAGGTTACAGTGGTATAAGGATAATCTCCGTACCAGAGACTGCAGTAAGTTATGGCCTCTTTAATGGCGTTCAGATACCTATCTTTAAGATGTTTATGATAAGGCTGAAGGAGGAGTGTGATTTCAGTCTTTTTTCCGGCATCGAACTCGAATACTTCTCTATGTTCAATCAGGTGTGGACTTGCCACCCAGGCAAAATCATGGACGCTGTGCTGGAAGAAATGATGAGTTGCTGTTCCATCTCTGTTGTCTGTTTTCTCCCTGTGCTCACCTGTGGCTCCGATTACATAGGTGGAAGGAAGGGTGATTCTTACATCATAGGTGCCGTAATCAGCGAAAAATTCACTGCTGGAATGAAACTGATGGCAGTTCCATTCGCCATCCTGGAAAACGCCTATTTTTGGGAACCATTGAGCAATAAAATAATAGTCTTTATACACCCCGGTACGAGAAATCGGTCTGGGCACTTTTGAGCGAAAATTTATTTCAAGCAGAATTGTCTCTCCTGGCTTGACTTTTTCCGGGAGTGTGACTGAAATTACGGTCTCATCAGAGGGGTTTTCATCGTCCGGGTATCTGAATTTGATTGTTGGAGTGAGGTCAAAATCAGTGAAAAAAGGATTTTTCTTTATTTTTATCGATTTTACCCGGCAGTATCCCCAGTCATCTTTTTTAAACCCTGATGTTATTTTTTCTCCACCAGCTTCTCTTTCAGAAAGATAAGTGCTTCTGTTATTCTGAAAAGCGTTCCAGTAAAGGTGAAACCATAGCTCCTGGGCTGCAAATTCAGTTGTGTTTGTCCAGGCTAAAATTTCTTTTCCGCGGACTATTCTATTTTCTGTGTCAAGGAAAACATCCATCCTGTAGCTGGCCACCTGGGGACAGAATGCTTCCTCTGCCGCAGAAAAAGAGGAAGAAGGCAAAACGCAGAAAAGTAACAAAACGAGAAAAAAAATGCTTCTTTTACCCAATTTTTGCTCCTTTTTAATTTTATTCGTAATATTATATACTATCTCAAACTTTACTAAAAATCAGAAATTGGATATCATGTCCCCAATTTAAGAAGGAGGAAGAGAATGCCCAGAAAAATTGTGTCTCCTCTGTTGCTGTCCTTAATATTACTCTTGCCTCTCATAGCAGGGGAAACACCTTTAGCCTCACAAAAACTTGTTCAGGCTTTGAAAGAAGAAATCTCAGGTGAGATTGCTTTTCGCTACACGACGCTCATCTCCCATTTCGACAGGATTCAGGCCTCAGAGGGCTGGCATCAAGCTGCGGTCATGATTAAAAATGAGCTGCAGAGGATGGGATACAGGAATGTGGAGATAGAGGGCTGGCCCTCAAACGGTTCTCGTTTTTATTATACTTACAGAACTCCTATTGGCTGGAGAGCCAGGTCAGCTGAACTGTGGCTTGTTTCTCCCCGAAGAGAGAGGCTGTGTTCATATGAGGAGATGCCGCTCACGATCGTAAAACACAGTAATTCAGCTCATGTTGAAGCTGAGCTTATTGATGTGGGAACCGGAGTGGGGGAGGAGTGCTACGGGGGAAAAGATGTGAAAGGGAAAATCGTCCTCGCCACCGCCTACACGGGCAGTGTGATGAGAGAAGCGGTGGTGAAAAGAGGAGCTCTGGGAGTAATTACCTGGTATCCTCCAGAGGTAAGACCTGGCTATCCAAACATGGTGCGTTACACCGCTATCTGGCCCAGGTGGGAAGAGAGGGAGAAAATTGGGTTCGGTTTTAATATCAGCAAACAGCAAGGATGGATGCTTAAAAAGATGCTTGATGAAGGGAAGAAAGTAGTGCTCAAAGCGGATGTTGAAGCTGAATACTATGATTCAAAGATTGAAGTGGTTACTGCTTCTTACCCTGGAAAAGAAGAACCTGAAAAAGAGGTGATGATCATCGGACATCTCTGCCACCCCTCTCCCAGTGCTAATGACAACGCTTCCGGAAGCGGCGGCATGCTGGAAATGTCCAGGGCATTGAAGAAAATGATGGACAAAGGACTTGTGGAGCGGCCCAGAAGGACCATCAGGTTTCTCTGGGTGCCGGAGTTTTACGGAACAGTTCCTTACATCAAGGAACATCTTGAGAGAACGAGGAATACGCTGGCTGTCATCAACTGTGACATGATTGGTGAGAACCTCCATAAAACGGGCGGCACTTTTAACGTGACCTTAACTCCAGACTCTATGCCCAGCTACCTCAACGATGTGGTGGTAAATTTTACCCGGCTTGCAGCAAGACTTAACCTGAGAAGCATAAACGGGAGCAGGAATCCATTTTGCTTCAGAATACTTCCTTTCAGCGGCGGGAGCGACCACTACATCTTTAACGATGGCGCCCTTAAGGTTCCCTCTGTAATGTTCGGCCACGGAGATACATTCCACCATACAAGTCTTGATACTCCTGATAAGGTTGATTCCTCCGAGCTGAGGCGCGTTTGCTTCATTGCCCTGGGTTCAACTTACTACCTTGCTCATGCTTCACTCGATGAAGCTCTGGAAATGGCCAGGCTTATAACACGCAATGCTCTGGGCCGTCTCTCAGCCGACTATCATGACAGCCTGAACAAGATGTATGAAGCTGACTCAGCGGAGAAACTCCACTCTGCTTACAGGCAGGTTTTCAATGTTATCCGTCATGCAAACCGGAGGGAGGCTAAAGCTGTCAGTTCGACTCTTGTTTTTTCAGAAGACAGGATTCTGAAGAGAGAGGTGAATATTTCAACAAGAAACATGAACAAGATGGCGGAGCTTTTCCTTCAGGATGCTGAGCGGAGGTACAGAGAGCTCTGTTCGGTGCTTGGTGTTCAGCCCGGAAAAGCAGAAGCTTCTCAAGAAGAAAAAATATACATGAAAATTATTCCTCTCAGAAGTGAGCAATTTGTGTGTCCATTACAGAATGATTATCTTCTGGAAAAAGTTGACAAGGAAGAAATCTCCAAGCTTAAGCTGGGAGGATACAAGGCTTATGAAGCGCTTAATTTTGCGGACGGGAAAAGAAGTGTTTACGATATCGCCCTTGCTGTTTCCGCAGAATATGGGCCGGTGGAAGCAAGGGATGTTTATGAATTCTTCGTCTTGCTTGAGAAAGCCGGGCTGGTTAGGCTGGAGAGGCTTTGAGGCTGTGTAGCGTCTCCCCGAGAAGACCGAGAGCAGCACTCAATTTTTCTTTTTTGCTGCCGTATCCGAGACGGAGATAACTGTCCATCTCAAAATGGTCACCAGGAACAAGGAGTACACTCTTTTCCCGGATAAGTTTTTCCACCAGCTGAGTGGAATTTATTTTCAGATTGTAGCGTACATAACAGATAGCTCCTGCTTGGGGAGGAATGAAGGAAAAAATTTCACCCTGCTCTCCCAGCCATGACTTGAGGAGCGCAAGGTTGGAATTCAGAATTCTTCTTGTTCTTAGGAGTATTTTTTCTCTTTTGGGACTGGAGAGCGCTCTCAACGCCAGTTTTTCAGTCAAAGTGGAGATGCAGATGGTGGTGTAGTCGTGATAGGCCCAGGTCTTGATGATAAAATCCTCAGGTGCAACCATCCAACCCATTCTGAGGCCTGGTAATCCGTAGGCTTTTGAAAGGCCGTTGATGACAACTGTTTTTTCATATTTTCCAAAAAAACTGGGTGTGGTAAGGCCATTGAGCTCTGCTCCCTGGTAGACTTCATCCGCAATAATCCAGGCTCCCGCACCGGAGGCGAGTTCCACAATTGTCTCCAAAGCTTCTTTGTTCAGCTGAGCGCCGGTGGGATTATTGGGATTGGTGAGGATAATCATTTTTGTTTTCGGAGAAAATAATCTCTTGAGTTCGTCAAGGTCGGGCTGCCAGTTTAAGTTCTCCCTGAGATAAACTTTTTTTACCCTGGCACCAAATCCCCTCAGCAGTCCCCACATCTGCATATAATTGGGCATGATGAAGAGAGCATCGTCGTTTTTTTCAACAAGACTCCAGATAAGGAGGAAGTTTGCTTCCGAAGAACCTGTGGTCACCAGCACCTGGTCAGGACTTGAGCCAGGATAAAGCCTGGAGATTGTATCTCTCAAATCATGAGTTCCGTTGGTCTGGGTATAGCCTAGTTCAGAGTTGAGCATCTCTTCAAACTCATCTGCACTCACTAGTTCGCGAAGAGGAAGAGGATGGACTCCGCTTTCAGCAAGGTTGTAAAGGACTTTGAATTCCCAGGTAGACTGCATTCTTTCCATCTTGAAGGGTTCGATTTTCATTTTTTTTCCTTTTTTTCCTGTATTATATCTCCACTCCTAGCACGCCCTTGAGGGCAAAGCCAAAAGCAATGGAGAGCACGAAATAGACGATAAGCCAGTGCAGTTTGAGGCCAAAGAAGTTCATTTTCTGATTCGGGTATTTTATGTCTATGTACTTAAGAGGAATTTCCTTCTGGAAAGGTTTTTCTCCAGGATTGAGGAGGAGGTCGAAGAAATTCCTTCCTACCCGGGCCGGAGATACTTTCTGCGTTCTTCTGCCTCCTGCTAAAAGCGTTTTGCTTACCTGGTATTCGTCAACTCTGAAGAGGAGAGTATAAAGCCCCCTCTCTTCTATTCCCAGCTCCCAGTTTATTTCCTCCTCAGAAGGGATTCTTAAGGGAGAGCTCTGAATTGAGAATGAATTTCCGGGAACCAGGGTGAGGTTTATTCTTGACATGTCTGTACCTTTTTTAAAGTGAACCTTGACCATCGCTTTCTCGCCTGGATAGAAGGGACGGTAGCCAAACCAGAGGTTGAGCTGGGTGAGGATAAGGACTAATGGAATTATCATTACCAGCAGCGGCTTAAGACTGTAGCCTGCGTACCTCAGGTTGTACTTTAAAATACTTAGCTGGGCTTTGAGGGACAAGGAAAAACTTTCTTTAAAAAGCCGAAGCTCGAGAAGGTGAGCTTTTATTTTATTCTTTGTCCTTCTTATTCCTTCCTGGTTCGATGTATACCTGAAAACGATAAGCATCACAACTGCAGTGATGAGGGAGATAAGAAACATCGAAAACCAGGGACTCAGGTTTTGAAATGGATAGAAAAGCAGGTAAATTATCTTACCCACTAAAGAATGAACAAACCACATTGCCAGCATTTTTTACGAATAGTTCAGGCTAGGAGATATAACCCAGGCCTTTGAGTTTTTTCTTTATTTCCTCTTCTGAGTCAGACTCATCAAGCACTTGAAGTTCTTTTTCCAGACAGTGAGTGATGAATTCCTCTGCTGAAGAGTAGCCGGCAAGCTTTGCATACTTTTTTACTTTTTCCATCAATTCTTTTTCGAGTTTTATCTTTGCTTTTGCCATCCTGTGCTCCTTTACTTTCTGTTTATTCTCCTGGAAGAAACAGAGCCTATTTCCAGGTTTCAGAATAAAGGCCTACCCCTCATTTCTACTGGCGTCCGGATACCAAAAATAGAGAGAATGGTTGCTGTTACATCATAAAGAGCTGGGGAAGAGGATTTGATTTTCACATTTGAGAGAAAGCTTCCAGGAATAATTTTCGGGTCCATACAGTGGTCGCCGCTCCATTTCATCAGGTTGTCCTCGAAAATTTTTCTGGGAATCCTTCCCAGGGGAGTGGCCCATGAGCAGCGGTATCCATGGTTGTAGCCGAGGATGATTTCCGGAGCTTCGTCAACATAAGGTCCATGGTAGACATCTCTGGCCACATAAGCTTTGAGAACCACTTTTTTGCCAGTCAGAGGGTCGATCACTTTTTCAAGTTTTTGAGCGATTTCTCTGACCAGTGCTTCTTTCTCAGGTCCGGAGTTAACGATTCCTTCTCTTTCCCTCCCTTTCTGATTTATGTAGAGACTGTTGAGCCCGAGGGCATAGGCTTTTGTTTTCTTCCAGTTGGTGTTCATAAAAAATTCAGTCTTCCCCTGCTGCCAGGGCTTGATAAGAGTTAAGTACCCGTTTTCTTTGAGCCAGGTGTTGAGGTTAAAGCAGCGGCGGAAGGAGGTAAAACCATGGTCTGAGATAACGATGAGTATTGTCTTTTTGTCGACTTTCTCCATTGCTTTTTCGATCATCCTGTCCATCTCGATGTAGATATTCTCGATAGTCTTTCCGTATTTTGATGCGAGTTTTTCATCGTAAGCAGGATGCTCTCTGTCGATGAGACGCCAGAACATATGCTGTCTCTGGTCAGTACTCGAGAAGTAATAGAAAAGAAGACCCGATTCAAAGCGTTCGAGTTCGTAATCGAGCATCTTTTCTCTTTCCTGAAGGACAAAATCATCCTCTTTCAGGAATTCTCCATCATCCAGCACGCCGTGGTCAAGAGCTTTTGTATCAGCGGGAAGTCCTTTAGTAAAGAAGGGGCCAAATTTTTTCTCCAGCTCTTTTGAGTATGAAGCAGGAGTTGAGATGGGAAGGGCAGGGTGACGGGGGTCAATGTTGACCGGCGAAACATAGAGCTTAAAATCAGGCCTCACCTGCTTGAGGTAAAAGATACAGATTCCGCTTACGCTTTTGGTCGGCATTACCCTGAACTTTATTCTCTTCCATCCGCTCCACTCGCCCTCCCTGAGGATGAATTCATGGTTCTGGATAGAAATCTTGCCCACCGGGTTTGTGGGGTCAAGGTAAATCCTGAAATCAAGGAATGATTCAGGCCTTTCCTTAATGAATGTGTTTCTCGGTCCTGGGAGTCTGGCTTCAACCGTGTTGTTAACAACCATTACTTCGTGGATTCTTCCTCCTCCAATATCTTCTTTAAGCTCTGTGGGTGAGGTTGTGTAGTAGTTGAAGATTCCGTAGCTGCCTAGAATATCGGGAGTCCCCATACCAGAGAGTGTTCTCTGTTTTGATTTTGCCGGCGGGAAGTTTGAGGGCATTTTAAAAACAGTGGCCGGAATGTCATATTCTTCAAGAATCTGCCAGAAAGCTTTTCCTTGTCTTAGGAGTTCAACCCTCCCTCCAGAAAGGGGGAGGACATATTTTCCGATTTTAAGCGCTCTGTGGCCTTCTTCTGTTTTAGAAGTGGAGAGAAAGGGGATGTAGTTTTCAGGATTCCTGTGCAGAAAGTCAAATATGGCATGGCCACCAGGGTCGGTGCCAGTTATAAAATTTGACCAGGCAACAGGACTCTGGGGCGGGATTGAGGTCGCTAATCTGCAAAAGCTTCCCTCCTGGCTCAGCCGCATGAAGTTTGGAAGCTTTCCGCTCTTCATAAGCTCTTCCAGAATTCCAGGGTCCAGGCCGTCAAGACCGAGCACGATGACTCTTTTCTCAGTCTCTCTCTTTCCTGTCCCTCTGAGGAGAAAACCATCTGACTGGCCAATAGCTATGAGAGAGCCTGCAGCCAGACTTAATTTAATGAATTCTCTCCGGTTTATGTGCTTCATTTTATCCTTCTTTCCTCTGTTTTTTCCTCCAAGTCTAACAGAGATTTTCCATCCATATAGGAAGGGATTTCAAGGCCAAAAAGCTCCAGCACAGTGGGAGCTATATCGACTATGGAGGGAAAATCAGCATCGATTTTTCTGGTGGAGAAAAAGACCCCAGGAACAAGAGGTGGGTCGAGGCAGTGGTCTCCACTCCAGGCTTTGGTGTTGTCTTTGAAAATGATTTTATCCACCTTCCCTGTTACTGAATCCCAAGAAGCCCGGTATCCATCATTATAGCCGATTATAAGGTCAGGAGAATTAGCACTGTAAGGACCTGAGGGCAGTTCATCGCGGTCGTACACATGGCATATAGCTGGCTGGTCTGAATCTTCATCCCTGAGTGCTTCGAGTTTTGCTTTTATTTCAGCCTTCAGCTTTTTAGCTTCTTCGCCAGGTTCAACGATTCCGCTAATTTCCCTTCCCCTGAGGTTAAGGTAAAGACCTCCCAGACCGAGTGCATAAGCCTTTGTTCGCTCCCAGTCAACATCTTCAAACCATTCTCCGCTTTCCTCTTTTCCTTTTTCAAGGTAGAGATAACCGTTGAGGAAGAGCCATGAGTTGAGATTCACTCCCCGCCTGAAAGATTTAAAACCATGGTCAGAGATGACGAGGAGCATATCATTCTTATTCATGGTTTCCAGTACTCGTCCAACAAGCTTATCCATCCTGACGTAAAGCTCCATTAATACATAATCTCCCATCTCAGCAGGCCTTGCGTTCAGAGCCGGGTGGCTTTTATCCACATAGCGCCAGAACATGTGCTGAACGCTATCCGGAGTTTCGAAGACACAGGTTATTAGCCCTCTTTTTACCTTGTCCAGGGCATTAAAGAGCATTTTTTCCCATTCCTGGTGGCAGGCATAGGCGAAATCAAGGAAAGTTTCCTCGCTAAGAACTTCTTCATTCAGGGCCCAGGTGTCGTTTGCTTCGCCCAGAGTGACAAAAGGACCGAGAAGTTTTGCCAGGTAGATGGAGTAGATGAAAGGGTGAGAAAGGGGAAGGGCAGGCTTTTCAGGGTCGATGTTCAGGGGAGAGATGTACATTTCAAAATGAGGTGAAAGGCTTAAGATGCAGAACCTGCAGAGAGCTCTGACCTTCATCCCCAGCCCTGGTCGGAAGGTGAGGTTTATCCACTCGGAGAGGACACCTTTTTTTAGAATAAATTTCTTGCCAGGAAGCTCGATTTTTACCTTCTCGTGCTCATCATCCAGAGTTATGGTAAGAGGAAGTTTAAGTTCCTCCTGAGTATGCCTGAGTAGCGAGTTTTCAGGGCCAGGAATTTCTGTCCTGATAGTATTACCCTCAAGCGTGACTGGAATGGTGATGCATTCCTGCCGTTTTTCAAGTTTTTCCCTGTCAGTGGTGTAGAAAAAGAAAGTGCCCTGACTTCCCTTGAGGTCTGGAACGCACATTCCCGATAGGAGATGGCCATGATATTTCTCGGGTGGGAAGGTGATGGGAACTCTGATCACTGTACTGAAAATGCCATTGTCTGATAAAACTTTCCAGAAAGGAACACTTTTTCTCAGCCCCCTGATTTCAGGCCTTGAAAGAGGAATCCGGTACTTTCCCAGATAAAAAAATTTCCTTGGCTTTCCGATTCGCGCTGAGGAGAGGTAAGGAAGATAGGTTTTTGGGTCGCGGTTGAGAAAATCGAATATGTTGTGCTTTGAGGGGTTTGTTCCTGTCATGAATGAGGACCAGGCTACAGGAGATATGGCGGGAGTCGTTGTCCTGAGGTGGGTGTAGCTTCCTTTTTCTTTAATCTCCGACAGATAAGGAAGTTTTCCCTCTCTCATGAATTTTTCCGCAAGCGACGGTTCGAGTCCATCGAGACCGATGATAATTAGCCTCTGAATCCTGCTTCTTCTGAAAGCTTTCTGACCGCGGATCATCCTCAGAAGAAATCGGAAAGGCCATGAGACAAGCGAAAAAAGAGCAAGAAGAAAGGTGATGAAAAGAACAAGAAAGGAAGAGAGAAAGGCGAATCCGGCACCCGGGCCTATGTATGCTCCAAGCGGAAGAGCAAAAGCAAGGAGAAAAAAAAGGATGTATATTTTTTCCCTTTTCCTAAGAGGAGCTTTCATCCTACGGTACCTGGATTGTTAGCCAGAAAATGCACCTCATCTCCAAACACACCCACGAACAAAGAAAATGGCGTTTGCACGACGGATTGCTTTGCTTCGTTCGCAATGACATGACGCATTTTTAAGGTAATGGTTCAGGGAAGAGTGATTCGAGGATGAATCCAGCAAGTTGAGAAATAGAGAGGTCATGTCCATAATCTTCCTTGGACCAGAAAAAGGCATCGTCCCAGGTGTGCATTCCTTGAAGCACTGTTCTTCCGAACAGCTCTTTTTTCTTGAGAGAGCCTTTCATGTCAAAGCCGTACTCAGGAATAACGAGGAGGTCAGGACCGAGAGAGATAAGAGGTCCTGAGTAAACTTCCTCTGCTTCAAAGATTTTCTTTATCACCTTTTTCCCTTTGTACTCAAGTTCTTCAAGCCCGGCCTTTATTTCCTCTTTTAGCGGTTTGATATCATTTGCCCCAACACACCCTCTGGGGTATTTTCCTTTAAAGTTGAAATAGATGCGGTTTGGGTCAAGTACGAATGCCCTGCTCTCTGGAGAGATGGATGTTAGAGAGCCCGAGGAGCTGTCTTCCAGTGAGAGGTAGCCGTTTTTCTCAAGCCAGACATTGAGGTAGACTTCCTCCACAATTCCGGTGAATCCATGGTCGGAAAGAAGAAAAAGTGAACCCTCGTCGTCTGTCATTTTCCTGAAACCGGTTACTATTTTTTCTACCAGCTCATCTATTTTCCTGTAATACCCGAGGAAATTATTATGATAAGGATGGTCTTCTTCCTCATAAGCTGACCAGAGAAAATGATGGAGCCTGTCAGTTCCGGTGATGACAAATTCAAAGTAATCCCAGTCATCTTTCCACAGGAGCTCAAACGCTTTTTCCCTTCCCTCGAGTGTTTCATCGAGTTCTTTCCAGAGAATCTGGTGGTTATCCCTGCTTTTTGTGGTGTCGATGTCTATTTTATATCCTGCTTTCCGGAGAGGAGGGAGAAGAGAAGGAGGGAAGACTGATTTTGCCAGCTCTATGGCCACAAAGCCCGAGATGAGTGCGCCGTTGACCTTCCGGGCAGGATAAGTTGAGGGCTGATTGATGACGATTGTTTTCTTTTTCTTCCTGCCGAGGATGTCCCAGAATGTATCTGATTTAAGGTCAAAGAAATTGGGAAATCTGAGCTCATAAGAATTCGGCTTGAGGTCGGTGAAACCGAAAATTCCGTGGCTGCCTGAATTTTTTCCGGTCATGAAATCTGTCCAGCTTACAGCTGATATCTCGGGAAGACTTGCTTTCATCCTCTGGAGATGTCCGGAATCGATTATCCGGCTCAGAGCTGGAATAACTCCTTTCTCCTTGAGATCGAGAAGGAGAGAGAAGGGGACTCCATCAAGCCCGATGACGCACACTCTTTTTTTCTTTTTTCTTCTAAAAAACATCGATTTGAACACCTATTATAGCAGCAAGGATAAACACCCGTCCAGTTTGCAGACAGGAGTGTAAGCATCTTTTTTCCGTGATAATCAAGCATAATATTAAAAGGAAGAAGAAAAA
>JBHIDX010000042.1:0-19421 GCA_046760305.1 Candidatus Aminicenantales bacterium
GCCGTGGCAATCCCATACACCGAGGGATATGATGAGATTGCTTTGCTACGCTCGCAATGACATGCATTTTCAAGCTAATAAAGGATTTATTCTTTAAGCTCCAACTCTATCAGAGGGCTTTCTGAATCGACCAGATCTCCAGGCGAGACAAATATTGTCTTGATGTAGCCATCGATTGAAGATTTTATCTCGTTTTCCATCTTCATCGCTTCAACAATGGCCAGCGTCTGATTTTTCCTCACTTCTTCCTTCTCAGAGACATTTATTTTTATCACTTTTCCAGGCATCGGGGCCTTAATCATCAGTTTATCTTCTTCCCGGCGCTCTTCTGTTCCACGAAATGCTTCCTGATGCTCGGATGGTTCCTGCACAATGCACTCCTGGCCGCCGAGAGAGATGTATCTTTTATCCTTCTCCTGAGCGTAATAAAGGGTATAGGATTTACCGTTGATAAGGAGAGTTATTATATGTGGAGAGACCTTAATTATCTCGGCCTCGATGAGTTCCTCACCGAGTGAAATGACAAAGGTTTCTCCCTTTTTCTCAATCGAGACTTTATGGAGTTCATTTTCTATGATGAATTCATACTCCACTTTTTCCTCTTCCTCCTCCGATTCTCCATTTTCCGAGGGTCTTCCAGGGCGAAAACAGCTCATCCCGGGGAGCCTGACCGGACATCACTGATGAAGACTTCTGGAACGAATCAAAGGCAGAGGCAATCAGGGCGAGCTTCCTGCTCTCATCTGTTCCCTTTTTCTCCTGCCAGTCAATAAAATATGAATCAATAAACCTGGTTGTGGTCTTCCCCTCTCTGAAGCTCTGGTGGGAGATAACATCCCTTAGAAAACGGATAGTTGTTTTTATTCCCAGTACTACATAATCATCAAGAGCACTTATCATCCTCCGGCAGGCAGCATCTCTGTTCTCTGCCCAGACAATAAGCTTGGCCAGAATCGGGTCATAGTAGACAGGAACTTCAAATCCACTGTAAATGCCGCAGTCGTGCCGCACACCAGGACCTTTGGGCTCTTTCAGGAAAAGAATCTTGCCTGAAGAAGGGAGAAAATTTTTGGAAGGGTCTTCAGCATAGATACGGCACTCAATAGAATGGCCTTTCTGGGTTAAATCTTCCTGCTTGAAGGAGAGCTTTTCTCCTGAGGCAATTTTTATCTGCTGATGGACTAGGTCAACACCAGTAACGAGCTCTGTGACCGGATGCTCGACCTGGAGCCTGGCGTTAACTTCAAGAAAGTAGAAATTCTTGTCTTTATCAAGGAGAAACTCCACAGTTCCTGCATTATTATATCCGGAGACTTCGATAACTCTCTTTGCCGTCTCCCCCATTTTTTCTCTGAGGGCGGGCTTCAGGGCCTGGGATGGAGTTTCTTCCACTATTTTCTGATACCGGCGCTGGATAGAACATTCCCTCTCGAAGAGGTGAACCACATGGCCATAATTGTCGGCCAGCACCTGAAACTCGACGTGTCTCGGCTCTTCGATGTACTTTTCAAGATATACGGATTCGTCTCCAAAAGCTGACTTTGCCTCTCTCATGCCAGCTTCAAGGCAAGATTCAAGCTCACTTTCTTCACACACAATCCTCATTCCTTTCCCGCCTCCGCCGCCAGAGGCTTTAATCATCAGAGGATATCCAATCTTACGGGCTTCTTTTTTGCACCCTGATATGCTCCTGGCCACACTCTTCATCCCGGGGATAATCGGAATACCTGCCTCCTCCATGGTCTGTCTGGAACGGACTTTGTCACCAACAAGCTCAAGCGCTCTTGAATTGGGCCCGATAAAGATAATATTCTCCTCCTCGCAGCGTCTGGCAAAAAGAGCATTCTCAGCCAGAAATCCATATCCAGGATGAATCGCCTCAGCTCCTCTATCCTTTGCAGCCTGTATGATTTTCTCCATGTCGAGATAACTTTCGGTTGCAGGAGAAGGTCCGATGTGCACTGCCTCGTCTGCCAACTGGACATGGAGCGCAGAACGGTCAGCTTCTGAATAAACGGCTACAGTGGAGATGGAGAGCTCCTGACAGGCTTTTATTATTCTGACAGCAATCTCCCCTCGATTCGCTATCAATATCTTCTTCAGCATCTTTACCTTACTCTCCATTCTTTATCCTGACTCTTTCTCGCCTGTTTGCCCTGCGCCCTTCTTGCTAAACAACTCTCCCTTTCTTTTTATTATCTTCTTAACCTTTTACGCTTTTTATCTCTTTTTAGCTGCCTTCCCTTTTTTCTTTTCTTTACTCTTCCCTTTCACCCACCTTGGCTTTCTTTTCTCGAGAAAAGAAGACATTCCCTCCTGCCCCTCTTCACTTACTCTCAGGTTGGCGATAACCCGGGCAGTATACTCCTTTGCTTCCTCAAGGTCCATGCGCAAAACATTAAATATCAGCTCTTTACAGCTAGCCATGGCCTCTGGTCCGGAGGAAAGGAGCTGCTTTACAATCTCATCCACTTCATCTTCCAGTTTTTCGTGGGGAACAACCCTGTTGACGAGCCCGATTTCAAAAGCTTTCTCTGCTGTAATCCTCTTCCCGGTGAGGAAATATTCTCTGGCGTTTCCTTCCCCAATCCTTTTCAAAACATAAGGCGAGATGGCTGCGGGTACAAGACCAATCTTTACCTCACTCAGGCCAAAAATAGCCCCTTCAGAGGCAATAACAATATCACAGGCCGAGAGAAGACCATTCCCTCCTCCGATAGCAGGACCGTTGACCGCAGCTACAGACGGCTTTGGCAGGGAATAAAGCTTATGGAGTATTTCTGCCAGATGAAGAGATTCTCTGTAGTTTTCTTCATAAGTATAATTAATTATGTCACGAAGCCAGTGAATGTCAGCTCCCGCACAGAATGACTTCCCTTTCCCAGTAATAATCAGAACACGCACCGACTTATCTTCCCTCACCAGGTCGAGTACGCGGTCAATCTCTGAGATCATCCTGCTGTTGAAGGCATTGTGAATTTCAGGCCGGTTGAGGGTGATTCTTGCTCTCTGGTCTTCCCTTGAAAAGAGAATTGTCTCGAATTCTCTTTCTTCCATTTCACATCCTGAAAATCCCGACCCTGTAGTCAGGGATGGGAGCATTAAGACTCATCGAGATGCCGAGTGCAAGTGCTTCTCTTGTTTCCAATGGGTCGAGAATCCCGTCATCCCATATTCTGGCTGTGCTGAAATAAGGATTTCCTTCGTATTCGTATTTTTCCAGAACGGGTCTTATCAATTTCTCTTTCTCCTCTTCAGTCATCTCCTTGCCCTCTTCTCTGAGCCTTTTCTCCTTGACAGTCACAAGAACATGGGCAGCCTGTTCCCCTCCCATGACATTTATTCTTCCGTTAACCCACATCCAGAGAAGTCTTGGTTCGTAGGCCCGGCCGCACATGGCATAATTACCCGCACCGTAGGAGCCTCCGATTATGACCGTGAATTTGGGCACATCTGCATTGGCCACGGCATGAACAAGCTTGGCTCCGTCCTTGGCAATACCCCCATGCTCGTACTCCTTGCCAACGATGAAGCCGGTAATATTCTGAAGGAAAACAAGAGGTATTTTACGCATGGCGCAGAGCGTAACAAAGTGAGCCCCCTTGAGAGAACTTTCAGAGAAGAGAACTCCGTTGTTAGCCAGGATACCGACAGGATAACCCATGATGTAAGCAAAGCCGCAGACTATTGTTTGGCCGTAAAGCTCTTTGAATTCCTGAAACCTGCTTCCGTCAACTATCCTGGCGATGACTTCCCTGACATCAAAAGGTTTTTTCAAATCCATGGGAATGATTCCGTAAATCTCTTCGGGGTCGTAGTAAGGATCCTCAGGTTCTCTCATTTCCAGCCTGAATTTCCGGGGAGGGTCGAGTGTCTCGACTATATTCCTGGCTATCTCTAGAGCATGTTCATCATTAAGGGCATAATAATCGGAAACTCCGGAAATGCGGCAGTGAACATCTGCACCCCCCAGCTCTTCATCGGTGACATCAACTCCTGTGGCGGCCTTTACCAGCGGAGGACCTCCGATAAAAATCGTCCCCTGGTGGCGGACAATAACCGTCTCGTCGCTCATGGCAGGAACGTATGCCCCTCCAGCGGTGCAGGAACCCATGACAATGGATATTTGCGGAATGCCCATGGCTGAAAGCCGGGCCTGGTTGTAGAAGATCCTCCCGAAATACTCTTTATCAGCAAAAGTGCCGGATTGATGGGGCAGGAATATTCCCCCTGAGTCAACGAGATAAATGCAGGGAAGGCGGTTTGCGCGGGCTACTTCCTGGGCTCTGACATGCTTTTTTATCGTCATCGGAAAGTAGGTTCCTCCCTTCACTGTTGCATCGTTGGCCACAACCATAACTTCTCGACCGTGGACTGTGCCTATGCCGGTAATCAAACCCGCACCAGGTGCCTCGTTGTCATACATGTCATAAGCTGCCAGCGGCGAAAGCTCAAGGAAAGGGGTATTGCGGTCCAAAAGCTTTTCTATCCTCTCTCGGGCAAGAAGCTTGCCCCGCTTCTTATGCAATTCCCTGTATTTCTCAGGACCTCCCTGCTGCACCCTGGCCAGTTTTACTCTGTAGTCTTCCACAAGCTTTTTCAGATGGGCGTAGTTTTCTTTAAATTCACTGCTCTTTGTATCTACTTTACTTTCTAATCTGTACATGGCTCACACCCCCTTCTTTCCCTCCTCTAGGCCTGAAATGCAGGAATACTTGTTTCCTTTTCTCTTCATAACTCTCAGTGATTGTCTTGATTTTGCTGCTTATTCGGGCACAAATTTATAACCGTAATAGATTACTCCTGCCTCGCCTTCCTCATAAATTTTACGGAATTCTATCTTCACCCTCTTTCCTATCTTTATTTGCTCGAACTCGCAGTCAACAATCTGTCCTGTTAATTTAACTCCATCATCAAGCTCGACAATTCCCACCGCATAAGGAGCCTGATCAACAAATTGATGGGGAGGAACGCGAATAATGGTGTAAGAAACAACCTTCCCTTTCTCCACCAGTCTTGTCTTTTCCAGCTCGCTTTTTCTGCACTCCGGGCAGACGAGCCGGGGAGGGAAAAATATCTTTCCGCAAGCACGGCATTTATTGGCTTCGAGCCTGTATCTTTGAGGAATCTCTCTCCAGTATCTTGACGGTGTTGGCATTTTTTCCTCCTCTTATTCTTTCTCAAAGATATGAACCACAGTGCTTCCTCCGCTTCCACCCATATTTTGAGCCATAGCCACTCTTGCATTCTTTACCTGCCTCGCTTCAGCCTCACCTCTGAGCTGCTTGACAATCTCAACCACCTGGGCAACTCCTGTTGCTCCTACCGGATGACCCTTTGACTTAAGACCACCACTGGTGTTGACAGGAATTTTCCCTTCGAGTGAAGTCAATCCTTCCTCAACAGCCTTTCCTCCTTTTCCTCTCTCCACAATCCCCAGAGCCTCGATAACACATATTTCAGCTATGGTGAAACAATCATGGACCTCGATGAAGTCAATATCTTCGGGCCCCTTGCCCGCCATGTCATATGCTCTCCTGGCTGCCTGAAATGTGGCCTCAAGCCAGGTAATATCCTTCCTGGAGCTGAGGGCAATGTTGTCGGTAGCGTGGCCGCTTCCTATAATCTTAATCACTGGCTTCCCCAGCTTTTTGGCCATTTCCACCGGGCAGAGAACAACAGCGGCTGCTCCATCTGTGATCGGAGAACAGTCAAGAATCCTCAGCGGGTCAGCTACCATGACTGAATTAATTACCTGCTCAACCGTTATTTCAAAGGGAAATTGAGCCAGGGGATTCTTCGAGCCGTTGCGGTGGTTTTTCACAGCAACCATGGCCAGCTGCTCCCGGGTTGTTCCGTACTTCTCCATATGGGCGCGTGCTATAAGGGCATAGAGACCGGGGAAGGTAAGGCCGTGATAGCCTTCGTATTCCTGGTCAGCAGCAGTGCCCAGAGCATATGTGGCTTCATGACCATTCACATCAGTCATCTTCTCCACTCCGCCAACGAGCACAATGTCACTCATACCCGAAGCAACCTCAATGAATCCCTGCCTCAACGCCAGTCCTCCAGAAGCACAGGCAGACTCAACCCTTGTCGAGGGAACAGGTGTCTGGCCGAGGTAATCAGCCAAGAGGGAAGCGATATGCTCCTGGCCGACAAAAAGCCCAGAGGACATGCTGCCCACATACATCGAGTCTATGCAGTCAAGACCGGCATCCTGCAGAGCTAATAGTGCTGTCTCGACAAAGATTGTCCGCAGTGATTTCTCCCACAGCTCTCCCCACTTTGTCATGCCCACTCCGATTACAGCTACATCTCTCATTATCTTCCTCCTAGGCTGCCTTCCTTATTTTCTGGCGAAACTTGGCATAAACGCCATACTCGAGGTAGACCTTGTTGTTATCCAGAAGATGGCGCGTCTTTGGCGCCAGGTCTCTTACCTCTTCTATCCTTTCGGTTACCCTGAAGATAAAAGCATCACTTCCTGCACCTGAGCCAAAAGAGACGATGAGAATCATATCTCCTGGCTTTGAAATATCCAGCACGGCTGTTAACCCCATGGGTGAGGAACCAGAGTAGGTATTCCCAAGTTTTGGCACCAGCCAGCCGGGCTCAATCTGGTTTCTCTCAAACCCGAGTATCTTCCCCACTTTTAGGGGAAATTTTCCGTTGGGCTGATGAAAGATGACATAGTCAATCTCGGAGGGCTTCATCCCTGCCTTTTTAAGTATTCCCTGGGCTGCTCCGACTATGTGCTTGAAATAGGCAGGGTCACCGGTAAACCTTCCTCCGTGCTGGGGGTAATACTGATATTCCCGGCGCCAGAAATCAGGAGTATCTGTCATGTAAGAATAGCTCTCAACTGCTTCAGCTACGACATTTTCCCGGCCGAAAATAAAAGCAGCAGCTCCAGCAGCTGCCGAGTACTCGAGCGCATCTCCGGGTGCTCCCTGGGAAGTGTCAGCACCCACAGCCAGACCATACTTAATCTCTCCTGCTCTAACCAGACTCAGAGCAACGAACATACCTTCTGTCCCGGCCTTACAGGCAAACTCAAAATCTGCAGTGTGGACTTCAGGTGTAGCTCCGAGTGCCTCAGCCACCACTGTGCCCGTGGGCTTTACTGCATAAGGATGTGACTCAGATCCAACGTAAACAGCTCCAATCTCTCTGGGGTCAACAGCAGCTCTTTTCAAAGCATTCTTGGCTGCCTCGACAGACATGGTGATTGTATCCTGGTCAGGGGCGGGTACAGATTTTTCTTCCAGCATCAACCCTTTTTTATAGCTCGCAGCATCAGCTCCCCAGACTTTGGCTATCTCCTCCACTTTAATCCGATTTCGAGGGATGTAGGCACCATAGCCGACTATGCCTTCCATGGATTTCCTCCCTTCAAGCTGTTATAAAAAAATTATTACCAGACATTGTTATGAAATACAATCTCTAATGAGAAAAACAGAGGCCAGAAATTAGGCTCTATAGTTGCATATCTTAAACCTCAAGTCAAGATTTAAGGGCTTTGGCAGCATCTTGCCTGGGGTAATAAAAATAGATATTAAGATTGACACCTTTGCTTTTCAAAATTAGAATAATCGCAAATAAAAGCCGAGGAGAAAGAAGAGAGGAAAAACTCCTTGATGGGAATAACGGAACTTTTTTCCCTGAAAATTCGTCTACCAGGGTGACGTGAGTGGAATTGGAAACTGTTATTCGCAGATGCCTTGAGGGCGACCAGGGAGCATGGAAGATGCTGATTAACATGTATTCAAAGAAAGTGTTTAACATGGCCTTTCAATTCTCGGGCAATTATCATGCTGCAGAAGACATGACACAGGAAATTTTTTTCAAACTCTATTCTTCTCTCCCCAAATACGATACAGAAAAAAATTTCAGCGCCTGGCTTCTGACTCTGGCCAAAAATCACCTCATCGACGAGTACAGAAGAAAAAAACTGGAAAAATCAAAAAGAGACAATTTTGATGAACATTATCTCACCTCCTCAGAATCTGACACCCCCGAGCATGCTCTGCTCAGAAAAGAAAATCATAAAGCTGTCTGGGAAGGTCTTAACTTTCTTTCCCCAGAGCTCAGAATGGTTATTATTCTCAGAGACATCCAGGGTAAAAAATACGAAGAAATCGCTGAGATGATGGAGCTCCCTCTCGGTACTGTAAAATCAAGAGTGAACAGGGGAAGAGTTCAGCTGGCGAAAATTCTCAGAGAAAAGAAGGAGAGAGAAAAATGAAATGCCTTCAAACAGAAGAAATGTTATCCGCTTATCTTGAGCATGAGTTAAGCTCGAAAGAAAAGAAAAAAGTGAAAGCTCATCTTCTGAAATGCAAAAACTGCTCTCTGCTTCTCTCTTCGCTCGAAGAAACCCGTGAATCCCTCGCCGCCTTCCCTGAACTGGAAGTGAGCAAACGCCTTCTTCGCAAACTCCAAACCATCCCCCGGAAAAAGCGGAAGCTCAAGCTGAGATTCAACATTCTCCTCCATCCTTCTCTGCAGCCTGTCTATGCCACACTGAGCATTATTCTCATCGTTTTCTCCTTTTATTTTTTCCATCCTGACAGAGATTATATCAACAAGTCACTTGACCGCCAGCTCCATCTTGGCTACAGCAAGATCCAAACCCTCTACGTGGGAGCATCTTCTTTCACGGAAAGCTTGAGCTCCTACTCTAATAATTTCATCAAATCGTTTGAAAGATTAAATCCTTGGAAAAAGCCTGAGGAATAAGAAAAAAATACAATGACAGAGGAGGAATAGAATGGAAGAAAAAGTTGTTGTCCAGAAAAAACCACCCAAATCTCCAGCTCTGGCCGGAGTGATTGCGGGTTTTTTTCCTAGCTTTGGAGCACTCTACAACGGCCAGTTTTTAAAATGGATAATTTTTTTCCTTATTTTCGCCGGACTCGTAACCATGCAACAGTATGAGGAGCTCCAGCCCTTCCTGGGTCTCACTCTGGCGGCTTTCTACATTTACCAGATAGTGGAGGCGGTCAGAACAGCAAAAGAAATAAACCGCCTTGCTTTAGTTGAAGAAAAGGAGGAAAAAGTATCTAAAGTGGAAGAAATTCCACCTGCTTTTAAAGGAGGCTCAATATTCTGGGGAGCATTCCTGCTTGTTCTGGGAGTAATATTCTTGCTGGCCAATTTCGAGGTTCTCTCCTATGAGAGCATTTTTGACCTCTGGCCTCTGGCCATCGTTGTCATAGGGGTAAAGCTCATCGCAGATTACATGCTGCGGAAAAAAGCTGAAAAAAGCGGGGAATAAAGGAGGAAAAATGGCAATGACAAAGCAACGTGAACCACTTGTATGGGGAATAATTCTCGTCGTCATCGGCCTTATCCTTCTCCTTAACAACATCGACATTAATGTCTGGGAGTTTGTAGCTCGACTCTGGCCTCTGATACTCATAGCCTGGGGAGTATGGAAACTTTATTTCGGGATTGTAAAAAGCGAGGAGAAAAGCAAGGCTGAATAGGAATTTTCATGAAGGCAAAAGAAATCATCGTTCTCATTTTAATCATCTTTGCTGGGGTTTCATTCTACTATCTTTACACGGGTAAACTTCAAGTGGACTTCAACAAAAGAAAGGGATTGATTCTTACTACCAGGGATAAATTCATCATTGAGGAAACATACCTCCTTGAAGCTCCGCTTCCTGAGCTGCTGAGGGTTGAAAACTCGCACGGAAATGTGGAAATAATCGGCTGGGATGAGAACGAAATTAAAATTCATTTCCAGAAAGAAATCCGCGCCAAAAAAGAGAAGAAGGCATCAGAAATTTCGGAAAAAATCCGCATCATCACAGACAAAAATCCAGAAAGAATATTTATCTCAACCAACAGAGGAGAGCTTGAGTCACAAAGGTTCAAAACACACTTCAAAATTTACGTGCCCTTTATATCCACAGCAGAAATTGAAAATGCCCACGGCCTGGTAAAAGTAGTGGATATTCATAAGGCAAGAATCCAAAATCGCTACGGAAAGGTTATTGCCTCCAACATAAAAAGCTTTCTTTCTGTAAAAAACAGCTATGAAGACATTGAAGTGGATAGCACTAAAGGCAATGTCGAAATTGAGAGCAAATATTCGGTTGTTCTTTTAAAAAACACAGAAGGAGACATCAAAATAAGCCATAAAAACGGCAAAATCGAAGTGGAAAACAGTTCAGAAAAAGTCGAGATAGATAGCTACTACACAGAAATTTACGGCGAGGGTCTAAAAGGCCAGCTCAAATGTAAAAATTCTTACGGAAAAATTAGACTCTACCACACAGGACCTCTGGAAATCATCGCTCATCACTCTGAAATCGAAATAGAAGAAGCAAAAGGAGATATCAAAATTAACAACAGCTACGGAAGGGCAAAACTGACCGACATTGAAGGCAATCTCTCTGTGAGCGGAAAAAGTCTTGCTGTAAACGGAAGAAACATTTCCGGAAACGAAATTTTTATCTCCTCCTCTTACAGGGATATCCATCTCACCGAACTAGAAGGTAAAACAACGGTCTCCATCTCCAACGGTGAGCTTATCCTCGAACCCCTCTCTCTCAGGTATCCCCTTCAAGCAAAGGGAGAATACGCAGATATTACTTTTTTCTGGCCTCCAGGAGAAAAAGGTCCTTTTGAAGCGAGGACAAAAAACGGGGAAATTAAATGGAAGCTTTCAGAGAAAGTAACTTACTGGCAGGAGGACAAAACTACTTTTCTCAGAGCATTTTTCACTGAGGAAAAGACGCCTCTCATCTCTCTCTCAACCACTTACGGGGATATTTTGATAGAAAATTACTGAGTTTCTCATGCTCTCCTGAGGTTGTAGATTCTTTCCCGCAGCGAACCGTTTATCTTGATGTTGAAATAAGAAATAGTATTGGTCAGATCTTTTTTATACTTGGTTACATAGCGAACAAAGTCGGTCTCCTCATTCCGGCGCAGGAGATTTTCAAATTCAGCCAATTCATCCCTGAGCTCTATCAGAAAATGGTTGATGCTTCTGTACTGGGCATTTATCTCGATTAAATCCTTCCCGTTTATTTTTTTATAATCAAGATAAGGAGGCAAAGTCTGAAGTATGGAAAGGCTTTCGCTTCGCAGCTCATTAACCAGCTCTTTTATTTCTTGGAAAAAGCATTTGTATTCAAGGGGCTCCTTAAGTTTCTCCATTGCTTTATCAAGCAGGCTCTCATACTCATCCTTGATAGAAAGTATGCACTCCTTAACCCCGAAATATTTCCGCTCGAACTGAAAAAGGTCGATGAAATCCCTGCCGATGTAAATTTTATCCTCGTAGTTGCTCATCAGCTCCATGGGTGAATGGGTATAGAAATTTATCTCGTAGCGTCTCCCACCGGAGTCCCTCTCCTTGAGCCTTGCCAGGACAAGGAAATTGTTCTGTTCAACAAAATAGCTGTTTACATCAAGGAGAACAGAGTAGATAGCAAGATTTTGGATGATACACTCTTTTAGATAATTAAGCAGGCCTTCCTGTTTGGTGATAAAATCGTTGATGGTTTCGTTGGGGGTAGGATTGAGTACAGAATAGGAAGGAGAGAGAAGATAGAGGACTCCCCCAATCCCGAGTTCAAGATAGAGGTTTTTAGCCACATTCTGGTGTAAGTCATCGAGGAGGATCGGCTTTAGAGCAGGCAGCTTATCAGGTTCGAGTTTTAAAAGCTCTTCAACCTCATTCATATCTTTACCCCTCCCGGTGGCACACTGATACTATCATCGAAAAACAAAAAAATCAACTATCCTTTCAGTGGAAAGTCCAGCGTCTATTCTCGTAGCGCTCTCTCTGAATTTCTGCAACCGCTTCCCTCTCTCTGACCGAAAATAACTTCCTCTCAAAGCTAACGTTAAAAAACTCAGCAAAGCCTTCGATAAAATGGTCAACAGCCCAGGCAAAAGACACTTTCCTTCCCAGAGCCTCGGAAAGATTTGTCATCCTGGCTCTGCTCTGACCCGGCTGAAGAAATGAAATGGATTCGAGATAATGGCTGTTCCCTTCGAGGGGGATTGAGCCGTGCTGGAGAAAGCGAGAGCTTTCTCTTTTCTGAGCACTTCCTATTATTTTTCTGCCGCCAACTTCAATCTCATCCCGTGCTGGATATGAAAAGCAGGGCAAGTTACCGTGCGCATAGGCTGATGGCGGCGAGCCAGCAAGACAGGGCTCCAGGCCCATTTTTTCCAGTCCCCGTATCAGCGCCAGGGAGATCAAGCGGTAGGAATCCTTCAGACTGGTCGTGAATGTGTCTGAATCCGAAGAACAGATAGAATAGGTTACCTCTCTGTGGTGAAGAACTAGCTTCCCTCCTGTCATTCTTCTCACGATATCCACATTGTTCTTAAAACAGAACTCCAGATTAACAACTTTTTCCGGCCGCTGGGAATACCCCAAAGAAACAGTCGGTCTTTCCCACTGGTAAAACCTCAAATAACTTCGCTCATCCTTTCCGAGAGAGCGAAAAAGATAGTCATCAACAGCCATGTTCCAGGAGCCCCTAAGAGGCTTTTCATCAACAATGAGCTGCCAGACTTTCATCTTTGTCCTTTTATCCAGAAATCAGGGACATGTACCGATTTTTCGAAATCAGTAACGTGTCCCTTGATTTCCATGCAGGTTAATAAACTTAAAAGGAAAAAGAGAGAAAAAAAGAGCGGGCAACGGGATTCGAACCCGCGACCCCGAGCTTGGGAAGCTCGTACTCTACCGCTGAGTTATGCCCGCTCCTTCTCTTCAAGCATTATGGTATAAATTCCCCTCATTTTTTTCAACATCCTTCCCCTTTTTGTATGCATCCTTAATTCCACGATAACCGCAATCCAGAAAAGACCTCGCTTGGAGATGAATCCGGGAAGGGGGAGAAGCGACATTGAGGGTTTAGCCTTGCCTCCCCGCTTGGCGAGGGAATCCGGCAAAGCCGGAGCCGAGGACTGTTTGAGCACGTGATATAAAGTCACAAACGAGAGGAATGGCCACTGAGAGCCAGAGGCGCCAGGAAGCAAGCGTGCGGAGTTCCGCAGGCCCGAGCTAAGCGGGGAGGCAACGGCGTAAAAACCCGAAGCGAGCGATTCTCCCTTCCCGGATTCACCTATCACACCCAGGGCGGGGTGAGTTCCCTATTTTTTCTCCTTTAACTTCCTCAGAATCTCCCTGCCAGCAGTGAAATCCGGGTTGAGCTGGAGCGCTTTTTCGTAATTTCTAATGGCAAGTTCAGTATTGTTACTCAGCCTGTAGGCACTTCCCAGGGAGCTGTAGGCAAGCCAGTTATCTGGATTGTTCTCCACGTTCAGTTTAAGTATTTCTATGGCCTCATCCATTCTTCTTTGCTGGAGTAAACTCATGCCGAGCATGTAGAGGTCAGCGAATTCGGGCTTTATCGTATACCCGAATTTCCTGCTCAGGTTCTCATAATGTTTTTTTATCCCTTCAACTCCTTTTTCTACTACTTCTTTGGTCATCCTCCAATCAGAAAAAAGCGCCTCAAGACCGCTGTACAAACCCCGATGGGGAATTGTCAGATGATTTTCTGTCTCGAGATTCTTGTAGTATGCTTCAAGTCCGCTCAGCTTCTTACTCTCCACTACGCTGAAGAATTTCTCAATGCTAGGGCTGAGGTTAGGCTCATTACCGGCAGCAATAAACAGAAATTTATTAAGGCTGGTCCCGTTCTCTAAAATCTCCTCCGCCTTTCTCACCACATATTCATTGTCGTAAATCGTCCACGGGCTTATGGCGATGTAGGCGTTAAAAACATCTGGCGCAGCAAGGAAAGTATAGAGGACAAACAGGCCTCCGAGTGAATGTCCGACAAGAATTCTGTAAGGCTGAGTTCTGTATTGCTTTTCAACAAAAGGTATGAGCTCCTCCTTGAAAAATCTGATAAAGTTATCTGCGCCACCGCTGCTTGGTCGGCTTAATATCCTTGTGGGCGTGAAATCCCTTGTTCGGTCAGTGTTCTGGATACCGACGACAATCATATACTCACCCAGGCCCTTGGCAGGAAAATACTGAACAAGACCGGTTGTATGATGGAAGTTCCCCCTGCCGTCGAGCAGGTAAAGAACAGGATAAGCTCTCTTGCCCTGGTTGTAACCCTCGGGGAGATAGATGAATAATGAGCGTTCTTCATCAAGAATTTCAGATTTAAGCGTTATCACTTTTCCGATAACGATTATTTTTTCTCTTTCCTCTTGAGCTAAGACCGAATTCTGGACCGCAAGAAGAAAAACTAAGGAAAAAGCAATGGTGGTAAAAACAGCTCTTTTGGCCTCTTTAAGCATCACAGCCTCCTCCTGCTTATTCTACTCTATCAGCAATAGACAATAAACACCTTTCCTCCCCTTTCTATGTTTTTTATCCTGAACTATTATTTTTGTTAAAATTTTTTTACATCTTTCAAGCGATAAATTTTTTCTGCGATTTAAATCCCGGTTATCAGCTTATGCTACAGGGGAGATAAAGAGGTCAAAAAAAATTTAAAACAAAATTCAGTCACTTCCATTTCTGGCATGATTTTTGCTGTTGATAGCAGCGGAGGAGAAAAAATGCAAACTTCCCAGCAAATGGATTTGCAAAGCCAGATAAATGAAGCTTACAAAAAATTAAAATGTAAAAAAGTTTTATATTTTTACGATGAATCAGGAACAAAGCAACGTCTGGGTGTTTTCAGTAAAAAGAAAGCTGAGGAGATAAAAAAATATCTCCACAGGAAAAATTTACTGAACCGAATATCTGAATTTGAAGTGCTTACAACCGAGCCAGATACAGATTTTCACTTTACCTGAGTCAAATTTGCACCGATTATTCGGTGCAAGTTACCCCTTCCTATATTATGTTTTCAAAACTCAGCCCTCAATTTTTCATGACTTAAAACTTCTCGAGGATTTTCATTCTCGACTCTTTCCTTCCCCATAAATACACATTCTAAGCGAAAAGAGCGGTTGACAACCTGAGACTCCGAGACTATAATCTGAAAAGATTTTTCAGGGAAAAACGATGATTAAGCTAAGATCTCGGGAAAACAAAGACGAAAAAGAGGATCTCAATCTCGATGCCAAATCCCATATCGGAGACTCTCTCCACTTAGAGGGGGAACTGAGCGGAGAGGAAGATGTGATTATTGATGGGCAATTCAAGGGAAAGATTAACCTCCCCAACAATAATCTCATTGTAAACAAAAGCGGAAAAATTGAGGCTGATGTCAAAGTCAGGAATATCAGCATCCTTGGTGAGGTAAAGGGCAATATCTTTGCCTCTGAGAAAGCCTTTATAGCCAGAGAAGGGCGGGTAGAAGGAGATATCCACGCGCCCCGAATCTCTATTACTGACGGAGCTCAGTTTAAAGGAAGTGTAAAAATGAACGAAGACCACAACCAGCAGCTCCCCCTTGAAGAAATAAAAACTCCGCTTGAAAAAGATAAAAATACCAAATCTCTTTAACCCCTCCATTTTTCCCTTTCCAGGTTAGATACTTACTCTCAGCAGCGGATTGGCGCATTGTTTGCTATAATAGGGAAGATGAAAAAGTTCGTGCTTCATTCAGAATTCACCCCCAAGGGAGACCAGCCAAAGGCTATCCAGGAACTGGCCGCAGGCATCGAGCAGAACGAAAAACATCAAGTTCTTATGGGAGTAACTGGTTCTGGAAAAACCTTCACCATGGCCAACATAATCGAGAAAGCAGCGAAACCGGTGCTGGTTATTTCCCACAACAAAACTCTCGCCGCTCAACTCTACCAGGAATTCAGACGCTTCTTTCCCCACAATGCAGTTGAATATTTCGTCAGCTATTACGATTACTACCAGCCTGAAGCCTATATCCCTGCCACAAACACCTACATAGCCAAGGAAGCAACCATAAACGACGAGATTGACCGCCTCCGCCTTTCAGCCACAAACGCCCTTTTCCAGCGAGAGGATGTGATCGTTGTGGCCTCTGTTTCCTGCATCTACGGAATAGGCTCTCCATCCATTTACCATGCCATGAGCTTCACCCTCGAGGAAAACCAGGAGATTTCTCGTAAAAGTATCCTCAGGAATCTGGTGGAGATTCAGTATCAGAGGGAAGAAGAAGACTTGAACAGAGGTACTTTCAGAGTCAGGGGAGATATCATTGAGGTATTTCCTTCCTACGAAGACAATGCCTACCGCATTGAGCTCGATGAAAATAAGGTAAGAAAGATTTCTTCCATAGACCCCCTTCTGGGGGAAAAAATAGAAACCCTGGAAAAGATAATCATTTACCCCAGGACCTTTTTCTCCACTCCGCCTGATATTCTTGAATATTCTATAAGGTGCATTGAAAAAGAGCTGGAAGAGAGAATCAGTTACTTTAAAAAAAGAGGAAAGCTTATCGAAGCAGCAAGGATTGAAGAGAGGACTATGTTTGACCTGGAGATGCTCAGAGAATTCGGCTATTGCCCTGGAATCGAAAACTACTCACTTTACCTCAGCCAGCGTAGACCTGGAGAGCCACCCTACACCCTCCTTGATTATTTCCCCCCGGACTTTCTGACAATAATCGACGAGTCTCATGTTACAATTCCCCAGATTGGAGGCATGTTTCATGGTGACCGCTCCCGAAAGCTGACCCTAGTCGAACACGGCTTTCGCCTCCCTTCCGCCCTTGACAATCGTCCCTTGAATTTCAAAGAATTCGAAGAAAGAGTGGATAAAGTAATTTACGTTTCAGCCACGCCTGCAGCCTATGAGGTAAAAAAAGCGAAAAAAGTTGTGGAGCAGATTATAAGACCCACCGGCCTTACTGACCCTGTAGTGGAAATAAGGCCTGTAAAAGGACAGATTGAAGACCTCATGGCTGAAATCACAGCCAGGGCAAAAAAAGGAGACAGGACACTCGTCACCACCCTCACTAAAAAATTTGCCGAAGACCTCACCCGCTACTACCACGAAATGGGTCTGCGCGTGCGCTATCTTCATTCAGAAATCGAAACCCTGGACAGAGTAAAAATTCTCAGAGATTTAAGAAAAGGAGGATTCGATGCCCTCATCGGAATCAATCTCCTCCGAGAGGGCCTTGACCTGCCCGAGGTATCACTCGTAGCCATACTTGATGCTGACAAAGAAGGTTTTCTCCGCTCCGAGATATCTCTCATCCAGACTTTCGGTCGAGCAGCTCGAAATGTGGCCGGAAAGGTAATCCTCTACGCGGATGAAATAACAGCATCGATAAAAAAAGCGGTTGAAGAGACAAATAGGCGGAGAAGAATACAGGAGGAGTACAATAAAAAACACAACATCACTCCCCGTTCCATAAAAACAAAAATCCACGAGGTACTAACCAGCATCTACGAGAGAGACTACTTTGACTACACGGGTATCTCCGAAGAAAAGGCAAAATACCTCTCGCCTCAAAAAAGAAAGGAAAAAATAGAAGAACTGGAAAAGCTGATGAGAGAAGCTGCCCGCAATCTTGAATTTGAGAAAGCGGCCAGGCTGAGAGACGAGCTTAAAAAACTAAAGAAAATAGACCTGGAGATTACTCTGAGCGAATAAGAAATGAGCCAGCCACCAGAAAGCCTCAAAAAAAAGATTAAACTTTTCCCTCATAAACCGGGTATCTATCTTTTCAAGAACAGGGAAGGAGACATAATCTACATCGGAAAAGCTCACTCCCTGAAGGAAAGGGTGAGCTCTTACTTCCAGACAACCTCTGATGTAAAAGTCAAAAACATCCTGGCAGAGACAGAGGATGTTGACTTTATCCTCACCGGTTCGAACCAAGAGGCAGCTTTTCTTGAGAACAACTTTATCCGCCGCTACCAGCCCAAATTCAATCTTCGATTGAAAGACGATAAGACTTTTCCCTATCTTAAACTCACCGTGGATGAAACTTTTCCCGGCATTTACTTCACCAGAAAAATTGAGGACGATAAATCCAGGTATTTCGGCCCTTTCTTTCTTGCTCATCAGGCAAGAAAATCGATCCAGCTCATAAACAGATACTTCGGCATTCGTGGTTGTGAGGAGCCGATCCCGGGCAGGAGGAAAAGACCCTGCCTTGAATATGAGCTCAAGCTGTGCCTGGCTCCTTGCGTTGGCTACATCTCGGAAGCAGAATACAGAGAGAACATCAGAAATACTATTCTTTTTCTTGAGGGAAAGACCGAGAAGCTTCTCAAGATCCTGAGGAAGAAGATGATGGAAGCTGCATCCCTGGAGAAATTCGAGGAGGCAGCACACTGGAGAGACCTCATTCAAACCATCGAGCATATGAGGGAGAAGCCCAAGCTCATTTCACCCCGAAAGGAAAACAAGGATATTTTCGGTTTCTTCAGGGAGAAAGAAAAAATTGCCATCTATGCTTTCCTCATGAGAGGGGGAAGAGTCATCGAATCAAAAGAATTTTTCTTCGAAGCCAAAACCAATTCTAGCGATGAAGATGTATTCTCCTCCTTACTACAGAATTTCTACATGAAGTGCGGCGACTTTCCGGATAAAATACTCCTTCCTTTTCCTCTGGAGAAGAAAGACACGGTTGAAAAAAAGCTTTCTTCTCTGGCAGCGAAAAAAGTTGAAATCACTTTTCCACTCAAAGGAAAAAACAAACAGCTTGTCAGGCTGGCCCGGAAAAATGCCTGGTTGTTCCTCCAGAAAAAAGAAGGAGCGCTCTCTCCTCTTCTCAAGTTAAAGGAGATTCTAAGACTTCCTTCTCTTCCAGAAAGAATAGAAGGCTTTGATATCTCTAACACTGGTGGAAGAGAGTCGGTGGGCTCGCTTGTTGTCTTCGAGGACGGAATGCCTGATAAAGAAGAATACAGAAAATACATTATCAGGACAGTTACTGGTCCCGATGATGTGGCCAGCTTGAAAGAAGTCATCACCCGAAGGTACAGGAAATTAATCGAAGAAAAAAAGAAGCTTCCTGACCTCATACTCGTCGACGGCGGCAAGGGCCAGCTCAGCGCAGCCAGGGAAGCACTCGGAAAATTGGGCCTCGAAAATCTCCCGCTTGTATCACTGGCAAAAAAAGAAGAGATAATCTTCTCTCCTTCAAGAAAAAATGGAATAAAACTTGATCGTACTTCACCTGCCCTAAAGCTTCTCCAGAGCATCAGAGATGAGGCCCATCGCTTTGCTCTCTCCTTCCATCGCCTGAGAAGAGCGAAAAAGGCCTCTGAATCATTAATCGATGGAATCAGGGGAATCGGGAAAAAGAGAAAATTAATGCTTCTCAGAACATACAGAAGTATAGAAGAGATGAGAAAAGCTTCTGAGGAAGAACTTGCTTCCCTTGTCGGGAAAAAAGCTGCTCTGGCTCTGAAGGAGAAACTTGGCCCATAACCTTTTTAAATCATTAAACATGAATTATTCAGAAATCAGGGACATGTTACCGATTTCAGAAAATCGGTACATGTCCCTGATTTCAAAGTCAATAGCCATATGT
>JBHIDX010000043.1:0-19399 GCA_046760305.1 Candidatus Aminicenantales bacterium
GTTAGAAACAATGTTTGTGGACAGGAAATTGGGGACACGATACCGAATTCAAGAGAATTCGGTTCATGTCCCGATTTCCCATAAGATACATGATTACCATCTGGGAAAACCTTCAATTTATGAATAATGCAGACTAATAAGCGTTTTATGTTTCTTTTTAAATATAAAAATAAGGAAGGTTTAAATTTTTGGGCAGGATTTTATCTTTTCCCGTGTTTTCTAATCCGAGCAGCCGTTTTTAAGGCCTGCTTCACTTCTCCTTTTTTCTTAAGGACTATGTATTCGTAGAAGTAAGCCTTCCTGTAACGGGAATCTGCTTTAGTTGCTTCCTTGAAGAAGCCAAGAGCCTCATCAAACTTTCCCATCTTGTAGTAGGCAATTCCCATGTTGGAGTAAGCAGCCGCATAGCGTGGATTGATGGCTATTGCTTTTCCGTAGCATTCCAGGGCTAGGCTCAAATTTCCCAGTCTGGCGTTTGCGGCACCCAGATTATTGTAGGCCTCAGCGTAGTGGGGATGGAGCCTTAAAGCGGCATTACTGTAAGCAATTGCTTTTTTAAAGTCCCCCTTTTTATACCAGGCTGCGCCCAGGTTGCAGAGCTGGATGGCCCTGAATTTTTCTTCGTCAAGCTCGAGGGGATACTCGCTTTCTTCCTTGATTTTAAGCCAGCTCTTATAGTAATTCAGATCTTTTTCTGCAGCCAGGGTCGGTTCCCAGTAGAAGAACGTATTACTGTTGATTTTGCATCGGATAAAGATATGACTGGGCACATAAACAGGATTAAGGCTGAGTCCGAGGTTTTCTCCTGCTGCCAGGTAAAGAGAAGAGAAGCCATCGCAATCTATGAACCTTTTTCCCTTACTTTCGCCAAGTGCTTCGATTAAAAGATTGTTCTTCCCGTAGGCGAAATTCCCCTCTTCCTTCAGAAATCCTGCAATTTTTTGTAAAGTTCTTACCGCTTCTCTCTTACTGTATTTTTGTTTTGGCTTTATTTTCTTTTTTATTTTATTCAACAATAAATCAACTGTCTTGATGGCTTGAGAGGGATTGCCAAAATCTTTCTGGAGGTCAATAAATTCTCTCAATTTTTTTTGATAGCTCGTTTGAGCTTTTTGAGGGAAAGATTTTCTTAATCGAACTTTGCTCTTTTCTGTAGCAGATGCACAAGGAATTAAGAAGGCACAAAAAATAGAGACGAAAAAAATCAAAATTAAAGTAGAATATATTTTTTTTGATACAACATTCCCTCCAATCGTTTCTGATTTGAGAGCAATCAATCCACCCCTCATTTTCTCTTCCCTCTCGAATTAAGGTTTGCCTTTTAATCTCACTCTTCTTACATCAATATGATCGTAATTTTAGCACATGTTGACAATAGCCTTTGGGGAGGAAGTTGTTGAGGATTTATTTTAATAATATTTGCCCTCTAAATTCATCCTTAGTGGTGAAGAAAATAGAACAAAATAAATTGCGAATGATTAATTAATAATAATTAATTTTATCAATATTTATTTATAATTATTTCCTTCTTTTATTTTTAGCTCATTTCAAATAGTGTTACAAATATTGATAAAAGTAACACCCACAAAAAAATTGCTTTTTTGACTCTTCCCCCGATTCCCTCACCCTCTCCAGGCATACTGAACCTTTATCAGGAATTGATTCAACTCTGGTCGGAAAAGGCCCTCTGTTTCAAACCAGTTCCTGTTGTAAACGATAAAAACATCGAGAAGACTGCGAAATGTGTACCTCAACCGAGTGTTCATGCCCAGAGATTTAGTGAGATTATCGTACTGAAAAAAACTAAGAATCTGGAGGTCTGAAGATATGAAAAGGTTAATCCTAGTTCTAAGGAGTTGAATATCTACTCTCCCTGAAGGCAGGTGTCCCCTGTTCCATTCACCCCCCAGAGAAAGGTTGAGGTGATGTGAAGGCCTCCAGGTAATGTTCATCTGATACTGGTTCATTCTCCCGTTGTAGAAGCGGCCGAACCACCATGTAAATTTGGTGGTGATTTTTCTCTTGCTCGAGGACTGGAATTCAAGGCGGTAGCGTATCCAGTGGTATTTTCCTGCCTCGACATAAACCTCATCAGTGATATCAAAGGGCTCAAACAGATATTCCATCTGGGGAACAAAATTAAACTCTACCCGGTCCCCGCTTTCCAGCCTCCAGTTAAGAGGAGCAGTGAATATTCTCCACTGCAAAACTTTACCATCCAGCCCCAGCACACATTGAGTAAAGAGTTCATGAAACATCTGGCGCAGCCAGGGGAGACCTGGTCGCGGCTTATAGGCAAGGTTAAAATTAAGCTTATAGATTCCTCTCCAGGGCACAAAACCCAGCGAGGGGTCAAAATCTAAACCAATGCGCTTGAAGGTGAGGGAAATATCCCAGAGGTCGTTCGGATAGTCAAGCTGGAAGCCGAGGGCAGACCTGTCATTTCCAAGGTCCTCCCTGTTGTTAACCAGGGCCCAGATTCCAAAAAGGAAGTTTTTATTGCCTTGAAAGCGGCTTGTCTTATAAACAAAATCAATCCCTGCCATCCAGCTTTCTTTTCTGCCAAGAGGATCGCCTGCTGTCACCAGAAACCCGATTTTTGACTCAGCCCAGAGAGTCTGAAACCCCCGGGCAGCAAAGAGGTTTGTTCTTGGCGTGAGACCTTCAACCTCTCTCATCAGGGCATCAAAAACTCCGAAGCTGAATCTTCCTACGCTCCCTGTGGCCTTGAGCGCTACATCGATGGGAATACTCTGTCCCTCTACCAGCCCCACGCGGCGGCTAAAAAAAGGAACAATATCGCGAAAATGGTAGAAGCCCATACCGAGGCCAAACTCATAAATATCTGAACCTTCAAGGAAAAAAGTTCTTTTCTCGGGGAAGAAAAGCGGAAACCTGGTCAGGTTTATCTGCCGGGTATCAACTTCTGTCTCAGCAAAATCAGTGTTAATGCTTAATAGACCCGTAATGTTTCCACCAAAGTTCTTAAAAATATCCACACCCGGCTCAACTCCGGTAGAGAGAGGTTTATCAGAACTCTCACGGGTGCGACTTCCAAGCACGTAGGGCCTAACCGTCAAACCCATCCCCTGATGAAATACAGGAATAGACTTCAGCTTTCCACCTTGACTTATGTTTGTCACCTTAAAGTTGCGGTTGGGCGAAGCCCAGCGGTCTGTTTCGAGCAGGCGCTCTATGCGGCGCTCAACGTTGAAACCCCACTCCCTCAGCCCTCGGCCAAAGCGCATGGTTTTGGCCGGGATGTATATTTCCACGCACCAGCCTTCATCGGTGATACGGGCTGCTGCCTCCCAGATACCGTCCCATTCCTTGCTCTCCCCTTCTCCTTCCCTCTCGATAAGCGCATCATACCGGGCGCCGTTGGGATTCACGGCAAAAACATACCCTGTCCTGCCGTTGAGGAAAGTATCGAGCACAATTTTTACATGATCCTCACCTCGCAATTCAGCATCGCGCTGCATGGTGAAACTCACTATCCTCTCAGGGAAGCGGTCATAGCACATGATGGCGAAGAAAATAGCATTCTGAGTAACAGCCACCCTCACTTCTGTCTGTTCACTGGGGGGCACTCCTTCCTCTGGCTCGACCATGGTCAGGGGACCTATGGGCAGGGCTTTCTTCCACAGCGGTTCGTTCAGCCTCCCGTCTATTTTCGGAGATTTATCATTATCGATGTGAAATGCTTCAGCCTCTGGAGAAGAAATTGTCCCCCTTCCCAGAAGAAGAACAGGGAATAAAAGAAATGTTGCCACCATCAAGCAACTAAACAGTATTCCGATTTCCCTACTCATCAGAGAATTCCCCAGGCAGAAAAGCCTTCAAGAATCAATAATATTTAACACAGGTGTTTTTTCGAGTCAAACATACTTCTTTTTTCCCAGCCATCTCGAGTTCCATGATTATGTATATTTTTAGTACGGAATTCGAAATGTTTCATATCCTCTCCCTGTCTGTAATTTACTTTTTCTGCACAGGATTCACAACTTTTAGCTTTTGCTTGAGCTCAAAACCTTCTCCCCTGAGTATCAAATCATAAATTCCCGGCTTGATGAAGCGGTCATAATGAATGAAATAAGGGAGCGGACTTTTGACTCTTTCAACAACCAGGTCCCATCTTATCTGGTTAAAGCCCCTGCGCCCTGAAAACTGACGAGCCCAAACCGTTTTTCCTTTACCCTCAGCAATGATAATTTCGACCGGCATGTCTTCCATGAGGAAGAAAGTGAAAGGAACTCTTTTCAGAGTTATGTAAAGAGGCTGGTGATGAGTGTCTCCAAATACAGGCAGCCGGGCAGGGGGTGGTCCAAAAAGTATGTTCTTTTCCGGTGGGCCGGATTTGAATGCCTCCTGGACGGGACGGATATTCATCTTATATATCCCGCGGCCGTGAGTCCCTGCTACCAGGTCCATCTCCCTTTCCTGAACGACAAGGTCAGAGATGCAGACTGCCGGCAAATCCGGTCCAAGAAGCGACCAGCTCTGGCCGCGGTCAACTGAAACATAAACTCCACGGTAGAGACCGACGTAGAGAATGTTCTCATTGACCGGGTCCTCGAGGATGACATAAGCAACTTCATCAGGCAGGTTGGCCTTGATCGATTTCCAGTGCTGGCCAGAGTCTTCAGAAACAAAAAGAAAACAGCTGAAAACATCGTCATTAATCCCGGTTACTGCTGCGTAGACGCGGGAAAGGCTGAACCGTGAGGGACAGATGCTCCGCAGATAATAATCGGGTAGTCCTGAAGAGCGCTCCATCCAGTGTCGACCATCGTCTTCAGAAACCCAGAAAGCTCCCCGGTCTGTCCCGGCATAAAGCAGTCCTGGTTTCAGAGGAGACTCAGCAAGGGCAGTGATGGCCGTTGATTTCTTCTTTTTTAAAGAGGATTGAGAAAGGTCAGGACTTACAAGCCACCACGTTTCCCCTCTGTTCATGCTTTTGAAGACATAATTTCCAGCATGGTAGAGAGTGAGATGATTATGAGGAGAAATAAAGTAGGGACTGACAAAGGCATAGGTCATTTTCCCCGAACTGCCTTCAGGGAGTCGCGGTCGGATAGGCTTTGAGCGGCCTGTCTTCATGTCCTTGCGTCTTATCGCTCCGTGCTGACTGGAAAAATAAACAGTCCCCGCATCTTCAGGGTCAGGAAGTGTAACGCATCCATCCCCGCCTGACCAGGCATCAAGCCAGACATACTTCCATCCATCAGGAAACCTGGGATTCCATTCCTTCGATGGTCCGTAGACGGAGGAGTCATCCTGGGTTCCTCCATAAACGAAATAAGGGTCCTGGTTATCGACGGAAATATCGTAAAACTCTCCAGCAGGGATATTGTTGAGATGAAGCCATGAATTGCCGCCGTTGTAGCTCACATAAAGCCCGCCGTCATTGCCCAGAATCAGGTGGCGTGGATTTTCAGGATTTACCCACATCTCGCAGTGGTCGAGGTGAAGAGTCTCAGCCGGATTGGGAAAAAGATGATAAACATCCCCTCCCATAAGCTCGAAAGTCTTACCTCCATCCTGACTGTGGGCAATCCGAACTCCCAGGGCATAAATCTCCTCGTCGTCACGGGGATTGAGGTAGCAGTCAGCAAAATACCAGCCGATGCCTGGAAAGATGTGAAGGTCCTCGCTGTGGGTCCGGGACCAGGTTTCTCCTCCATCCAGAGTCCGGTAGACTTCTGCTGCCAGATTCTTTGGCCTGTTTAGGTTATCAACCAGAGCATAGACTTTATCAGGATTGCTCCAGGAAACAGCAAGGCCAATCCTTCCCGTCTGCGCTCCCTGGGGAAAGCCACCGCTCAATCGTTTCCAGGTCCGGCCTCCATCGCTGCTCCTGTAAACACCGCTTCCTCTGCCAGCAATGCCCGGATAGTTTTCCCACAAAGAGGCGTAGATGACATCAGGATTAGAAGGAGAAATGACGACATCATTTGCTCCGGTGCGCTCGTTTACATAAAGAACATGCTCCCACGTTTTCCCTCCGTCCAGGGTGCGGTAGATTCCTCTCTCCCTGTTAGGTGTCCAGAAATGCCCGAGCACCGCCACAAAAACAACGTCCGGATTCCGGGGATGGACTGCAATTTCTCCGATATGATGGGAGTCATGAAGCCCCATATTCTTCCAGGTTTTTCCTCCATCATCGGAGCGAAAAACACCTGTTCCGGGGAGGGTAAAATTGCGCGCCTTCTTCAGGCTTTCTCCAGAACCCAGCCAGATTATTTCCGGGTCTGAAGGAGCAAGAGCGATATCCCCAATACCAAGAGCTGACTGGTTCTCGAAAATAGGCTTCCAGCTTAACCCGCTGTCTTCTGTCTTCCATAGATTCCCCGAGCCAAAAGCAACATAGATGGTGCCTGGAAGAGCAGGATGGGCCTGGACTGACTCAACCCGGGCCGAATTCATCACCGGTCCGAGCAAAATCCACTCCAGACGAAAAAGAGAGCTTTCCCTCAACTTAAGGTGATGATTCCAGGAAAGAAGAAGGGGATTTGCCTTCTCCTCAGCCAGAGCTGTTATGTGCACAGCCAGAAGGAATAAAATCATGAGTAAAATAAAAACATTACGACGGCACATGGCCTTACCTCCCCTCTTAAAATCGTTTATTGAGTTCAAGGTAAGGCAATAATTAACACACTCTCTTCTCCAGGTCAAAATAGAGATTAATGTTTTTTCGATTTTTGCTCCTTTCTTCACTTTAAAACTTGTTATGCCTGGAATTCAGGCCGGGAGTAAGGCATCTTTTAGCTCTTGGTTTATTTCTCCAGAGATAATAGAATTAGCCTATGAATGGAAGAAAAAGAATAACAGTTATCCTTACAGTTTTGGGCATTATTTTACTGCTGCTTGGGGCGTTGCTTATCGGGTTTGGGAAGGGCGACCAGACAGGCGGAGTTATCCTCTGTTTTGCTGGTGGGGTGTTGATACTGATAGCCGGGTCGCGGTTGTTCTAAGCCAGCGGCTTGCTATTCAACATATTTGTCAGGTAAGGCTTCTTTGATTAGCTCTCGATAGCGCTCAAAGACTTCTCTGGGGACTTTTTCGGCGAACTTGAATTTTTTGGCTGGTGTATGAATTATTATGGTACCTATGGGTCTGAATGCGTCAACACCCCTGAGTTTTACCTTGGTTATATCAGAATAGGGTATCTCATAATTGTCCTCATCGCTGGCTAAAATATCCGAGGGGGAATATCTGCTCAAATCTATGCTCAAAATGTTCTCAGATCCCGATTTTTGGATCAATCCAGGCGATTCCGGGAGTTTGCCGAAGTGCTCCCTGAAACTGCTCGCTCTGGCAAAAATCACCCTCCTTGTGGTGAATATCAGGTGGTAAAGCTTCCCCGGCCTGCCCGTAAAGCCAATAATCTTTTCTTCCATGTAATATTTCCGGATAATAGTTCTCTTTCTTTCCTTTTTTTTACCTGCCAGTATACTTATCCAGAAGTATCTTTTTGATAAATGTAAATGAGATTAATTTTATAGTATCAACGCAAAAGAACGAAACATCCTTTCAATCTCATCATCTTAATAAGTTCCTTTAATAAATATACGATATGAACTGTTATTTATATTCATATTCCATGAAATTCTCCCCAACTTACAATTTTCCACGAAGATTCTAGCTGACGATCAAGAATGAAGTCATGTGCAAGCGAAGACATTCCACCTGCCTTGAAATGCCATTCCTTCACTAGTCGTCGTAATGTTTCTTTTTCTTTATTTTTTTTATCATATACTCTGAAAGAGAATCTAACACTTCGAGTTTCAACATCTTCCAAACCAAAAAAATCATCATAACTAATACTACTAGATGTTGCCCTTTCCCACTCAACTTTGTATTGAGTGAATAACTGCCGGAAAACGCGGTAAGAATATTCAGCCTCATCTTGGGCTTCTGCCGCAAGGCTTTCGATTGCTTCCGGGTGACCACTTGATTTTTTGATTTCCTGTGGCGACCTCCAACACTCTTGTGCAGCTTCCCAATTTCCTGCTTTGACAGCTTCGAACCACGACCGGACACAATTTTCAGGAGTTGAAAGATCGAAGAAGCCTGAAGATTCGCCAGACGGCTCCTCGGAAGGGGCTACTTTGATTCGGACTGAATCCTTTGCCACTCGTCCCTTGGCATCGCGGACGGAAACACTCACAACATTTTCACCGGGTTTGTTTGAAGTGAAAGCTACCTTCCGGGTTAACCTGCCTGCTGGTCTGGTGAATCCGCCCGAACCGGTGTAGTTCCACCGAATCTCTTTCACCGGGTCTGGCCCTTCTGTTTTTACCTTGATGGTGACCGAATCTCCGGGCTGGATGGTAGAGGCAGAGGCAGTGAGCTGTGCCTTCAGTGCTGCTCCAGCACTCACTTCAGCGCCCATTTCATCACCTGTCTCCATCAACATCTCGCTAAAGGCATCAAAGAGGTCAACTCCATGGCCGATAATACTTTCTGCTGAACTGATGATTTCACCGAGTCCCATAGACTCTGGTGTTGGACCCTCTATTTCGGGAATCTCCTGCGTTAATTCCTCTTCCTCTTTTTTCTCAGCTTCCTTTTTGCCCGGCTCTTCTGGTTTCTCTTCTTCTAGTTCAGGCACACTAATCTGGCTGAGCGCCCTTTTCAGACGCCGCTGTTCTGCCTGTTTCCTGGCATACTCCCCCCTGACCAGTATTGCGCTCCAGTAAATCCTCTTAGGTATATTCGATTTTCCGGTTAACTTGCCCCAGAACCAGCCATTCCACTCGTTTTCTTCTTCCCATTCCCTCTTAATATACGCTCGAAGTTCCTCCGGTTTTTTCTTCAGGATATCTTCTATCTCTGGGAACATTTTCTTAAAAGTGGCGTCTTCCTTGGTGAAGTTAGCATAGCTGATAACCGATTCGCCAGCCATACGGACAGTTCCTGAAAGCACATCCCAGCCCAGTTTTACCTGTCCGATACCGGGTGAGGCGTACTCCACAACCTCCTCGGCAAGAGCGGCTCCAGCAGCTTTGAGTCCCCCGGATTTATAGGAAAGAATTACTGCACCGAGCGGAATCCCGGCACCCAGTGCATATTTCAGAAGCCTGCGGCCTGTCCGGCTTTTCGATATCTCACCCGAGAAGCGGCGGTACAGCCTGTATTTATCCGCATTGTCATTCACCACCTTCCGGGCATCGCGCATGTATTCCCTGAGCGCCGCTTCCTTTGTTCCCAGACGCTTTATCCTCTCCTTGAGCGCCTCATCAATCGGCACTCCCCGCTTAAGAAGGATGGCCTCGTTTGCTACTCTGGGGTTCACCACACCTTTTCCCTGGACAATCCGGTAGGAATAGTTGCTCCGCTCTACATACTTGGCCGTATGTTTTACCTGCTCCTCCAGAGTTTCGGACCCTTTTAAGGCCTTGTTGAAAAAATTTTTCTGGTCTATGGCATTTCCCACCGCATGCTCCCTGGTAAAGATGGGAACTTCCTGGTAGGCATTATCTATGTGCCCTCCCCTTAGTACTGTCCCTTTCTCTGAAATACTATCAAAATTTCCGGATTTTACGTTATAAACATCCACAAACTTTCTGCCCCCTGCTGTCCTGTAGGCTTCCTCGCCTTTATCGCCCCGAATGAAAGCGGTTATCTTTAATTTCTCGGGGCTGACTCCTGATATTTCTTTCATATGTTTATTAAACAGCTCCCGGTATCCTTTGACCGCTTTCTTGTTGCCCACAATAGTGAAGTCCATATCGCTTCCCAGTTTTTTATAGTCGCGTCCCATCTTTGCCCATGAGCCGGTGTTGGCAAATCCCTTGAGGTCTTTTCCTAACTTTGCCTTGGGGAATTTATTTTTAAACTCTTCCAGTGCTTTGGCTTGAGCATCCCTGACCATGCGGCGCCGTAATGCGTCAAGAGACTCCTCCATTTCTTTACCGAGGATTCCCTTAGACTTGAGTTTATCCAGGGTATCCATATTTTGCAGCAGTGTTTTGCCTAGGTCATCACTAACCATTCCTGTCTCCTTGAAGCTGCCCAGAGCTTTGATCACCTGAGTTTCTTTACGCGTCAGGGCAGCACTCGAAGGCTCAACAAGAAAAAGGCAAAAACTAGAAAATAAAAATGCGCAGACCAAAAGCCTGAGTAATTTCTTTTCTTTCAAACTTTTTGATTTAATCATTTATTCACTCCCTTTTAGGTAATCGTTCGCAGTGATTACACCACTCGCAAACGGTTAAAAATGAGATTGCCACGCTTGCTTTCTTTCTTCATTGTGCTGAAAACAGCACGAAAGAGATCTATTTCTGCCATTCTTATTATTTTATATGGTTATCTTAGCGCCCCTTCAGCTTCTATTGCTCCCAGCATAAAAGGGCGGTCCGCTGCACCTTTGCTCACAGGCAGCTTAAGAACTACATCTATTTTACCGTCCTTTTCCAGGTCAGCAAGAGCAATCAATTCAGCATCGCCAAATGGGTCCAACGGCCCGATTCTCTCAAACTTCTGCAGTGTGCCTCCGAGCACAACTATTCCACTGGCAACGGTTCTATCCTCTTTAGACAGATTCCAGACGCGGCCTACAATCTCTCTTCTTCCATCGTGATTTACGTCTCCGAGAGCTTTCCAGGCCAGCGTGCCATTCTGGTTGAGGTCAGAATGCAGATACCCCATAGGTTGATAAGTCTCGTTGTTCCACTGCAGGAGATACAAATCGTGGATTTTTTCATTCTTAGAGCTGGTCTGGATGATGATTTCCTTTTTCCGGTCATTGTCAGTATCCCCTACAAATAAGTCTATCGATTCGCCCTGGTAGGTCTGAGAGCCTCCCCATTCCACTTCATACCATTGTTCCTGCCAGGTAAAGACAACAATCCGGCACTTCACTGACTTTGCCTTTGTTTTACCCGCCTGGCGGTCAGCAGCTATCACCAACTCATCAGTTCCGTCGTTATCCGCGTCCCCCACAGCAAAGGCTCGAATTGGATATTCGCCGCTACTCACGGTAGATTTAGTGACAAACCTTGCCCCTTCCCACTCAAATCTGACTAATACTTCTGCTGAATAAGGGATAAAGACCTCATTTATCCCGTTTCCATCTGTATCCCCCAGGGCAAGCCCTTTTATCCCTTCATCACCTTTTCTCCAGATAGGCGGGCTTATGGAGTGTTCCACCAATTCGCCATCAATAACCTGAAAGGTGTAAAATTTCCTGCGTCCTGCACCGATGTCTGTGAGTACCACTATCTCAGTCTTTCCATCTCCATCCACATCTCCGACCGAAACAGCTTCAGGGGAGAAGAGAAGCTCACTCCTGTCCAGTACTTTCCGCCAGCCATTAGGAATCTCCCATTCTGGTTCTGCCATTAAAGAAGGTTCAGGCTCTTCTGCAGCAACGACCTTTTCCGCAATCTTTATTTCCTTCTCGACCTGTGCTTTCCTGGCTGAAGCTGTTCTCAGTTCCAACCCCTGAACATTCAGAGGTATCTCCTTAGCATCAGGGTCAGAGAACATCACTTCCTTAAGAGCTAGTTCTGTGGTTGAAAATGATTGCTTTTTCCTGAGATCAATTGTGGCCAGTAATCCCTTCCCTTCAGCCTGTCCTCCAATGGAAACAGCGGCAAAGCTTATAAAGCCCCTTTCATTATCGATTTCCGGGCCTAACGGCATAAATTCAGCGTCTTCCACCTGAAGAAAATTACCATAGGACGCCTTTTCGCCTTCCCATATCTTCGGATCAAAGTGGAAATAAAATTGATAGCCCATCACAGGCATGGCTGAGTCGACTCGAACTTCAACTACATGTTTGTCCTTCGATGATTCAGAGATCTCCATAAAAACATTCGATGCACCAGGCTTTGCCTTTTCCATAGAAAAAGGGATTGCTTCTGTTTTCTCGGCCCTGGAAGGACCGCGAGTGCAAACAGCCAGGCTGAAGAAAAATAGAATAGTAGCAAAAAATAAGATTTTGTTTTTCACCCCTTTACCTCCAAAAAATGTGGGAAATATCGTCTCCTCTTATTCTTGTCCCAATACCTATCACAATTTTTTTATTCTGTCAATAAAACAAGCTTGACTGTATTTATTGTAGAACATAATATAATGAGAAAATGAAACAAGATGTATGCTGTCGGATGACAGCGCTTTCAGTCCTCTTTTTGAGCTTATTTTACTTATCCTGTCATAAGGAAATTGAATCAAAGTTTCCGCCTCATGAAGTAAGTTTCAACTCTGGTGTACTAAAAGGACAAACAGTTGGCATAAGGAATGTTGTTGAATTTGAAGAGATTGAAATGGAGAAATATTCACATCTCAGATTGAAAAAAGGATTTTACCTCTGTCGAGCCATTTACGAGTTTGTGGGAGCAGACGCCAGGGGCTTTCTTGTTGCTGTGCAAAAAGAATCGAACAAAGGGTTTGCTGTAGAGCCCCTTAACAGTGAACACGGCAGCTTCCTTTTTGCTCCGATTGGAAGTTGTGAGGAGGCACTTGAATATGTAAAGCTTTTGGTCCATGAAACGCCAGATTCTTATTATGACAGAGACCATACATATATTCATGATAAAAAGAGTTTTGAAAATTACTTTGAGATGATGAAAAGAGAAGTGACCTCTGAAAAAGATAGAGTTGAGTGGATAAAAAAACCTCCGAGCATAATAACCAGAGTGATAGAGCAAAGTCATGGTAATTTTCTTGTAGAACTAGTCTACAAAGCTTCTCTGCAGCAGCAGAGGTTCGAGTATCTTGCTTGTCAGGTTAAGGAAGATGGGGGGCTTAAGCTTAAAGAGAGGTATATGTTTGTTAAAGGTCCGCCTGGACCGCATCTCTAGCTGATGAAAGACACATTTGCTGCAAATCAGCTCCGGCTTGACTAGAGAGGCAAATCCCCTCCTGAGATAAAGAAGATAGCAGCAATTACCACCACTATTCCGGCCGCGATCAAAACCAACTTCAAGAGCGGCATGCCTGTAACGGTTGCCACAGTAATCATAATGATAATGCAGGCTATGCTCACCGTGAGCCGCCGGAGCCATTTCCTCATTTTTTGCTGTTACCAGAAGGACTGATTTATACAGGGGTGATATTTATCTCGAGTTCGTATTTATGTTTACTTTCCAGCGTACTTATCCGGCATGACTGTCTTGATGAGTTCTATGTAGCGGTCAAAAAATTCCCTCGGATCACTCTGGTTATTAAACTGATACTTTTTTGTCGGGGTGTGGACGATGATGCTGCCCACTGGATTAAACATCCCTGGCTTCTTCACCTCCACTCTGCTGATTTCTAGGTAGGGAATATCGAAATTAGCCTCGTCAGCCTCCAGTATTTCTTTGGGAGAAAGCTTACTCAATTCTTCAGCCTTTTTCTTGTCGCCTATTGCTTCGACCAGACCGATGGCCGGTATTCCTCCCAGTAATCCCAGGTTCTTAAGGAAAGTTCCCCCTGTTTTGGATGCAATCACCCGTCGGGAAGTGAAGAAAAGCTGATAGGTCTTTGCTCTCTTTTTGGACCACGCTGGACCAGATCCATACATCATACCGCTCACGATTCCCTTGATCTGTTCATCCTGGGTAATACTTTCTGTTTCACTAGACGCTTCTTCAGCAGAAGGTTGAGTAGTCGCAGGGGCAGGCACCAGTTTTGTCCCACAATTCCCACAAAAATTCTTTCCCTCTTCATATTTTGTATTACAATTAGGGCAAATTAACATACTAACCTCCTTTTGCTGTATTAAAAAAGGAGCGCTTCGAGTAACGCTCCTTTTGCTGCGAAATGTAGATATCATCCATATTTTTTTTGAGCTTTTATTTACCACCCTACAAGGAGGAAGTTAAAAAACATTAAACACTCAATTAAGATTATTTCTTGTTAAGAAGATAAATAAATGAGAAAATAATGTCAAGTTTACCTGGGCTGTTTGTTAATTAAATTTTAAAAGTACACTAACTTGAGGTCTTCATTCCTAACTTTTTGGATGCCAACAAGACGGTTTTCATACCAGAATCTGATTTCTGCTAGACCTGATTCTAAGTCAGGGACGATACCAAGTTGAACAACGCTTCTTATAGGCACACCTTCAATCTTAAACTCCAAGTTGTTGAAGGATATTTTCCGATAGGGATTCACTATCCGTTCTGCTCTCAGACAGAATATATCTTTACTGGATTGGAAGGGTGGGGGCACTGAAAACTCTCTGAACAAGGACTTTTTATCCTCTAATGCCTGCTGGAACCTCAGTGAAGGAATCTCTCCAGTTGTGCTATGGAGTTGGTGGTTATTATATCGATTAACCTCGGCTTTAAGCACTTGCCTTGCCTGTTGGATGGTGCGCACTGTCTCTCGGGCGCAAGTTCTGACGATTCTGTCTTGAAGCCAGCCGTAAAGTCTTTCCACTTTTCCTCTGGCCTGTGGTGAGAGGGCATAGGTGATCTTTACCTGACAGTCACTGAGAACTTGTTTCCATTGGGGGTCAACATCATCGGTGAGTTTATGGTGGGCACGCCAGAAGGAATCTCTCTTCTGGACGAATCTAAATACTGATCCTGTGTATTGTCTTTTTTCTGCTGTAGGCAATGGAGAAATGCTGATAGAAAAATCGTCTTCGCTCAATTCCCAGGATTTCGAGGATATAAGAGAGCTCGACTTCGTGAGTGAGATATTTTTCCAAAAGTGAAGTAATTTGTTCGTCAGTGAACTTCTTGTGAAGATGTTTGGCCATGAAGCAAACCTCCTTGTTAAAGTTAAGGTTTACATCATAGCCAGTCTCAAGATAGTTGAAAGTGCACTTTTAATTCTTAAATGACAGTTTACCTGAACTGTTCATAGGGGGGATGTCAATAGGTTGTTTTAATGATTAATTCAGGGGCCTTAGGAAATGGTATTAATTATTAATAAATATAGGACTAATACCACCTTTTTTATTCATTAATATCATTTCTTTTTCTCCAGTCTCTGTTTCAGCAAAGTAAGTTATGTATATTATCTTATCTTCTTTTTTTTGTGTTTCCGTATATATAAAATAGTTACCATAAGGTGTAAGATGTAAACTAATTATATCTTCTGCTACACTTATTTTTTTTATCTCCATAGTATTTATATTTTTTTTCCAAAGTTCCGTATGCATACCAGGGCTAAATATTCTCTTGGTGTAAATTATTTTTTGGCTATCAGCAGAAAAAAGGGAATGGCCAATAAATGTATCTTCTTTAACAATTTCTTTAGGACTTGAGCCATCTTTATTAACTACAAACAGCTCATAGTTGAACTTACCTTCTTCGTCTTTTTTTGAATAATCTAAATCGACACTCAAAAGTATCTTATCTCCATCTTTTGACCAAGAAGTATGGTAAACCGTTCCGGGAGTATCTATCACTGAAGTTTCTCCCTTAGCGTTAACCAACAAAATCCCCCTTTCTTTTAAAGGAAAAGCAAACTTTTCTGCCTGAGGCGACCATTCTGGCTTCTCATAACCTCTTTCTGTAGTTAGAGGAGTAATTTTCTTTTTCATTACATTTGCTTTCCAGATTCCGTCCACACCCCACGCATTCCAGGCATAAAAAACAAATTCTTTGTTATTTATCCAGTTAATCCCCTGAGCCGGACCAAACTGATGACCATCAGGTAATTTGCCATTCTCTGCCAGCCTAACACTGTCTCCTTTTTCGACATTAATTACTACCAAGGTTGATAAAAAATCAGCTCCAGTGCCGAAATTCTTTGTAGTTTGGAAAGCTATTTTCTTTCCATCAGGAGACCAGACCGGATTAAATTCATTTAATGTATCATGAGTAAGCCGTTTGAGATTTTCTCCATTGATGTCAATAATATAAAGATCCGCCTGTTTATCTTGAGCGCTAACAAAAGCAATTCTTTCTCCCTCCGGTGACCAGCTTAAAGATCCAATTGCCCTTACATACTGATTATCGAAGTCCATCAGCTCTTCTTTAATAAAAAGATTTTCCTGAGGGAAAAGCTGGTGTAGTTCTTTTTCCTCATGCCGAGCAAGGTTGTAAACTTTGAGGTAACCTTTATTAAGATAGGCAATTTTAGTTCTATCAGGAGATACTGATTCTTGATTATCAAAGCCGACAATTAGTTTTTTTAGAGAGGGAACTTTTTCTCCTTCTTTAAATTGCCCCAGCCATAATTCATTGTCTAGATGGAAGAGGAAAGAGATTTGAGAAGTTGAGGATAAAGTTGGTTTGTTTGTTACTTTTTCATTCCAGAAAAATATTTTTATGCTGATTAGAACAAGAACAAAAACTAAAACATAAATCAGAATTTGAAACGCTCTTCTTTTTTTTTGTGAAGTTTGTTTCAATTTTGATTATTTTTTCTTATTTAATTTATTGCTATTCATATCGATTGGCATTCTGAAAGGAATTTAGCACCTATCTTTAGTCTATAACGAATATTCTGGATAGGTCAAATTGAAATTACGGGAAACATCTGCATTAAATTAAATTTGGCCTGGATATTTTGTTGAGATGGTTGACTTTTCTGGAGACGAGTGATAATTGAGAATAAATTTTTGTTTTTCTGGATGGAGGTCTAAAATGAGTAAAAAAATTGCCTGGTTTTCTTTGGTGCTGGCTGCTTCATTCCTTATCACTTCAGGGTGTGTGAAAGAAGCGAAAAAGCTTGAACCTGCCTTGAAAAGTATCACCCAGGAAGATCTGGCTGAAGATGTCAAGATTCTTGCCTCTGATGAGTTTGAAGGGCGTTTTCCAGCCACCCAGGGAGAGGTCAAAACCATAAACTTTATGGAGAAAGAGTTTCAAAAACTCGGCCTCAGACCGGGTAACGGCGAGAGCTTTTTCCAGGAAGTGCCGATGGTAGAAATAACTGCAGACCCATCGATGAAGCTTAAAATTAAGGCAAGGCAGAAAACCTTAAACTTTGACTACGGGACCGAATTCATGGCCTGGACTCTGCGAGTGAAGGATGAGGTGGCAGTCAAAGACTCAGAAATGGTTTTTGTCGGCTACGGCATTGTGGCACCTGAGTACGGATGGAATGACTATCAGGGTCTTGATGTGAGGGGAAAGACAGTGGTTATGCTTGTCAACGACCCTGGTTTCGCCACCCAGGACACCAAGCTTTTTGAGGGCCGAAAGATGACCTATTACGGCCGCTGGACCTACAAATTCGAGGAAGCAGCCCGCCAGGGTGCTGAAGCAGCGCTCATCATCCATGAAACAGAACCCGCTGCTTATCCCTGGGGTGTTGTCCGCAACAGCTGGTCCGGACCACAGCTCAGCCTGGGGACAGAGGATGAAAATCTTTCGCGCTGCGCATACGAAGGCTGGCTTAAGATTGAAACAGCCAGAAAAATCTTCGAGAGCGCTGGTGCCGACCTTGAACAGTTGAAAAATGAGGCAAAAAGCCGCAGCTTCAAGCCTTTCTCTCTTGGCCTCAAGGCATCTCTGGTTGTCAAAAACAGGGTAAGGCGCATCAAATCAAACAACGTCATCGCCCTTCTTCCCGGAAAAAAAAGGCCTGATGAATACATCATTTACATGGCCCACTGGGACCACTTCGGTCTTGACCCCTCACTCACTGGAGACCAGATATTTAACGGTGCCCTCGACAATGCCACCGGAAGTGCAGCTCTCATCGAGCTCGCCGAAGCTTTCAAGAAACTTCCTTCTCCACCCGCGCGCTCGATTGTTTTTCTGGCAGTAACAGGCGAGGAACAGGGTCTTTTGGGCTCCTCCTATTATGCTGCCCATCCCATCTTCCCCCGCTCAAAGACTGTGGCTGCGATAAACATGGATGCCCTCAACATTTTCGGAAAAATGAAAGACATCACAGTCATCACCTGGGGTCATTCAGAACTTGACTCTTACATCGAGGCTGCGGCTTCGGAACAGGGACGCCGCGTGCGTCCAGACCCCAAGCCTGAAAGAGGCTCCTTTTTCCGCTCAGACCACTTTCCCCTGGCCAAAGCAGGGATTCCTGTGCTTTACACCAGTTTCGGCATAGACCACGTAGAGCACGGCGAACAGTGGACTCTGGAAAGAATGGATGCCTGGATTAAAGAGCACTACCACAAACCTTCTGATGAGTACAGTCCTGATTGGGACCTTTCCGGCGCAGTGGATGACCTTCAGCTTCTGTTTAAAGTTGGATACCGGCTGAGCAAAGAAACGACCTTTCCTGAGTGGAAAAAGGAAAGTCCCTTCAGGGCAGAAAGAGAAAAACAGATAGAGGAAGAAAGCCTTAAAAAGTGATACTTCTTATCGCCATATCGAAGATTTCCTCGTTTTTGCTGAAAGCTTTTTCATCTCCAATGTAGTTCACAACGTAGAGGTGTTGAGCGTCATAAACCCAGCAGGATTTCATTCTCATTTCCCTGAAATGATTCTTTCCACTTGAATAAGAAAAAACAGCTATGTAGGCGCTCTTGTCATCAACTGATGCGTTTTTTCCGGAAATAATCCTGAACTGCCTGTGGGAGCTGCTCATTTGAGAGACATATTCAAGGAAAAGTGCCCTCACACTCCTACCTTCCCGCTTCAGGTGAGAGATGAAAACATAATCACGGAGGTTATCGAAGAAGCTCTCCGGTAGATTCTGGGCCTTGAGGAAATGGTCTGTAGCGTTTAATCGCTTAACTCTCCACTTCTCGGGCAGGTATATTTTAAAGCCGGTAGAAGGAATTACGTATCTGGTATAAGGAAATATACTCTTCTCTCTTCGATAATCCTCTGGAGACATTCTCAACCTTTCATCTTCTCCGCGAAAATCACGCCTTTCACGAAGCGAATTAATCCACCCAGAAAATCCTTCTCTCTCCTCTTCATCATCCTTAGGAGAGCGGGATTGACTCCTAAAGGCTTCTGAACTCTGCTCGTGAAACCGCTTGGCTTCCCTGTATTCGATTCTAAAGGCAAGCAGTTCCTGCCGCATCTCTCTTGAACTCAACTCTCCTCTTACATGTCTTCTGATAAGCGGAATGAGAGCATGAACAGGTATGCTCCTGAAGGAAGGGTTTTCGTAAACACTGTCCAGCTCGTAGACCACCCTGTTGGCTGAGACTCCTCTGGCGCCCACAACCCCGGTCATTTTTTCTGAAAAATTCCTCATCGCCTCATAGGTTACGGATTCTGGGAGTAAACCTCCCCTGTTGAGCTCCAGCATTGTCTTCTGGGAAGAGACCCTCACAGCTTCATTGTATCCGTTGATATAGCCAAGCTTATAACTATCCGAGTAAAACACCCAGTCATAGCCATCAACCTCTTCTTCGACATAACCAGACTGAGCAAACAAAAACGCAAAAGGACTTAAAAAAATCATAAAAATAAACATGAAATTTATCAAGAATACCTTCCTTTCCATCCTTCCTCTCCTTCTAATACCTTTTCTGCCTTCGCTAAATTAGGATATTAATTTAGGCCAATTAAGTCAAATCCTGAAG
>JBHIDX010000044.1:0-19371 GCA_046760305.1 Candidatus Aminicenantales bacterium
GCATCTTTTTTTCCGTGATAATCAAGCATAATATTAAAAGGAAGAAGAAAAAGAAGAAAGAAGAAAAAGAAGAAAGAGAAGAAAGGGGACGGGCCGCAGCAATTTATTTATAATCAACAAATTACGTAATATTTTACCCCTAAAAAAGGCCTTAAACGCGATTTTTAAGGGCAAAAATCAATTTTAAACTTGAAGTGATTTTAAGAAAATCCTTAAAGCCCATTTTTGACCCCAAAAATGAAGTCTAAGGCATAAAATCGGCTTCTTTTTTGCATCTATCTTACTGATAATACTGAAATTAGTGAGGCCCGTCCCCTCTTATCCTCTTATCTTCTTATCTTCTTACCTCTTATCTTCTTACTCTTATCTTAGCTTATCTCTTATACTCTTATTAATAATTATCACGGGAAAAAAGAAGCTTCTATGATGAAAAGACTTTTCTCCCCCTTCCCGGATTCATCCTTGGGCGTTTTAAATGAAAGCTTTTACGATGCTTCGGGGATGAAATGAATCCTTAACATTTATGTCTTCAGGCAGGTATATTAATATGGATGAAGAGTGAGGATGAGCTTGTTGAGGAAGTCCTCAGCGGTAGGAAAACCTCTTTCGAGGTTCTTCTTCGTCCCTATCGTAACATTCTATTAACCACTGCTTACAGGATGACAGGTAACTTAGAAGAGGCAAAAGAAATTTCTCAGGAGACATTGTTCAAAGCCTTCAGGCGTCTCCGCTCATACAGGCAAGGAACGAGCTTTAAAAACTGGTTGCTGAGGATAGTTATCAACACTTGTTACGATTTTCTGAGGAAAAGGGCGAGGGTCGAGGCAGGAATCAGAAACCATGAAAGATGGTTGTCGACAACAGATAATGAAAACCCGGAAAGAATTTTTTCACAGAAAGAAATAAGGGAGAGAATTATTCACTCTCTTCAGAGTCTAAGCCCCAGAGAAAGAGCTGTGTTTCTGCTGCGCGATGCCGAAGGTCTGAGCATAAAGGAAGCCTCTTCTCTCCTGGGCTGCTCCTCCGGGAGTGTGAGGACACATCTTTCAAGAGCCAGACAGAAAATTAGGGAGAAGCTCGAAAATGTATATTTTCTGAAAAAGAATAGGGTGAAGTGATGAAGTGTAAAAAGGTAAGGCGCCTTCTTTCTCTTGCTGCAGGAGGCGAGTTTTCTGAGCCAGGAGTGGCTTTAATCAAGACCCACCTGGCTAAATGTTCTGCATGCCGCAGGGAATACGAGATGCTCAAGCTTTCTCTCCAGAGGACAAAAGAGTTGCTTCAAGAAGAGATGAAAGAGTGGGAGGAGGAAGAGTGGCAGAAAGCAGTTGACAGGGCTTTGAAGGAAAAGATGGTGTTTTTTCCTTCTCGATTACATCCGGGAAAGCGCTGGGTTTACGCTTCTTTGGCTGCTCTTTCAGCCCTTGTGCTGGTTGTTGTTTTAAGCGTGACGGTTTTTAAGTCTGGATTCCTGCCCTTAAAGAGCACAGCCGAAAAGGGATATGCTCCTCTTTCAGAGAGCATCGAACCTGAATCCAGGCAGGATACGGTCTCTATGACTCTTGTTTCCTCCGAGACCGGGCTCAGAATAAAATGGTTTTTTATCAAAGACATTGACCTGGAGGTGAAAGAATGAAAAAGAGAGTAGAAATTTATTTTATGCTTTTTATTCTCCTCTTTTTTACCGCTTATCTCTTTTCTCAACCTCAAAAACCCCCTGAATTAAAAAGGGAGATAGTGAAGCTGAAGTACATTAGAGCCAGCCAGGCTCAAAGAGTGCTGATGACTTATTCCTCGACTCCGTATGGACGAATTATGTCAGATGACTCTCTGGGCCTTATTACCATCAAAGATACTCCTGAAATTGTGGCCAAGATGCTTTCTGTGATCAAAGAAATAGATGTCAAACCCGCAGACCTGGAATTTGTTATCGACCTTTTTCTGGCCACTATCGGGCAGGGCGCTGAGAGAAAGCCAAGGCTTAAGTCATCGGATGAGCCGGTGGTGCGGGAGTTGAAAACCCTTTTGAACCTGGCTGAATTTGAGCTTCTGGATAAAAGTCTTGCCCGGATTCAGGAAAACAGGCGGCTTGAAATGCTTATGGGAGGTAAGGGAATAGAGCTTGAACTCCGGCTCGAGCCGCGCTACATCAGGGAAGAAAAGGGAGGTATGATTCAGGTTCAGATGAGGCTGATGCAGAGGAAAGATGTCAAAAATGTAGTCAAGCTTATTGAAACCACCCTCAGCCTCAAAAGCGGTGAGAGGACAGTCGTTGGTGTATCCAAGCTGGATGGAGGAGAAAAGGCACTTGTGCTCCTCATTTCAGGAAAAGTCATTTAACCGGTTAATAGATAGAAGATATTTTTTTACAAGTTTTATGGCCAGGGCTGCCAGACCGATGAGTCCGATAAGATTGGTAAGAGCCATCATTCCGTTGAAAACATCTCCGATAGACCAGGCAACCTCTACCTCGAGCACAGCACCCGTAAATATCACAGCGCAGAATGCCCAGCGGTAAGGCTTTTTTATCCAGGGACCGAAAAGGTAGCTGAATGAGATTTCTCCGTAGTAGGGAACAGCAATCAGGCTTGAGTAGCCGAAAAGGAAGGAGCTTGCAGCCACGATAAAGCCTCCGATTCCAGGAAGAGCCGCGTTAAAAGCAGCTGCGGTCATGCCTGTACTCGTTCCCTCTGTCCAGACGCCTGTCACCAGCACGGTGAGGGCTGTCAGGGTGCAGATAACGAGCGTATCCACAAAGACATCCAGAGAAGCGATTAAGCCCTGTCTGACTGGCTCACTCGTTCGGGCAGTGGCATGGAAAACAGCGGCTGTTCCTGTCCCTGCTTCGTTTGAGTAAGCGCCTCTGGCCAAACCGTAGCGGATAGCACGGGCAACAGTTGCACCCGCAACTCCACCGCTGATTGCCTGGGGCGTGAAGGCTCCAGCCAGAATAAGGAAGAAGGCATGTGGAAGTTTTGAGGCAAAAATTACAATTGTAAACAGGGCGCCTGAAATGTAGAGCAGAACCATGAAGGGACTCAGAAACTCGGTCACTTTTGCAATCGATTTTATTCCGCCTATGATGACCAGCCAGGTGAGCAGAGCCATACCTATTCCTGTCACCCAGGGAGCAAGTCCTGTCTGGGTCTGGAGTGCAAGGGCGATTGAGTTGGACTGGATGGTGGTGGTGGAGAAGAGAGGCTTGCACCCCATGAAAAAAGCAAATATGGCGGCCAGCCAGGGCAGTTTCAACCCCTCGGAGATGTAATACATCGGACCTCCGACCACTGTGCCGTCAGGCGCAATCCTTTTGAATTTCTGACCCAGCACAGCCTCAACCAGCCTGGTGGCCATCCCGAAGAAAGCTGAAAGCCACATCCAGAAAACCGCTCCCGGACCTCCCATGGCAATCGCTGTACATACTCCTGCGATATTCCCGTTACCCACAACAGCTGCCAGAGATGTGGTTAATGCCTGGAAAGGAGAGATATCTCCCAGGCGCTCCTCTGAGGTTTCTCCATAATCTCTCTTTCCGAGAAGCAGACGGAAGGAGAGAGCAAGGCGTCTGACCTGAACAAAGCGCAGGGCAAGGGTGAAGAGCAGTCCGACTCCCAGGATGAGAACCACCATGTGCGGTCCCCAGACAACAGAGCCCAGGAATTTTATGGTCCGGTTAAAAACATCCATGCCAGAATTCTCTGTTATCTGCTTTTCAGCCGCTTTTCAGCGCTTACCTTGTAATCCTCCTCTTTTTTCCCGAAGATAGTCTTTATAATTCTCTCCAGCTCGGCTCTTGTTTTCGGACTTCTGGGAATCTCTGTTATTCCGTATCCGAGAACCCTGCTCTTCCTCCTCAGGATTCTCGGCCAGAGTTGATGGCGGAAGAGGTCAACACTCTGGGGATAAAGCCTCAGACTTCCGTTGAACACTCCTGCACAGTAATCAGCCATCTGGCTGGCAAAGCTGTGAGAGAATGGTTCGAAACACAGACTCTCTTTTATGTGTTTGTATTTTTTACTGCTTTTTTCCTGAATAATGTCAAGGAAAGAGGCCTTAAGGATGCTTTCGACCTTCGATTCTTCAGGATTGAAGGAAAAGATGCATGTGCTTGGGGGTATTTTTCTCATTTCATATTCTGCCATGTCCATGATTTGTCGGAGGTGCATCATGTTCATGGCCATCAAATCGAATGACTCTGTTTTCCCTTTTTGGTTAAAGGTGACAGTGAAGATAAGCTTTGTGCTTTCACATTCTCCGATAAGCTGGAGTGCCTTACATACGAATTCAACGAGCCTGTCCAGCGAATGGCTTCTGAGGTGATAGTAAGGCTTGTTTTCCCTGATCCTCTCTCCTTTCTGGCGATGCTTGTAAAGAGACCAGATGTACGACCACTTGACATCCTCGGTGTCTTTGAGGGAGAGAAATTTTTTCTTGAGCCTCACGAATTCTTCTCTGAGTCTCATCCAGTCTCCTGCCTCGATAATGAGCGAGGCCCGGCAGAAAAAAGGGTTCTTGGAGATAAATTTGTCGCTCCTCTCTTTTTTGTACTTTCCAGCTGCATCAGAAAAAAGAAAAAAAACTGGCATTTATTTTTTCTTTAGGTCTTTTTTTTCTTCTGTTTTCTTTTTATTTCTTCTTTCACTCCCTTGTGGAGAACAAGGATGTAGTAGAGAACAAGAGAGACGAGGATGAGGCCGAATCTGAGGAGGTTGCCGTAAAAAAGGGAGAGGATACCGTAGACGAGCAGGGCAAGGAGGAGAAAAAGGTGGAAGAAGGCAAATATATAATCGAACATTTTTTCCGATTAAAGCACCTTTTTTGAAACAACGATATCAGAATCAATATCCTAAATCAATTAACCGTAAGGGCTCTCTTCCATTTTGTGGGTATATTTTATTGAACAAGGGATATCCGACAATGGCCCGAGCGACCTCGAAAGATTTAGCCTTGCCGAACCGCTCTCGAGGGAAGCCGACTGATTTGGCCGGCCGAGATTTATTGAGCATCATGCAGAGGGAAACAATCAAAGCCACGATAATTAACACAGGGCATTTTTTATCAGTTGTGTGCCATGGTACGCAGTTTCGAGGCCGCCGAAGAGGGTGGTTAAAGGGGTCAGGTCTTACATTATAACATTTCAAGCAAGTACAAAGACTTTTGCTCTTTTTGTACCAGACAAAATGTTATAATGTAAGACCTGACCCCTTTAGCAAGGCCATTGTCGGATATCCCTTATAAAAACATTCATCGCTTTCCTACCCACACAAAATGGAAGAGAGCCACCATAGATAATAATTCGATTATGAATGTTCTGGGGTTATTTTGGCTGAAAATTCTCATCCAGGAAGGTCAGAAGAGGTGAGAGAAGAGTCCTCTTTCTTCTCATCCAGAAAGATAATTGATTTTAATTAAGTTTTCAGTTATTCTAAAAAACCAATTCGAAAATGCATGTGGTCGTTGCGAGAAATGGAGCGATGAAGCAATCCTCCGTTGCGAGCGAAGCGTGGCAGCCCCAAGCACTCCCGGATATGATGAGATTGCTTCGCTTCGCTCGCAACGACGGATTGCCACGCCCTTTCAGGGCTCGCAACGACGTGGCGCATTTTCTAACTGATAGTTCAGGTTAGATGATATGGTGATGATCAAAGAAAATAATGTGGAGGTGAATTTTGAGAATTAAAAAAATGTTAGCAATTCTGCCTGTGATGTGTGGGCTTCTGCTTTTTCTAAGTCCGAATCTTTCTGCTGGAGGTCATTTTGAATTTCAAGTTCATTACTCTAAATGGAGTCTGAATATTTTTAAGTCTCAGATAGAAAGCGAACTCGGTAAAGCACTGGAGACAAATTTTAAAGATGCGTTCATCGATGAGATTCACCAGGATTATCCTAATATGGAGGAGACGTTTTACGAACAGAACGTCACATTCGACTCAGGCGGAGATAATTACGGCTTTGAGATTCGATGGTATCCGGGTGGATATAAAGGCTCTTTCAGTCTCGGGCTATCTGTGGAGAAAACCTCCCTCATGGTCGGGCTGCCGAATATTTCAGCCCAACTCGATCTCCAGGATTTGCAGACAGGAGACACTGCCAGCTTTGCCGCCGCTGTGAATAATGCTGAGTTTCGTCTCAGCGCCCTTTCCTTCCACCTCGGGTTTCAACTTGATATCTTTCCCTCCTGGGTGATCCACCCATTCATGAGTTTTGGCGCTGGAGCAGCCTTCAATGATGTGCTGGGCAATGCACAATACAGCTATTCCTGGACTGGCGACCTCATCATTTCTGGACAGCAGCCAGAAAATTACGGGGGTTCTGATACCAAGACTGTTCAGGAATTGAAGGATGAACTCGAGGCAGAAGGTGAGGAATTTCCTGTGCCGGATTTATTGTTCCAGGTCTTTCCCTTTGTTGAATTTAGCATAGGATTGAAAGCCGCTTTTATCAGAAACCTGCACTTTATGGTAGAGGCTGGATTCTTTAACGGATTTATTATCAGAGGAGGAGTTGCTCTCCGGATTTAGGTCCGACCAATTTCAGACAATTTTTCTCGGAAGCAGGGGGTTTAAGCCGATCAATACCTTGTAGGTGGAAGCTCCTGCCCAGCCGGCAATATCAAAGGCTGAAATCCTTTCTTTTCCCTGAACGCCGAGGAGCACAGCTTCATCTCCGACCGCTACTTCAGAGTTTTTATCCAGGAGGGCAAGAGCATGGTTGGCGGTCACAGCAGCTATAAGCTGATGCTTCCTGCCCCTTATAAGCACATAAGCTTTATTCACAGCCTGGAATGGATAGCCATCTGAGTATCCGATAGGCAAAACAGCAATCTTTTGCCTTTTTCTGACTTTGTAGACTCTGTGATAGGAAAGAGAATCGCCGGGGAAAAACTCTTTTATTGAAACCACCCTGGCCTTGAGCTCGAGCACAGGCCTGAGAGAAAGCCCGTCTTCCATCTGTGTTTTCTCAGATGGGTAGTAACCGTAGAGCATGATACCGGGCCTTACCATGTCCAGCCAGGATTGAGGGAGGTCCATTATTCCGTCAGAGCTGGCAGCGTGCTTGAGACCCAGATTAATCCCCTTTTTTTCTGCTGTGCTGCACAGCTCTGTGAATCGCTCGAGCTGCTGGCGGTCAAAGTCATCATCTTCGGTGAGAGTGGTGGAAACACCCTTGATGAAAAGGTTCTTCATGGCAGCAACCTTTTCGATAAAACCAGGCGCTTTCTTGAAAGGAATTCCCATCCTTCCCATGCCTGTGTCAAGGTGAATGTTTACCTCTGCTTTCTTTCCCAGCCTGAAGGCAGCGCGGTCAAGCCAGAAGACCTCTTCGTCAAAAACCGATTGACAGATATTGTTGAGGATGAGTTCTTCAGCTTCTTCTCGGGAGAAAGAGCCGAAATTGAGAACAGGTGTTCTTACTCCTGTCTTTCTGAGACTAAGAGCCTCTTTGAGCTTTCCCACCATGAAAAAATCAATTCCGCATTTCTCTAGATAATGTCCGACTTCAAGCAGACCATGGCCGTAGGCGTTGGCTTTGATGACGGCCATCACAGGCACCTTGACCAGGCTTCTGATTCTGGCTAGATTCCAGCCCATGTTCGCCAGGTTGAGTTCAATCCAGGGATCTTTGCTGGAATGGATTGCTTTCCTGGTCAGCATTGGAGGCAGACCTTGTTTCTTAATCTGGATCAAGGAGAGAGGACCCAGGGACGCGCTCCAGAGAAAATTCCTTCGGGTTATTCTCATTGTCTTTTCTCCTAAAAAATAATGGTCACCAGGTAGATTCCTTGCCGGAAATCCTTGCTTTTCTGAAAAACGAGGCCGATACCTATTCTTCCCGAGGAGGGTAAGTCTTTTGAAAGTTTTACATCAAGACGGAAATTTTTAAGACCGAATTTTTCTCGCAGGCTGTTTATGGATTTGAGAACCATTTTTTTTAGTTCAGTTTCACTCACTTGTCTGTATTTGCCCGTGGGAATGAGAACAAGCGTGATGTAGTAAGCTCCTCCTGGATATTTTTTGCTGCGGGCAAAATGGACGCCTACAAGAGTTTATTTTCTCTTTTATCTCTTTTTCCACTTCTTTCGGTTCCCTTATTTCAAGCGAGTGGAGGAAATCCTGAGTTATGTAGTATTTATTATCTTTACCGAGATACACTCCTATTCCTGCCATGTCAAAAGAAGGTTCGAGGGTGTTTTCCCTGTGTTCAGCGCTTTTCATCAACTCCTCATGGATGAATCCTGCCACGAACGTCTCGCTCCGGGCAATGTTTTCACCGGCAGAAACATAGAAAAATTTGGCTTTGATGATGCGTTCCCGGTATGTCTTTCCGCTGGAGGAGATGTGGCTCAGCCTTTGCCGGAGAGCCATGTCCTGGCTGTGTTTTCGGGCGAGAGCGGTCAGTTCTGCTGAAAATCTGAGGGCGGAGAGACTGAGCTTTTCTCTTTCCTTGTTTATATGCTCGAGAAGCTCTTTTTCTATTGAGATGACATCCTTTATTCCAGTCTCTGCTGCTTTTTGTTGAAAGCAGAGAGCTGTTTTTCCGCCACCATTCAATCCAGCGAATAGGAGAAAGAAAAGAACAAATGCGGGGTATGTTTTTTTTATTCTGCTCATTCCAAGAAAATGAAGAGTGGATGCTCTCATCTCCTCAAGATTCCTCTTTACTTTTAACTGAATTATCTTACCATATAGGATGAAAAATGAAAGCAGGGAGGATTTTGGTTATTAGAGGAGTGATAAGTTGCAGTTTTCTGTTTTAGTCAGAATTGATTTTAAAATAGCATTAAAGAGCTGAACTGATTGTTTCAGGAAAGGAGGAAAGGATGAGAGTAAAGCATTATTTATGCCTGATTTTTGTCAGCTTTTATTTCATTTTCCCAGGCTTTTTTTCGCCTGGATTAGAGGCACAAAAAGCAGGCTCAGAGGAAGATGAGATACTCCAGACCCTGCACAGCATCTCCAGTCATGAGCTTTTAAGGTATGTAGAGGAGCTCTGTTCAGAGAAGTACGGGGGCAGGCTTACGGGTACAGAACAATACAGGGCCTGTGCTGAATGGGTAGCCTCGCTTTTACAGAAATGGGGATTAAAGCCCGGTGCAGAGAATGGCTCATATTTTCAGCAATTTCCCATTCCCTACACGCTTGTCTTCAGAGATTGTGAGGCAGCTCTTAATATTCCCTATAAAGGCGGAGTGATAAAAAAATACTATCGTTATGAAGATGAATTCATCCCAGGTTCAACTTCTGGTTCAGGAGAGGTTACGGCTGAAGTCGTTTACGTGGGATACGGCATCACCGCACCGGAGCTCGGCTTTGACGAGTACGAAGGTGTGGATGTTAGAGGTAAGATAGTCTTGATGGAGAGGGAAGCCCCTGTTTCTCCCGGAAAAAACAAAGAGCTTTTCAAAAAATGGCGGCCCTATTCATTCCATCAGTACAAACTCGAGAATGCTGTTGCCCATGGTGCGAGGGGCATGATCTATAATTATGGTCCCATTGCCAATCCCAACAACTCTTACAGCAAAGATTTCATCTACAGCCATGTTGGAGAATCAGTTGTAAGGGATATTTTTTCCGGCACAGGCCGCAGTCACAAGGAGACAATGGAGAAGATTAGAAAGGATTTAAAGCCTCAATCCTTTTCTACAGGGAAAGTATTTACTCTTAAAAACACGACCGAGCACCATCCTGATGGAGTTGGTTATAACGTTATAGGGCTTATTGAAGGGTGTCATCCACGGCTCAAGCAGGAAGTTATAATTCTGGGAGCCCATCTTGACCACCTCGGCTACTGTTACGAGATGATGCCCGGGGCAAACGATAATGCTTCCGGAGTTTCAGTCATCCTGGGGGTGGCTAATGCTATATCCCGTTCTCATCTTAAACCCCGGAGGTCAATCCTTTTAATCTTTTTTGGCGCAGAAGAACAGGGAGTGGTTGGTTCAGAATATTACCTCAATCACCCTTCTTTTCCTCTGGAGAAAACAGCAGGATTTCTAAACCTTGATGGAGTTGGCTGTGGTAATAAATTGAGCGCCCTTGCAGCTCTGAATTATCCTTCTTTCTGGGAGTACATAAAGAAAGCAAACGAGAAGTACATTCATCGCTTTGTCAAACCTTCTTACTTTGCCAACATTGCCCGCCCCAGGCTGGATGCTGCCCGCTTTATGTGGAAGGGTATTCCAACCATATCTTTCAGCGCCTTTGGTGCACCCTCGTTCTATCACATCACAAAAGATACAGTGGGAACTATAACCCCTGAGATTCTTGAGGACCTAGCCCAGCTTTTGTTCCTCTCCCTGCTCGAGATGGCTGACAGTGAGGTGCTTGATTTCAGAAACAAATAGTTCTACCCCACCTGCTGAAAACTCAAAAGAAGGATAAAGAGGTGTTAGAGGCGTCATAAAACGACATAAAAGCGGCAAAAAGTGACAAATTAAGCCTTCCCCTTGACAATTTTTCCCTGAGAGGTGAAATTTATTATGCTCTGGTTAAAAAACACTCATGAACCGGAAAGGCGCGGCTATCTCTCGGGAGCAAAAGGGGGTTGATGATGCCCTTCATAAGAGTCGGCCTTTCCTCTCTATGCCTCATCCCGTGCTCCTCTTTTTTTTCCTCTCTCTTTTATTTCTTGCAGGGATTTTTTTTACAGCCAAGAAGACAATATTCGAGACTCCTGTCGAGAGTCAAAGTCCTGTAAATTTCTATTTTTCTCCGAATAAAGGACAGTTCTCTCACCTTCAAGAGGCAAAAAATATTCCTTTTCGCATTAAATCCAGGAACAATATCGACAGGGGGAGAATTCACCTCGTCCACATCGTAGCAGAGGTGCCACCGGGTTTAACCCAGACTCAGCTTCTCGGCGTGAGTGAAAAAATTGTAAAAGCAATACTCAGCCGGGAGTTGTGTCACGGGATATCGATTGATTTTGTGGCTGGGGGCTCGGTAGATTTCGCACCTTTTGGAAACTGGGCCAAGGCAGGAGAGGTTCCCATCGATAATTATAGAGATTATCAATTTAGATATTTTCCTTCGAGGAGATGAAGAAAAGACCTGTTTTTATTTTCACCTCCACCCATCATCTTCAGGCCGGGTGAGGCCCTCACGCCCGGCCCTGCCTTCTCTCCTTAAATATGAAGTTCGATGATATCTTCGTCTTCAAGGATGTGGTCGCGGTTTACTTTCTGACCCTGGTAGGTATTTTTACTCCAAATGCGGGCATACTTTAAGTTTTGCCAGAAGTCCTTGTGAACCGCCTTGGCCAGGTCGAGAACAGAACTTCCTTTCTTCAGAGTAAAGGGTACATCGAAGTCAGGTTTCCTGCCAGGTACCTTGCTGTAAACCCGGATGACGTCAAGGAGACGAAATATTTGTTCTCTGAGTTCTTCAAGTCCTTGTCCTTTGGGGGCGGAAACAGCCAGAATATTCAGGGTGGGGCGCAAAAATTCTTTCAAGCGGGAGAGCTTTTCTTCCTCAGTTTGGATATCTTTTTTGTTGGCCACAACGAGTGTTTTTTTTCTGAAAAATCGGGTATCTTCAGGAGATTCTTGGCCTCTTTCTTGAGAAAAGAGAACTATTTTTCTCTCCTTGAGTTTAGCCACCAGGGAAGCGAGAGTTTCAGCAGGGTCGGTTTCGTCAAGACCCAGCACCAAGAGTACAGCATCAGCCACCTTAATAAGCTCAGGCAGCCAGTTCTCCATGTAGTCTTTCATGATGGGCGGTGTATCGACGAGCTGAATCTGAATGTTTTGGTACTTCATCATCGCCGGATAAGGCGTGCGGGTTGTGTAAGGGTAATCACCGATTTCGGGTTGAGCATTGGTCAGACACTTGATAAGCGAGGATTTCCCTGAGTTTGGAGGGCCGATGAGGATTACCTGACCTGCACCTGATTTTTCTACATAGGGAATAGTGCTGTGTCGGGCAACAGCAGGTTTTTTCAGGGAGGCCTGTTTGAGTTTAGCAATTTTTGTCCTCAGAAGTGACCTCAGCTTCTCCGTCCCCTTGTGTTTGGGTACTATGGAGAGAAGTTCTTCGTAGATTTCAATTTTTTCCTGAGGAGTCCTGGCTGTTTTCAGCTTTTTTTCTGTTTCGAAATACTGAGGGGGCAGATTAGCTGGCATTTCCTTCTCCCTCTTTAACCCAAGTACAGTTTTAATTATAGCTAAAAACTATGCTTGGGGACAGCTAAATCGTGTTGATGTTGATCGCAATGGATTTAAGAGACTTTCTGTTCGAAGATGAAAAAAGGGGATTTTGGTGAGAATAGGGAGGACTGATTGTCGTCTAAAGTAGTGAATGAATGAAAAATGCGCCAGAATCTAGGCCAAAAAAAGCCCGATTTTGCTTTACTAAGCATCTCTTATCAGATATAATATTTTACGAGATAATGCCCATATCGGGTTATGTAAATCCTCCACTACATGACCCTCTTTTTTCCTCAAAATCGCAGGAAAATGAAAGAAACTAAATATACAGCAGCTTCGATAAAAGTGCTAAAAGGGCTTGATGCAGTCCGTAAACGCCCGGCCATGTATATCGGAAGTACAGGCCCTGAGGGTCTCCACCATCTGGTCTATGAGGTTGTTGACAACTCCATCGATGAAGCATTAGCCGGACACTGCTCTGAGGTTGAAGTCATCATTCATGTCGACAACAGCATTACCGTCATAGATAACGGACGGGGTATTCCTGTCGGGATTCACAAAAAGGAGAAGAAACCAGCAGCCGAAGTGGTAATGACGACCCTTCATGCTGGAGGAAAGTTTGATTCAAAGACCTACCAGGTGGCTGGAGGGCTGCATGGCGTTGGAGTTTCAGTCGTCAATGCACTTTCAGAGAGGCTGGAACTGGAGATAAAAAGAGAAAGAGGGGTCTACAGCCAGACCTATTCCAGGGGAAAGCCTCTTACCAGGTTGAAAAAGATAGGTAAAACCAAGAAGACGGGGACTAAAATAACTTTCAGGCCTGACCCAGAGATTTTTAAGTCTTTTAATTTTAATTTTGAGATTTTGAGTCAGAGACTTAGAGAACTCTCTTTTCTCAATAAAGGGCTGAAGATTTCAATCCTTGATGAGCGAACTGATAAGCGGAATGAGTTCCAGTATAAAGGTGGGATCAAGGAATTCGTCCAGTATCTGAACCAGAACAAATCAGTACTCAACCCTAGACCTATTTATTTTGAGAGCAAGAAAAACGGCATAATAGTTGAGCTGGCCCTTCAGTACAATACCGGCTATTCGGAGACAATCTTCACCTTCGTCAATAATATAAACACCACAGAAGGAGGAACGCATCTTATCGGGTTCAAAGCTGCCCTGACGAGGACGATAAATGCCTATGCCAGCTCTCACAACATGTTGAAAGACTTGAAACAGAATTTAACCGGTGATGATACACGTGAGGGTCTCTGTGCTGTGCTGAGTCTTAAAGTACCTAATCCCCAGTTCGAGGGGCAGACAAAAACAAAGCTCGGAAACAGTGAGATCAAGGGCATTGTCGAATCTATTGTCAACGAGCGCCTATCTGAATATCTCGAAGAGACTCCTCCTCTGGCCAGGAAGATAGTGCAGAAGGTCTCTGAAGCAGCACGCGTGCGTGAAGCTGCCCGAAAAGCCAGAGAGCTTGCCCGGCGTAAGGGAGTTCTGGAGTCGACTTCTCTTCCTGGAAAGCTGGCTGATTGTCAGGAAAGAGATCCTTCACAGAGCGAGATTTTTCTGGTGGAGGGAGACTCTGCTGGAGGTTCGGCAAAGCAGGCCAGGGACCGCCGTTTTCAGGCTATCCTTCCTCTCAAGGGAAAAATACTGAATGTAGAGAAGGCAAGGTTCGATAGAGTTCTCAGGAGTGAAGAAATCGGCATGATTATTTCTGCCCTCGGCTCAGGGGTAGAAGGCGCTGATTTTAACCTGGATAAACTGCGCTACCATAAAATTATCATCATGACTGATGCTGATGTGGATGGCTCTCATATAAGAACTCTTCTTCTTACCCTCTTCTACAGGCAGATGCCGCAGCTCATAGAAAGGGGTTTTCTCTACATTGCTCAGCCGCCTCTTTATAAAATTTCAAAAGGAAGATCTTTTCAGTATTTAAAAGAGGAGAGTTCTTTTGAGAATTTTATCATTAAGAAAATTTCGGATGAGTTTCAGCTGAAAGTTGCCAGAAACAAAGATTTCATCAAGGGTGAGAAATTCAGAAAATTCCTGAGGAGGCTTATTGCCAAGAAGAACTACATTCGGGTTTTGGAGAATAAGAATTTTCCCTTCTTTTTGATCGAAATTCTTCTTGATAATAATGTCGAGAGTGTTGAGTTCCTTCGTAAACAGAAAAAAATGGAGCAGATTCAAAGCTTGCTCAGCGAAAAGGGCGTAGCTTCCAGGGTGGGAAAGGACGAAGAACATGGGGTCTATGAGCTCGCTTTCAGTTTCCAGGTAAACGGCATGAATGTTTCAAGCAAGGTTAACTGGGATCTGATTTCTTCAGCCGAATACCAGGCGCTCTACAGAATCCACAAGGAGCTGGAGAGCTTCAGACCTCCCTTCCAGGTTATCAGTAACAGCGAAAAGACCAGGATAGAGAATGAGACAAAGCTCCTTGAATATCTCTTTGAGAAAGGGAAAAAGGGAATCGTTATCCAGAGATACAAAGGTTTGGGAGAGATGACACCCCAGCAGCTATGGGAGACAACAATGAATCCTGAGACAAGGTCTCTCCTCCAGGTTTCCATCCAGGATGCAGTTGAAGCCAATAATGTTTTTACCCTCCTCATGGGAGATGAAGTCGAGCCGCGCAAGAAGTTTATCGAGAGCAATGCCCTTGAAGCAGAAAATCTTGACATCTAACTTAACCAGCTTAGCCTCTTAATATTATTTAGGTTAAATATGATGAGATTGCCATGCCCTTTCAGGGCTCGCAACGACGGATTGCTTCGCTTCGCTCGCAATGACATGGCGCATTTTCTGAGTAATAATCCAGTTCAGTTAGAGGAGTAACGATGGCTTCTGATTTAACTGTGGTAAGTCTTGAAGAAGAGATGAAGCGTTCTTACCTTGATTACGCCATGAGCGTCATCATAGGTAGAGCCATACCCGATATAAAAGACGGACTAAAGCCTGTCCACCGTCGAACTCTGTATGCAATGTATGAAGCAGGTAATGCCTGGAACAAGCCTTACAGGAAGTCAGCCCGCATCGTGGGAGATGTGATTGGAAAATATCATCCCCATGGCGAAGCAGCCGTCTACGATGCTCTGGTACGCATGGCTCAAGATTTCAGCCTCAGGTACCCTCTCGTTGACGGGCAGGGAAACTTTGGTTCTGTTGATGGTGACCCGCCTGCAGCCATGAGGTATACCGAAGTGCGGATGAAAAAAATAGCCCACGAGCTGCTGGCGGATATAGAAAAGGATACGGTTAATTTTGTAGCCAATTATGACGAAAGCCTTAAGATGCCCGAGGTGCTGCCGGCAAGGATTCCAAACCTTCTTATTAACGGCGGCTCAGGGATTGCTGTTGGTATGGCCACCAATGTTCCTCCCCATAACCTGGGTGAGGTGGTTGATGCTATCATTTATCTCATCCGTCACCCGAAGGCGACCCTTGATAAAATCATGGACTTTATCTCCGGACCTGATTTTCCAACAGGCGGGTTCATCTTCGGCAAACGGGGCATCAGAGAAGCTTATGAAACGGGAAAAGGCATAATTCACCTCAGAGCCAGAGCAACAGTTGAAAGAGGCAGACGTAAAGAAAGAGACAGGATTGCCATCACTGAAATTCCCTACCAGGTCAATAAGGCCAAACTGATGGAGAATATTGCTGCTCTCGTAAATGAAAAAAAGATTGAAAGTATTGCTGATATACGCGACGAGTCCGATAGAGAAGGGCTGCGGGTAGTGATTGAAATAAAAAAAGGTGAATTTCCAGAGGTGGTGCTTAATAACCTCTACAAGCATACTGCTCTTCAGACTTCTTTTGGCATAATTCTTCTGGCTATTGTCGACAAGCAGCCCAAACTGCTCGGCCTGGTGGAGATGTTGAAGTACTTCATCTCCCACCGTCAGGAAGTCATACGCCGCCGCACTCGTTTCGAGCTGAAAAAAGCTGAGCTAAGAGCCCACATACTCGAAGGACTAAATATTGCCCTCGACAACCTGGATGCTGTGATAAAGCTCATCCGCAGCTCTCGCACTGTGGAGCAGGCAAGGAAGGGCTTGATTGCTAACTTTCGCCTGACAAAGATTCAGGCTCAGGCCATCCTCGACCTCCAGCTCCAGAGACTGACACGGCTTGAAAGGTCGAAAATTCAGAAAGAGTATGAAGAGCTTAAAAAGACCATCAAGAAATTAAAGAAGATTTTAAGCAGTGAGAAACTCATTCAGGATATTATCGTTGATGAACTGAAACAGATAAAGGAGGAATATGAGGATGAAAGGCGAACCGAAATAAAAGAAGAAGAGATAAGCGAGATAAGACCAGAAGACCTTATTAAAGAAGAAGATGTGGTTGTTACTTATACCTCTTCCGGCTACATAAAACGTACTTCGCTCAGTTCTTACCATTTTCAAAGCAGGGGTGGGAAGGGCAAAAAGGGTATCATCATGAAACCAGAAGATGTTGTCCAGAATCTTTTCATCTGTTCCTCCCACAGCTATCTCCTCTTTTTCACCACTACGGGCCGGGTATACGTGCTCAAAGCCCATGAAATACCCGATATGGGCATTGCAGCCCGAGGCAAATCAATAAAAAACTTGATCCACTTTCACCCTGAAGAACAGGTTTGTTCGGTTGTCTCGGCGAAGGAATTCACTCCAGACAGTTATGTAGTGATGATGAGTACTGATGGACAGATGAAAAAAACACGCTTGAGTGACTTCCGGAATATAAGAAGAAACGGCATTATCGCCATAACTCTCCAGAAGAAGGCCAAGCTTTTCTCAGCCAAGCTTACGGATGGTAAAAAAGATATATTTATGGGTACAAAACTGGGCAAAGCTATCAGGTTTAAGGAGTCGGACATAAGACCGATGGGCCGCCTCGCTTCTGGGGTGAAGGCGATTTCTCTTGATCCGAAAGACAGGGTAGTGGGTATGGCTGTCGTTGACAGAGAAAAAATAAAGTACATCTTTACCGCAAGCGAAAATGGTTTCGGGAAAAAAACAGAAATAGCGGATTATCCAGCCCAGCGGCGCGGTGGTAAGGGTGTGATAAACATGAGAATCAACAAGAAAATCGGCCCTGCCGTAGGATTAGTTGCCATTTCCGAAGATGATCTCCTCCTTCTCACTGAATTCGGAAAGGTAATGCGGATAAAAACAACCCAGATCAGACCCTCTGGCCGGGTAACCCAGGGAGTAAAGCTGATCAACCTCGAGCCTAAAGATAGGCTTGTCTCCCTTGCTAAAGCTTGTGAGAGTTAAAAACCCTCCTTTTTTTTGCTTGACAGAGGAATTCCTACTTTCTTAAAATGGACTCACTTTTGGTGGAGGAGGGAAAAATGGTTGATACACTTTGCGAGCTTTTATTGAATACCTTGAAAACATACCAGAAGGATGACCTCATCCTTTATAAAAAAGAGGCCAAATACGTTCCTCTTTCTACAGAAGAATTCGGGACCAAAATAAGGCATCTTTCGCTGGGCTTAAAAGAACTGGGTCTTGAACCCGGAGACAAGCTTATTATTCTCTCAGAAACAAGGCCGGAGTGGGTTATTGCTGATTTTGCCACGCTCTGCGCCGGAGGGATTACAGTTCCGATTTACACCTCGCTTGTTTCAGACCAGATTAAATACATAGTCGAAGATTCTGATGCAAAGATTGTTGTTGTTTCAACTCCTGAGCAGTGGACAAAGATTGAGGCCATTCATGGCGAACTCAACAAAGTAGCACACTACCTTACTTTTTTCCCTGATGCCCCGCAAGGAGCTCTTTCCCTAGAAGAGGTGATGGAAAAAGGGGAAAGCAGAGACAAGAGGGAACCCGAGCTCTTTGAAAAGATGGCCTGTGTTGCAAAGCCCGATGACGTTGTTTCCATAATCTATACATCTGGTACCACGGGTCTTCCCAAAGGAGTTATGCTCACTCACAGCAACTTTATCAGCAACATTAAATCGACCTCTTCAATAATAGAATTCTCAGATAAGGATACTGTTCTTTCTTTCCTTCCTCTTTCGCACGTGCTTGAGCGCATGGTCACTTTCACCTATCTGTATAAAGGATGTACTGTTGCCTATGCCGAGAGTATTGAGACCGTGGCTGAGAACATGCTCGAGGTAAAGCCGCACATCATGGTCAACGTACCCCGGGTTCTGGAGAAAATTTATAGCAAGGTGATGGATAACGTACTCGCCAGCTCCTCTTTGAAGAGGAAAATCTTTTTCTGGGCAGTCAAAGTGGGAAAAGAATACGGGCAGAGGAAACTGAAAAATCTTCCCATCTCAGGTGGACTTAAATTCAGGAGGAACCTGGCTCATAAGCTCGTTTTTTCCAAAATCATCGAAAAAACAGGTGGAAGGGTTAGGTTCTTTGTCTCAGGAGGTGCTCCTCTTTCTCAGGACATCGCTGAATTTTTCTACGCACTCGGTCTTGTAGTTCTCGAAGGCTACGGTTTGACAGAAACATCTCCTGTTATTTCGGTCAACACCTTCGAGGATTTGAAATTCGGGACAGTCGGGAAGCCAATACCTGGAGTTGAAGTGAAAATTGCCCAAGACGGAGAGATACTCACCAGAGGGCCTCATGTGATGAAAGGTTACTATAAAAGAGAAGAAGAAACAGAAGAAGTGATAAAAGGAGGCTGGCTTCATACCGGAGATATTGGTCATCTTGACGGGGATGGATTCCTGGTCATCACAGACAGGAAGAAGGACCTTATTGTCACTGCCGGCGGTAAAAATGTTGCTCCTCAACCAATAGAGAACCTGATAAAACTCAGTCCGTATGTGTCGAACGTGGTTGTTCTCGGTGACAGGAGAAAGTTTATTTCTGCTCTTGTTGTCCCCGAGTTTGAGAAGCTGGAAGAGTACGCAAAATTCAACGGCGTTGACTACAGTGACCGAGCTGATTTAATCCGGAAAGAGGAGATATATGATTTCCTCATGTCTGAAATTGACAGGGTTACGCCAAATCTTGCTTCTTATGAGAAGGTTAAGAAAATCGCTCTCCTGGAAAGAGACTTTGAAATAGAAAGAGGAGAAATGACTCCGACCCTCAAGGTGAAGAGAAACATAGTTCAGGGAAAATACAAGGATTTGATCGATTCTCTTTATAAGGAGGATGTAGCAGCGGAGGCGATTTAGAGAGGGAGAGAGAATCAGATATATCTGTTAAGATTTGTTTTCGCAGTAGAGAATTCTCCCGCAATTTTCACAAAAAATTAGT
>JBHIDX010000045.1:0-19223 GCA_046760305.1 Candidatus Aminicenantales bacterium
TAGTGCCGTTGAAATACTCTATCTCATGGCTGAGCTTGTTACCGGCGGAATCGCTGAACATAATGTCATCACCGTCATCCTGGGCCTTTGAAGCCAAATCACTATCAGAAGCGAGATAAATAAGCACAGGAAAACCAGTCAAGTCTGCTTCAACCTTGGTCGAATCAATGACGATTTGTCTCTGATACTGAAAGTCTATGCTAAGCTCAGCGGTTGGCTGTGGGCTGGCGTATTTCCGGATAAAAACATCATCCACATAAAGCCCTGTAAAGTGCCAGCCCCCGTCTGATTTCACTCTAAACCTCAAATACAAACTACCTCCAGCATAGCTTGTTACATCAGTTGTTGCCTCACTCCAATCATATACAGTTGGGTAAAGATAACCACCACTTTTTCCTATTTTCTCCACATACGTAGGACTTGAGAAACCTGAGTTATCATCTATCTGTGAGTCCCACCAATCATAACCTGCTCCTTCTATCTGATATGCCCGCCAGTAGTGTAGCATAAGACTTCCTGAAGCAGTTGAAAGGTCAATCGCAGAAGAAGTAAATGTATTTGTAGAAGCAGCCATAGAATCAGGATAAACGCCACCCACATTCGTTCCAACTAAATAAGTGCCGCTGTGGGCAGCGCAAGGTTCTTGACATGGATGGTAATTATCAGCGCCATTATTGCAAGTTCCGAGAGAATCATCACAGACCAAATTTGCTTCAGTATCTCTTTCCCAAACAGTTCCACCTATTGTCCAGCTCTGAAGTCCGCTCTCAAAGTCAGCAAAATAGATAAAAGTCGCAGCTCCATTGCTGGCGTTGCTTGCTCCGGCGTTTCCGTAGAACATGAAGATTTCTGTTGTTCCAGCACTAGCAGCCTCAACCCAGATAGTAGAGGTTCCGGAAGTATTCCAATTCTCAATCCAGTAATCCAAGACATTATTTCCGCTGCTGTCGCTGGCAAATCTTATATCCTGGCCGTTAGATTGAGCTTGGGAATAATCAAAATTACAGGTACTTAATTCAACCTTCACTTGGAAATTAGCAACAGGGGTTTGAGGGCTTATAGTGATTGGTCTTCGATAATTCCATCCAGGAACACCCCCAACGCTATACCCAAAGGCAAGCTGGCTAAATGAAAGAAATAATAAAATACAAAAAGAACTGACAATTATTTTTTTAAAAAACATATCTTTAAAAGACATTTATTTAATTATTTTTAATGTTAACTGTTTGCCTGATATTCAAATTTTTACTGAATACATAATAATAATATAATTCTTGTCAGTTCCGTAAACTACCTTTTAAGGTGATTTCGGTGATGATATTTTCTCACCCTAATCAAACAATATTTAGTGCAGGTGCTTTTTTTATATGAAATTATCTTTTTTTTTATTTTTTAGTAGTTTGGCTGGCGCATCTTCCTGAAAGCAAAGGAAATACCTTAATTTTTTCCAAGAAAATAGCCCTTAAACAGACCTTTTTAGCGCCAAAAAGCGCCGTCTAAGCAAAAAATCTCATCCCTGTAAAATACCGCATTTTCTAGAATCGAGACTTAATTTTTATCGGCTTCGGTAATTTTAGCTTGTGTATTCGGGAATAATTTAGTGAATGATGAAGGAGAAAGGAGGTATTAGGCTTTCTTTTTTGCTTTTGCTTTAATCAGCAGTGTTAAATCGATTTTATCCTGAGGCCGGGAGGATAATCTCTTTGTTTTTATCAGTTCATCGATCCCTAGAAAAAACACCTCTGCGCTTCCGTAGTTTCCGATGACTCTGTTTTTCCATGCCTGATCAAATTTTACTCCCTTGATAGAGGTAAAGATGTCGACTCTTAAAGGTTCATACCCTAGTTGAATAATTTTTCCTGCTTTACTGAAGTCTTCAGGGGATAGTTTTAAGCTTTTGAATCCAAAGTCATTTAACGCCCTCACCATCCTTTTGCTGTTTTCAGCACTGGGTTCTATAAATATATCTATATCCTTTGTGTATCTGGGTTTGGCATGAAAGGCGAGAGCATAAGCGCCGATGATGCAGTATCTTACTTTATGTTTGTTCAGTAATTTTAATAATTCTTCGTAATCTTTTTCTACCTTCATTCTCCAGGCCTTTTTTCATTTTAAAATGCATCTCTCTCAAAAGTTGCATAGTTTCGAGCCTCTCTTTGCTGCTCATGGAGAGATAGTAATCATCATCAAACTCCTGAGCTTCATCAAAAGATTCTACCTTATTGACCCAGATATTCTTCCCCATTTTTCGCCTCTCTTCTCCAGTCAGCATCATTCACTTTTATAATATACCGAAAACCTGCATTCTTTTCTACACAGCTAAGGGGGGTCGTGAATATAGGCCCAAGGCACCATCTGAGCAAAAGCCTCATTCCTCTTAAAAATGCGATCTATTTAGCCTGGATTATTCACAAATAGTCCAGGTTTGCTGAAAATTTATTTCGAGAGTCAGCATAAAAGCTTGACCTGATGAATAAGCGATTGGGACCTGTGTAGCTTTCATAAAGCCCTTGAAGACAAGCAAATTGACCCGATGTTTTCTAACCGCTATAATCGATCCTGAAGATTATAAGCTTACGATTTATAACTGCCTCAGATGAAAAGGGAATAATCTTCTTCATCGATTGCATTGATTGAAAGAGAAGCGCGCAGTTTTGCCAGTAAGTCAAGAAAGTCAGGGTTAAGCTCATGGAGGATGACAACTGAGTTGCTAATCTATATTTGAAAGGATTGAGGGAAGATGAGAAGAGGAAAATTAGAATCAAGATTTTTTGCCGTCATATTTATTTTTGTGCTGTTAATTTTTGTCTGCGCCTGTAGTAGAGGTTCTGATGAAGGAAAGTCCGCAGAAGATGTTCTGCCTCAGCACAACCAGGAGGAGTATGAAGGATATGAGCACGAGTATAAAGAGCATAAAGAACACAGTGAATACGAAAAAGAACACAACGAGTATGAACAGGAACATAAAGAACACACAGGCGAGATGGAAGAAGCAGGTCCGCGGATTTCAAGAGACGGAATTTACGATGAAGTCCGAAAAGGAGTGCGGCTGATCTTATTTTTTGACAGCGAATCATCATCTTTTGTCGGAAGCGCAGAAAACACAACCCGGTCCATAATTCCTGCTGTTCGGGTGGAAGTTCACCTCTCTAACGGAATTGAACTGGGCCCTACCAGAACCGTCGACCTTGCACCCCGTGAAAAAGTGAATATCAATCTACCAGCAGGAGGACGCTCATTCAGCTGGTGGAAGGCGCATGCAGAGGTTGCTGACCACGAGCCTCCTTTAGCTTCAGTGCCACCATCTCTGGAGAACGAAGTCTTGAAGGACAAGATCGCACAGAAACTCGACCTTTACCTGAGGCGGATTACTCCCTTCGGTTTTTCAGGTGCACTGCTTGTCGCAAGAAAAGAAGAAATCATACTCAACAAAGGATACGGTCTTGCCGTCCGCTCAGAAAATGTACCTAATACCCGCGACACTGTATTCAGCATCGGCTCCATCACCAAACAATTCACCGCAGCCGGCATCATGAAGCTTGAGATGATGGGCAAGCTGAGGACAGAAGACCCGATTACGAGATTTTTTGACCATGTTCCCCCTGATAAAAAGAGCATCACCCTTCACCATCTTCTCACCCACAGCTCAGGTGTAATCGGCTCCACAGGGCCTGACTACGAAGTGGTAAGCAGGGAAGAAGTGGTGCGCATAATTCTCCGCTCGCCACTCCAGTTTCAGCCAGGGGATCGATTCTTCTATTCCAATGCTGGCTACAGCCTGCTAGCAGCCGTGATCGAGAAAGTTTCTGGTCAGAGCTACGAAGAGTTTCTCCATCAGCATATATTTAAGGCGGCCGGAATGAATTTTACAGGCTACAGAATTCCTGACTGGAGCAAAAAGACCGTGGCCCACTGGTATGTGGGGGATAAGGACAACGGTACGCCCCTTGAAAAGCCTTATCCCTACTGGCATCTTCTGGGGAATGGAGGCGTACTCTCCACCACAGAAGACATGTACAGATGGCATCTTGCCCTTCTTGGGGAGAAGGTTCTTTCCCCGGAAGCAAAGAAGAAGATTTTCACTCCGTACATAAATGATTACGGTTACGGATGGGATGTGCTGCAAACCGAAAGAGGTCTTCTTATCCAGCACGATGGCGGGAGCACCCTCGGCAGCAGTTCTGAGATGAGGCGCTACATGGATGCGGGCGTGGTAACCATACTTTTCTGCAACCAGAGCTACGGTGAGCAGACACTGATGGAGGCTGTCAGGGATAAGATTGAGGCAATTGTGTTTGGAAAAGAGGTCGCTCTTCCGCCCGAAGTTTCGAGTATCGAGCCTGAGGAGCTTCGGAAGTTTGATGGCATCTACAGGTTCAGAGGAGGAGGCAGGATTGAAGTTAGGAGCAGCGGAGGGAAACTTCTCGTCAGGCCGATCGGACAGGAAGCAGCGCTCAGGCTTTTAGCCCCGGGAGAGGATGATGTTTCGTACTACAAAAAGTTGAACTCCTTATCAGCTTCAATTTTTAATGATTTTCTGAGAGGGAAGGAAAAGCCTCTGGAGGAATCGCTTTTTGACAGGGAGCATAGAGCAGAGAGGGTGAAGGATTTAATCAGGAGAAGGATCAGGATGTACCGCAAAAGGACGGGTGAAATAAGGGAGGCCCGGTCACTGATCTCGCTCCCGGCAGCGCTTGACGGCCGGAAGGCTGTGAGTACATATGTGGAACTTGAAGGGCAGAAGGGAAGCATCTATTTCGTTCTCTACTGGCGGGGAGAGAAAAATGTAGGAGTGGGACCATCGATGGGCCCGCCTGAGCTTACAATTCCCTTCCTTCCGGTCACAGAAACGGAGTTTGCCGGCTACCCCATAGATTCAGCCAGAGTGGCGAAAGCTGTTTTTAAGACCATGGAGAGCGGCGAAGCGGAGGCAGTGATAATATCGGGTCATAAGGCGGAAAGAGTGGAGAGTAAGTAAACGTCAGATTGAAAGAAAATAATAGGTGAACAAAAAGGTGAACATTTAAATTTTTTATTTTATTTTCATGACCCTATATGCCTGCCACAAGCTGTAGATTACGATAGAGCATGAGATGGAAAAATTGAGTGCTAAAACTCCCAGCGGAGTCAGCGCGGATGATGCTATTTTTAAGAGAGTAAAGCAAACCGGAAGGACAGCGAAAGGAAGCAGTAAGCCAGGAACTATCCACGAGATTAAATTTTCTTCAAAAATTTTAGAGAGATACATTTTCGGGGCGGAGCGCCTGGATTCCATGGTGGCTTGAGCGAGGATTTTTTGCCTGAAATAAGCCGGCACTTCAGATTCTGCGATTTTATCAAAAGCATTTTTTATCCTTAATTCAACTTCGAGTGCGTTTCTGCAGTGAGAACATCTAGCTGCATGTTCCTTGAGTGATTTTTTCTCTTCCGCTTTTATTCTTCCGACGAGATAGGAATCAAGAATCGCTGAAAATTTTTCACAATCCATTTCCTTCCTCCATAATTTTTTGCTTCAGGAGGTTTCTGGCCCGGTGGAGATAGGTTTTTACTGTTCCAAGCGGCATTTTCATCGCCTCAGCAATCTCCTGATAGGAAAGCTCGTTCCAGTAAAACAGAGTGAGCACTGCTCTGTAATCGGGTGGGAGCATGTTCAGTGTCTTTTTCATTCTTTTTTCCAGGTCGATTTTTTCCAGCTCGTTTGCGCTTATTTTCGATCCAGATAAGAAATGAAAGCGGTCAGGCATGTTTTCCACCTCTTGAGCGGAAAGCAAAGCTGAGGATTTTGCTTTTTTCTTCATTTCTGCCAGGCAGGTGTTGTAGGCGATTCTGTAGATCCAGGTTGAAAGCTTTGCTCTTGCCTTGAAGTATGGAATTCCCTTGAAAATTCTAAGGAATATTTCCTGAGCCAGGTCTTCTGAGCTGCCAGGGTCACCGCCTAGAATATTTATCAGCCCAAAAATTTTTTTCTGATAGTTATCGACCAGTTCCTCAAATGCTTTTTCGTCTTTTCTTTTGAGTTTTCGAAGAAGCTCTTTTTCAATCAATTTTCCTTAAGTTTAGATTCGAAGCCGCCAATGTTTGTTTCAGACAGAGAAGTATTTTTTTGAAACCTTTTCCGCATGAATACTATCAAAACAGAGTGAATAAAATCAAACCTGCTGGCGCAGGAAAGGAGGCTTTGAAATGGGATGGACATTTGCACCGGCAATTGCAGCAATTGTTTTTGGATGTCTAATCGCTATTTTCGCCATGTATTTTGAGTACAAAAAGGCAAAGCTCAAGCAGGCAGAAAGACTTGCTGCCATAGAGAAGGGAGTTCCTCTCCCTCCTGAGAAAGAGAAGACCGTTGAGGAGAGGAAAAGAGGGCTTCAGGTAGGAGGTCTGATCACACTCTTTGCTGGGATCGGAGTTTTTGTTTCCCTGTTTTATCTGGCTGGATTGAAGGTTGCCTACCTGGGAGCCATTCCTTTTGCCATCGGAGCAGGCATGCTGCTCGCCTCTCTTCTGTTGAAAGAAAAAAAGGATTAAATTTTTCATTTCCGCAGGAGAAGGACAGGAAAAAGATTCTCGTTAGAGCTGCTGTTTTAGGGGTAAAAAGTTGGTTCTAAGAGGGAAAATCGACAGAAAAAATGGCGTATCTAATTTAAAATCAGTAGATTGTGCTAGCCAAACTAGATTGGGGATTGGGGGCGGACCTATCCTCTTCCCGTTACAGGCCTCTGCACCGGATGCATGAAGTGTGTCAGGGAATGTCCTTTTGAAGCTGTTGAGGTGAGGGAGGAAAAAGAAAGGGAAGGAGGAGAAAAGAGAGGCGTGTTATAGGCTCTCGCTCCTGGATGGGTGTCAACAGAGGAAGGAGTCGGGAATGAGAAGATTTCGGTTTCTGATACCTTCGAGTATATTCACGGGCATTGTCTTCCTGGCTTTATTTTTCTTTCTCTACTCTCTCCCGGTGAATACTCACGCTCGCGGCCTGGAACAGATAGAGATTGATGTTGAGGGATTAAAGGCCCCTGTAGAAATATTTATTGACCCCTGGGGAATTGCCCATATCTATGCCCAGAACGAGGAAGACCTTTTCTTTGCCCAGGGATTTAACGTGGCCAGAGACAGGCTATTTCAACTCGAAATGTGGAGAAGGCAGGCCACGGGCACGCTTTCTGAGATTCTTGGCCCACGCGCGCTTAAGAAAGATATCGGTTCCAGGCTTTTCTGCTTCCGGGGAGAGATGAGGAAGGAACTAGCTCACTACCATCCCCGCGGAGAGAAGATTATCCCTTCTTTTGTCAGGGGAATTAACTCATACATCGACTGGACAAGAAAGAATCCGGAGATGCTTCCGCTTGAATTCCGTCTTCTGGACATCGAACCAGGATACTGGACACCAGAAATCGTTGTTTCCCGTCACAACGGTCTCTTCCGCAACGCGACTACAGAGGTTAGGTTGGCAAAGGCAGTAAGCGCCCTAGGCTCTGAAAGGGTTAAAGAGTTGATGAACTTCAAGCCTGCTGACCCTGAGCTGGCGCCACCTGAAGGAGTTGACCTTTCCCTTATCCCCAAAAATCTCCTCGAACTTTATCTTGCCTCCCGCTCGCCTGTAACCTTCCTCCCTGAAGATATTGCAGACGCTTCTTTGAGGGCAGAGGCTCCAGGGAGTACATTTTTGTTTGAGTCATTTCCCTTCTCTCCGGGGAGCAATAACTGGGCTTTGAGAGGAAGCCTGACTTTCTCCTCTCGTCCCATCCTGGCTAACGATCCCCATCGCCGCCTCCAGATTCCATCGCTCCGCTACTGGGTTCATCTCTGCGCTCCGGGCTGGCATGTTATGGGTGGAGGAGAGCCAGCGCTTCCCGGTGTTTCTATCGGCCACAACGAATACGGAGCCTGGGGGCTGACCATATTCCCCATTGACCAGGAAGATATTTACATATACAGCACAAATCCCGCTCATCCCAATCAGTACCGCTACAGGGGAAAATGGGAAGAGATGGAGATTATCAGGGAAGAGATTCCTGTAAAAGGAGAAGAGCCAGTCACTATTGAGCTGAAGTACACCTGCCACGGTCCTGTACTCTATGAGGACCAGGCTAACCACCTGGCATATGCTCTTCGTGCAGGCTGGCTTGAGGTTGGAGGAGCACCCTATCTGGCCAGTCTGAGGATGGACCAGGCCCGAAACTGGGAGGAGTTCAGAAAAGCCTGCACCTATTCCCGTACTCCATCTGAGAATATGGTCTGGGCTGACACTGAGGGCCACATCGGCTGGCAGGTGGTGGGCATCGCACCGCGGCGTGAGAGCTTCTCGGGTTTGCTTCCTGTGCCAGGCGACGGAAGGTATGAATGGAAAGGCTATATTCCCATCGAAAAGCTTCCCCACTCTTCTGACCCGGCTGAAAGATATGTGGCTACAGCCAATCAATTCAACGTCCCTCCCGGCTACCCCTATCTATTGGGCTACATGTGGTCGGATTCTTTCCGTTTCTCAAGGATATGCGAGGTTCTGGTCTCGGGGAGGAAATTCACTCTTGTCGATATGATGGAGCTCCAGCATGATGAATATTCGCTCCCGGCCAGGGCACTCGTTCCTCTTTTGAAAGGACTGAAAGGGAAGGATGAAAAAACAGAAAAGGCACGCCGGATGCTTCTCTCCTGGGACATAGTGATGGCGAGAGATTCTGTCGAAGCAGCAATCTTTCACACCTGGCTGGAGAATCTGGGAGAAGAACTCCGGCTCCTGCTGCTTTCTGATGAGGAGAGACAGCTTTTACCCGGTTTATCCCTGGAAAAGATTATCAGTTCGCTTGTTACGCCTGATAACCACTTCGGAGAGAACCCGGTGAAAGGCCGCAATGCGCTTCTTCTCAGAGCTTTAACTCAGGCGGTTGAGGAGCTTACTTCACGCCTCGGGGAGGAGTGGAAGAGCTGGGAGTATGGACAGACAAAATTCCATCACGTCAAGCTTCGTCATCCCCTTAGCCGCGCCTTAAAAAAAGAATGGCGGCAGAAGCTCGATATCGGTCCTTACCCTCGAGGAGGGAGCCGGAATACGGTCAATATGACCACAGACCGCTTTAACCAGACTTCAGGAGCGACCTTCAGGTTGATAGCTGATGTGGGAGAATGGGACAACAGTCTAGGTTCAAACTGCCCTGGACAGTCAGGCGACCCACAGAGTGCCCACTACAGCGACCTTTTCGAAATGTGGGCTAGAGGAGAGTATTTTCCTCTCTATTTTTCCCGCCAAAAAGTAGAATCTGCGGCTGAGAAAAAGATTGTTCTCAAATAACAACTGGCGTATAATATTTGAGAATAATTGAGTCAACAATTGGGGACAAAATAATTGTTTACATTTTTTTAAGAATGGCAACTTAAAATTAACTTGATCAAACTACATTCAGAAATAACACCTAAAACAAAAAAACACTTCCTTTCCGCAGAGAAAAAAGAAGAAGAAATAGCTGAGACCAGGCTTTCCCCTCCTCAGGAAATTCCTTGGTTGATTAATCGCAAGTTCTCCATCAGTATTTAACTCCAGACCATCAAAAGGCCCGTGAGGCGATAAAGAAGACAAGAGAAGTTCCGGATGAAAAGATAGGATTTCCGATGGGAGGCGGAGGAAGCTCCCCCAGGTCATCAGGAGATGAGGTTGCCCAGAGGTATTTTGATACAGGGCAGGTTTATAGAGATTTTAGCCCCAGTGGATTAATTCAGAGAAAAAAAGCACGGGATTTTGCCCTTAACATGAAAGAATTTGCTAAAGCTCTTCGTTATATTCCTGGTTATAAGTTTGTTATTTTCTTTTCATGGGGCATATCAAGCTCCTTATTGTATGACCCCTATGACACATCAGTGCGCAATCTTTATGAAGACATGAGCAAGGAGCTGGCCTCTTCAAAAACCTTTGCATTTTCCTTTAATCACTCTTCCCTGTTCAAACACAAATAAATACAATGTTCTTCTTCCGCTTTTACTTATTCCAGAGAGAAATGCTTTTTATTTAAAGACTTCAAAATCTAAGGCGATTCGAGCTTTCACTGTGAAGAATAAAAATTTTCTAAAGAAAAAAAGGAAATAGGTATTGTGTCCCTAATTTCTTAGTGGTAAGCTGAGCGGTGGAAGTGAAGTTTGAGAATTTTACCAACAATTTCCTCTTTTCTGCCAATGTTCTCCTTCTTTGTCTGGGATGGCTTCTGGCCTTTTATTCCTACCCTCGTCTGCCCCAGGCTGTTCCTCTCTGGGTAAATCTATTCGGTGAACAACCGCTCTTGATGAAAAAGAATCTTTTCTTTTTTGTTTATCCTCTGGCGCAGACAGTGTTCTGCCTGGCCTTCTGGCTGGCGGCAAGGTTTAGCAGCTTATTCAGGTTTGTACCTCATAAAGGTGAGCTGGTATCTCCAGAACAAGAGAACGCATTGTTTAAGTTAAGGAAGGAATTTATTTATCTCGCCCTCATATTCTTCAATCTCATCTTTATTCATCTTCAGAAAAGCATCATTTTCATCGCTCATGGAATAAGAGATGGTGTGAACAGGGTTTATTTTTTTTCCATCCTTGCTTTCCTCATCCTGCTTATCCCCCTCTACAGGCTGCGCTTAAGGCTTCTGGCGTCAAAATAGCTGGATGGCGCCTCTTACAATGGTGTGGATTGCTGGTTTTAGCCGAGCTCAGGAGTCGAGCACTTCGTAGACAGTAATCTCTTCGGTCTTACCCTTTACTTTTCGAGCCCCTACCTCATGCATCTTGAATTTCCCTTTCACCTGTTTGTAGGTTGCCTCGCCGATGAGAATCTGGTTTGGCTCGGCAATTGATTCCAGGCGGGAGGCAATGTTGACAGGGTCTCCGATGACAGTGTACTCCAACCTGCTGGGAGAGCCGATGTTACCAGCTACGATACGGCCGGTGTTGATTCCGATGCGAATATCGAATGACCTCTCAATCTCTTTCTTTTCCCTCATCTCGACAAGCGTCTTTCGCATTTCAAGTGCTGCCTTGACCGCCCTTTCCGCATCACCTTCCTTTTCGAAGGGAGCTCCGAAGACGGCCATGAGGCAGTCTCCGATGTACTTATCAAGAGTCCCCTCATACTTGAAAATAATATCAGTCATCCGGGAGAAGAATTGATTGAGGAAATGGTTGATATCCCGGGGATCCATGGTTTCAGAGAGCGAGGTGAAGCCGACAATGTCGGCGAAGAGAATGGTGGCTATTGTATCTTTGGGTTCCATGATGTTTTCCTGTTCTTCTTCACTCTGATTGACAATCATCTCAATCACCTGGGGAGAATGAAACCTCTCCAGTCTGCTTCTCAGCAGTTCCTCTTCTCTTATTTTCTGGTTGAGGTTCGCCTGTTCTATGACCATTGCCATCTGGCATCCGATTGCCTTCAGCAGTTCAAGGTCGTCTTTAGTAAACTGGTTTTGCGGCCTCACGCTGTCGAGCTGGATTGCTCCGATGACTTTATCTTTGCTCCACAGCGGGACGCAGATGGCAGAGCGGATGCGGTGCATTATAAGGCTCTGGGCATAATCAAATCTCGGGTCTTCCATGGCATTGGAAGTGAGGAGAGCTACCTTGTCATCAATGACTTTCCTGATGATTGTCCGGCTGAGCTTTAATTCGCCTTTCTTTTCTTCGGCTTTATCCCTGTACTTGACCACCATCGGCTTGAGCTCATCTGCTCTGCCATCTTCCGAAAGGATAACAAATCCATAGTCGGCGTCTATGACCATGAAAATAAGGTCCATAATTTTCTGTAGCAGTTCCCTAAAGTCGTGGATGGCATGGAGCTGGCGGCTGACTTCATACAGAACAAAGAGCACTTTGCTCATCCTTTCCAGGGTTTGAACGTCGGTTTTGGCTTCAGCCTCCTCAGGTTTTTTAAGAGGGATCTTTCTTTCTTTGGCTACCATCTGTCTCGGTACGCCGATGGACATCAGAAGCTCCTCGGAGTCCATGAGGTCCTTTTCTTCTACTGAAGACTTGGCCAGCATCTGAACTCTTTCTTCCTCCTGGCTGGCAGCAGCCACTACTACCTTTTCTTCCAATTCTTTAACTTCAGCCTCTCTCAGAGTGAAGGTCATTCCCACCAGGCCGAGCTGTATCCTGTCTCCTTCCTTCAACTTAATACTCTTGATAAGCTTTCCCTCAACTCTGGTACCGTTGTGGCTTCCGAGGTCAGTGAGGATGTAATTTTTTTTCTTCCTAGTGATTCTTGCATGGTAGCGGGAGACAGAAGCGTCATCTATTGATATATCGCAATCTTCGTTTCTTCCCAGGGTGATGCTCTCTATCTCAGCGGGAAGAGTGAAAACTTTATTATCTTCAGTCGTGAGGCAGATTTCTTTTTGGGCGTTTTCTTTTTTCATTCTTTCCAAATTATAGCAGAATGACTTGAATGGAGTAAATGATAACTGATGACATGGACTTTGATAAAAATTTATTTTATATTTTGGCATTATATGATATTTTTAGTGAAAAAAAGGAAACAGCGATGGAAAATCCGATATGGGGAGATAAATTTTTGAAAAAAAAGAGGAGAAAAGAGGATATTTTTACCATCCTGAAAAACATTCCCATTTTTGAGCAGCTTTCTTCAAAGGAGCTTCAAGAGGTGGAGAAAATCGTCCATCAACGAAAGTATAAGAAGGGCGAGGCAGTAATCCACAAAGGGAACCCTGGATTGGGTATGTACATTGTTATCAAAGGTGGTGTGGAAATTATAGATGAAGAGAAAAAGCCAGGGCAGAGGACCCTGGCCACACTCGGAGAAGGGTCTTTTTTTGGAGAGGTGGCCCTTCTTGACGAATCTCCCCGTTCAGCCTCTGCCATTGCCACCGAGGAGAGTGATATTGTAGGTTTTTTCCGGCCTGACTTTCTTGACCTGATAAAAAGAAAGCCAAAAATGGGAACAAAAATTCTCTTCTCTTTGGCAAAAATAATCGGAGAGAGATTGCGCCGGACGAATGAACTTCTGGCAGAGGTTCAGAAAGAAAAGGAGACTTCAAGCCATGGATAGTTATGCCTTCAGTCTCTACTCTCAGATTCTGAAGACTTTCTGGAGAATATTTCTTATCCTTCTTGGAATTGCTGCTGTGGTTATTATTTTTCCTTATGTTAAAGATGTCCTCGTCATGTTCATCGTTTCTGCTCTGTTTTCAATCCTCCTCAGTCCCCTGGTCAACTACATGGAAAGCAGGGGAATAAGCCGTGCTCTTTCGATTCTCATGGTTATGCTCCTCATTGTTGCTCTTCTTGCCGTTACACTCAGGCTGATCATACCCGGCATTATTCGGGCTGTGAACGCCTTAACCGAAGAGCTCCAATCAGGGGTTATTACTGACATGGGCTCAAAAGTCGAGGCCTTTTTTGATAAGAATTTTCACAACCCAGAGCTTGCCAGGAATGTAACTGGAAAGCTGAACGAGTTAGGGATTCAGCTCCTGGGGAGCCTGGGAAAGTTTTTTAAGAGTGTTGGTTCATTCGTGGCTTCGATGGTTATCATTCCGGTCATCACCTTTTTTCTCATCAAAGACTGGAGAAAGTTCAAAAGGGCTTTAATTGCCAGAGTCCCGAACAGGTATTTTGAGCTTACTCTCAACATTCTTCACAAAGCTGGGCACCAGGTTGGAAGATATATTCAGGGTCAGGCTCTTGTGGCCCTCAATGTTGGAGTGCTTTCGATTATCGGGCTCCTGATCATCAATCTCGTTTTTGAGAGACCTGTTCCCTACTTTGTGTTTGTGGGAATGCTGGCAGGCCTGGCCAACCTTGTTCCTTATCTCGGCCCTTTTATGGGTGCGGTTCCGGCTATCATTCTCGCCATATTTTCCAATCCTCCCAACCTGCCTGTGGTTTTATTATGGATTGTGGTCATGTTTGTCATTGTTCAGGCTATCGATAACACACTCATCTCTCCGCTCGTTGTTTCCAAGAGTGCTAATGTTCACCCCTTGACCGTTATCGTAGTCGTGCTTATCGGGGGAAAAATTGCAGGTGCTATGGGCATGCTCTTTGCAGTGCCTTTCTGGGGAATAATAAAAGTTGTTTCCTCTCAAATTATGTGGGGAATAAAAAACTATTCTCTGGGTCAAACTCCAGGAGGCAAAACAGCTCTGGAAGCCGGAGGCAAGTAAAAGGAATGAAGCTTGAGTTTCTGGGGGTAAGGGGTTCCATACCTGTTTCTGATACAGATAAGAAAAGGTACGGAGGACATACCACATGTCTGCTGGTTACGGCTTCCTCTGGTGAGTTGATTATCATCGATAGCGGCACAGGAATCATAAAGCTCGGGAAGCGGCTGAAGGAAAAGAGAGGAAAGCTGAGTCTCTATATTCTTTTCACCCATTTTCACCTTGACCACATCATCGGTCTTCCCTTTTTCTATCCTCTTTATTTTTCAGTGACAGAGATTTCCTTCTATGCACACTGCTCGCCCCGAAGGATAAAGAAATATCTAGCCAATCTCATCGGGGGGAGGTATTTCCCCATAGATTTCATGACCACTCCTTCAAAAAAGGTCTTCTCCAGGGTTCCCGTGAAACCTTTTCAGGTGGGCTCGGTAGAAATATCTTTCTGTCCTCTCCGGCATCCCCAGGGAAGCGTGGGCTACAGGTTTGAGGAGAACGGGAAGCGAGTTGTTATTGCCACAGATACAGAACATCCTGAAAACAGTCCTGATGAGAAGCTTGCCGCCTTTGCCCGGGGAGCTGATGTCCTCGTCTACGATGCATATTTCACTCCTGAGGAATATGAGGATGGGAGGAAAAACTGGGGTCACAGCACCTGGCTTGAGGGAACAAAACTAGCCCAGGAAGCAGGGGTTTCAAAGCTCTATCTTACCCATTTCAATCCCGGTCATTCAGATGAGCTAATCGATAACATAATCTCTTTATCCCGGGAAAAGTTTCCAGAGACTTATGCCGCCACAGAAGGCGAGGAAATTGTCCTCTAAAATTGCCTGAACTCTGTTCCGGCTTCACCCATCTGAAAATCTCTTTTTGTGGCTGAATCTCACAAAGCCGCTTAGTCTGCATTATTCATAAATTGAAGGTTTTCCCAGATGGTAATCATGTATCTTATGGGAAATCGGGACATGAACCGAATTCTCTTGAATTCGGTATCGTGTCCCAAATTTCCTGTCCACAAACATTGTTTCTAGCGAATTCATGAATAATCCAGCTTAGCTCTTATCATCTTGTCATTTAAAATCTAACCATGATGGCGATTGAAGTTTCCAGATAAGCTGTGTTAAAATGACAATAGATAACAGCAAAAATTTTTTATGGTCAGGATAATAAATTTTACGACGATTTGGTGAGGGGCGTAATCAATTTTATTTTTATATAAAAGGGTGAGATAAAAATAAAAGGAGAGGAAAATATGAAAAAATTAGCGTCGTTTGTTATCGCTTTTTCCTTCCTCATTGCCGCTTTTTCGCCTGATCTTTGGGCCGGGGGAAAACATGGAGCTATGCTCATCATAGTTAAAAAAGATGGTGAGGTGGTGCGAGGCGAGCTTATTGCGGTCAAACCCACTTCTGTTGTGGCCATGGAGGAAGTTTCGGAGGTTTCCATTGACGTCAAGGACATCAGGTTGATAAAAGTGGTCAGTGTTGAGGAGCTTCTCAGAGGGACAGGAATAGGGTTTTTGCTCGGCAGTATTGGCGGTGCTCTGGCCGCTGCAGCCGGTGAGAAAGCCACCGCTGCCACCGTAGGAGCGGGTGCGGCCTTTTTCGGAGCAATGGGAGAGCTTGTTGTCGGGCTTCTCGCCAATCAAGCTGGAGTTGTGGAGACTTTTTATCTTGAGGGTAAATCTCCTCAGGAGATAGAGGAGGTAATGAAGAAGCTTAACCGCTTAGCCAGGGTGTCCCTCAAGTTTCCTGGATAGCACAAGCCTTAATGTTTTTGCGAATGTTTATCTCTTCAGAAAAAGCAGTAACTTAAGTTCTCAGTAAGTAGTTACTGGAGGTGGTACTTCTCAATCAGTGTGTCAACAGCCTGTTTTAGAGTGGTGTGAGTTTGTTTAATATCTCTGTTATAGTTGATGACAAAGCTGAAAATGTCTCCTGAGAGCCCCTCACAGAGGCAAAAGTACTCTTTTCTGTCTCCATCAATTAGGAAGGATGCTTCCTGATCGTGGAAAGGACAGCGGGCCAGGTAAAGGTTTGAAACGCCGATTCTCTCTCCTGAGATGTCGTAGTCTTTCATGAGCGCGATTATGTCTGCAGATTGGCGGATTTTTTCCATCTTTTCCTTGAGCTCTGTGTCCGAGTCGAAAGTAAGCTTGAGCTCTCTGAGCACCGATTCCATTCCTTCCTGGCCGCAATCGAGGCAGATTATCGGTCCTTCAACGGATTCGAGGACTTTTTTCTCCCCTCCTTCGAGAGCTTCTTTTTTAAAGCTAAGTACATAATGAGGAAGGTTGATGTCGATATTAGCGCCGCAGACCTTGCATTTATACTCGCTTTCTTTACTCATTCAATAACCTCCTAGAAATTCCATAGTTTATCGGTTCCCTCTAAAAAATCAACCCTTTTTGTAATTATCCCTGATTCGGTGATAGTTATGCTCTGAAAAAGCCCCTCCCTTCTCGCTCTCAGTGCAATAAATGAATTCGGGAAGGGGGAATCGCTCGCTTCGGGTTTTTAACGCCGTTGCCTCCCCGCCTGGCTCGGGCCTGCGGAACTCCGCACGCTTGATTACCAGCGCCTCTGACTCTCAGTGGCCATTCCTTCCGCTTGTGACTTTACATCACGTGCTCAAACAGTCCTCGGCTCCGGCTGGGCCGGATTCCCTCGCCAGACGGGGAGTCAAGGCTAAAACCTCAATGTCGCTTCTCCCCCCTTCCCGAATTCATCTCACAGTATTTGCGCCCCATACACTTGAACGGTGAGGGAGGGGCTTTTACATAATTGAATCCATTCATCATTACGGACATTGAAATGCTGCATCCCCTATTATTCGAGATAGCGGAGTGTCTTGGGTTTACTCTCAAGATGATAAATGATGATATCCTGAAGAGTTTTTTTTATGGCTTTTAGCTCTTCACTCCTGAAGGGGGACTCGTTATTCTTTGAAGGAGGATTCTTTTTTATCCACTTCAGGAATTCGTTTATTACCGGCTCCACATTTTCCTTTTTTTGAGGAGCACAACTGTTGCAGAAAACGCCGTCCCTTTTCGCTGAAAGCCAGCTTGAAGTCGTGATTTCTTTCCTGCATTTTTTGCACCGGCCAAAGTCGGGAAGGATGCCGTTTATCTTCAGCAGCCAGGCTTCAAAATACCTGGTGAGAAAGGCGAGGTCGCTTTCCCTCTCTAAAGCTCTGAGCACTGAAAGGAGAAGTCTGTAGAGGAGGTCTTCGTTCGACCTGGAGGGCAGGAAGGACTCTACGAGCTCTGCAAAGTAGGAAAGGGTAAAGGCGATTTTCGGAATTTTCTGGATTTCAAAGAATGATTCGAGGAGGTCACAGTTGCTGACTGTAACCAGATCCTTTCCCTCCTTTTCATAATAGAAGACATTTACCAGAGACATCGGCTCGAGGCTGCTTCCAAAACGGCTGCCGAATTTTCGCGCACCTTTGGCAATTCCACGAAGGATGCCGCTCGAGCGGGTGAAAAAGACGATGATTTTATCCAGTTCTCCAACGTTAAAACTGCGGAGAACTATGGCTTCGGATTGTTGAAGAGGCATTGAAAGCTTTTACACAAGGAGTTTAAGAAAGAGAGTGCCCAGCCCGAGGTAGGAGGCCATACCTACAGCATCAGTACACATGGTAAGCAGGTTGACTGAGCCCAGAGCTGGGTCAAGGCGCACCAGCTTGAGAAAGAGGGGAATGAGTACGCCTAGAAGGGCGGCGATGAAGAGGTTGATGATAATGGCCAGCCCGACGATGAGTCCAAAATATGGATTTCTAAGAAGCCCGAATGTTACCCCGGCCATGATGATACCGATGACTGCGCCGTTTACAATGCCTACGGCTAATTCCTTGAACAAGGCCTTTCTCGACGAAATCCACTCTTCCTCTCCCATGGCAATCTCTCTGACCATGATGGCTATTGTCTGGTTTCCAGCGATTCCTCCCATGGCAGCCACAAAAGGCATGAAAACTGCAAGCTTGGCATATTTTTCGATCGTTCCTGTAAAAAAATTGACTACGACAGGCGCAAAGGAAGCAGTGAGAAGGCTGAAGAGGAGAAAGGGAAGCCTCTTTTTTATCGACTTTAACGGGCTGTCGTGGAGCCTGTCAGTTGTGTCGAGAGAGACCATCTTGTAGATATCCTCGGTCGCTTCCTGGTTGATGACATCGATAACGTCATCCACTGTGACCACACCAACAAGCTTATTTTCAAAATCGACAACAGGAATGGCCACCAGATTATAGTCAGCCACAAAGCGGGCTACCTGTTCCTGGTCGGTGTCTGTTCGCACACTTATCACGTCCCGCGTCATTATTTCCTTGAGAGGAGTGTTGGGTCGGGCAAAAAGCAACTGGCGCAGCGAAACCACGCCCACAAGGTGGTTTTCCTCATCAACCACGTAGAGATAAAAGGCCGATTCAACATCTCCTTCAAGCTGGATGGCTGTTATTGCGGCTGAGACGTTTGTGTTCTGCTCCAGGGCATAGTACTCCGTCGACATGATTCTTCCGGCTGTTTCTTCTTCATGGAGAAGAAGTTCCTGCACGTCTTCAGACGGCTTTTTCTCCATCGAAGCCAGGATGGAGTTCTTCATTTCTTGGGGAAGATGTTCAAGAATGGGAGCGATGTCGTCAGAAGAGATTTTCTCAAGGAGGTCAGAAATCTGCTCAGTCTTGAACTCCTGTAGGAGGCGGGCTGCATCTTCGGGTTCTAACTCGCTTAAAACCTCTGCTGCCTTCTCCTTTTCTTTTTCCATAACAACCCTGAAGAGTGTTATTTTTTCCCTGTAGATGAGGTGTTCCATGAGGGTAGCAATGTCAGCCGCATGGAAGTTCTTCACCAGGTTCCAGAGGCGAGAATAAGCACCGATGTTGATAAATTTGCGGGCTGAGTTAATAATGATGCTCAGAGCCTGCATCCTCATTTTGACCTCAAATTTTCGTCCTCAACCATAACATAAAATATGATATCTGTAAACGTGAGCATCTTTTTTTCCGTGATAATCAAGCATAATATTAAAAGGAAGAAGAAAAAGAAAGAAAAAGAAAGGGGACGGGCCGCAGCAATTTATTTATAATCAATAAATTACG
>JBHIDX010000046.1:0-19193 GCA_046760305.1 Candidatus Aminicenantales bacterium
AATTGCTGCGGCCCGTCCCCTTTTTTCTTTTTTCTACCTGGATTCCCTTCTATGCTTTTGGTTGATTAGAGAGGAAAAAAAGGTATAATAAATGTTCTTGGAACCGGATTCAGGCATATTTTTCAAATCCGTGAATTAGCCTGTATATGGAAATTAGGGACATGTACCGATTTTCCGAAATCGGTGACGTGTCCCTGATTTCCATAAAAAATTTTACCTTGGCTGCTGAAAAATATTGAGAAAAGTGAGTTCTGAAGGAGGAGCGATGAAAAAATCAAAAGCGATAATTCTTCTCCTCCGGCTCCCGTTCCTTACCGTTACTGCAGGGGCAGTTTTTCTGGGCACAGCTTTTGCCTGGTGGCACAGCGGGAAGTTCGACCTTCTCACTTTTGTGCTTGCTTTCCTGGGGGCATGCTTTTTTCACCTCGCCTGCAATGTGGCCAACGATTATTTTGATTATAGAAGCGGGACTGATGCCCGGAACAGGAGCGCGACAGCTCCTTTTTCCGGTGGGAGCAGGATGATTCTTGAAGGATTTGTCAGGCCAGGTGAGGCCCTGGCTGTTTCTCTCATTTTCGCTGCTCTCGGTTCTGGCATAGGCCTCTATCTTAATTACCGCAGCGGAGGAAACGTTATTTTCTTCATCGGAATTGCGGCTCTTGTTCTCGTCTATGGTTATAACGGGTTTCCCCTAAAGCTTGTCAATTACGGTGTGGGTGAGATAGGCATCTTCCTTGCCTGGGGGCCATTAATGGTTTTCGGAGCTTACTATGTTCAGGCTCAGAGTTTATCCTCTCTTTGGCCGCTCATCGTCTCTTACCCTTCCGGTGTCCTGACCACGCTTGTGCTTTTGATAAATGAGTTTGCCGACGACGAGGCAGACCGGGCTGTGGGCAGAAAGACATGGGTAAACCTTTTCGGCTTCAGGAAAGGTATGTCCATCTACTTAGGCCTTGGTCTTAGTTGTTATCTTCCTGTGGTAGCCGGTATCATTTTCGGAGGATGGTCGTTATGGCCTCTACTCGTGCTTCTCACACTGCCGCTTCTTTTTATGGCCTACAGGGGAGGGATGAAGAATCTCGGGAATTGGAAGGAGTTCCTGGCTTCAGTTAAAGCAACCATATTGATGAATTTTGCGTTTTTACTTATACTGAGTATTTCATTCGTGGTCTAAGGTTAGCATGAACAGTCCAGGTAATTTTAATATAGGGATGGAGAAAAGAGAGAGGAGAATATGAAGAAGGAGAAGAAAAAAGAGAAAAGTGAACGGGAGAAAAGTCTCTTTCGTGAGTACTTTGAACTCATTGCCGAGACAGCAGTTTTTGTTTTTTTTGTTATGACCTTTGTTGTCCAGGCTTTTCAGATACCGACCGGCTCCATGGAACCGACTCTGCTCGTGGGTGATTTTCTTCTGGTCAATAAGTTAATTTATGCTGAGACTGTTTTCCCCTTTGAAGAAAAGATACTTCCCCGCAGGCCTATCAGGCGCCACAGCATAGTTGTCTTCAAATATCCCCGGAATCTTTCCCAGGATTTTGTCAAAAGGGTAATAGCACTCGAGGGGGAGAAGATTGAAATCAGGAATAAGCAGGTTTACATAAATGACGAGCCCATAAGCGAGCCATACAAGGTTCACAACGACAGCCATATTTACTCCAGAAATGACTACTTTAATTACGATGATTACATCAGGGATAATTTCGGTCCTGTGATTGTCCCACCTGGTCATTGCTTTGTCATGGGCGATAACAGGGATAACAGCATGGACAGCCGCTACTGGAGTTTTCTTCCTCTGAGTTATATTAAGGGAAAACCCTGGATTATCTATTTTTCTTACCGGGCAGAAAGAGGCGCCTATCTTAAGACAAGTTTCAGGGAGAGGATGAAGAAGATTGTGAGCTTCATACCCAAGGCGCGCTGGAAGCGTATTTTTCACATCATTAAATAGCCTGAATTATTCATAAAAAATGCCGGCAATACTATTTAACCTGGATTATTCGCATAAGTTTTAGATTTCCATAAATAAAGAAATCCGGCTCACGATACCGAATTCAAGAGAATTCGGTTCATGTCCCGATTTCCGGAAAAGTTTATGACTGCCATCTGGGAAAACTTTCAATTTATGAATAATGCAGGTTAACTTAAATTCAATCAAAAGGCTAGAATGTGTTCTCCACTTATCCCAGGCGAAAAACTTTTTCTCTTTATTTTATTCATAATTGCCGGCATTTTTTCGCACTACGGGCGAGCCGATCTGACGACCTGTTCTATGATAAAATTGTCATCGCGAGCAAAGCGTGGCGATCTCACCATGATCGCTAAAGGCATGAGATTGCCACCTCGCTTCGCTCCTCGCAACGACGTCTGCTTCGTTGTGGCCTGTTCGCGGTGGGCGACCACAGTTTCACAGTCCACGCCTCGCATCTGCGGCAACCTCGACTCGTGAATAATTCAGGGTAGGTTGCGGACGGAGCTTGATATTCTGGAGTGTCACGTTTTTTAGATGTGAATTCGGGAAGGGGGAATCGCTCGCTTCGGGTTTTTAACGCCGTTGCCTCCCTGCCAGGCTCGGGCCTGCGGAACTCCGCACCTTTGCTTCCCGGCGGCTCTTCATCTCAGTAGCCATTCTTTCCGCCTGCTGCTCTACATCACGTGCTCAAACAGTCCTCGGCTCCGGCTGCGCCGGATTCCCTCGCCCGATGGGGAGTCAAGGCTAAGCTCTCAATGTCGCTTCTCCCCATTCCCGAATTCATCTTTTGGTGTAAAAATACCTTCAGCACTTCCTGAACAGAGTTTACGAAAGACAGGGGGACGATATTGACCACAGGTGCAGATTAGCATAAGATTTAAATGTGAAGCAAAATGTGCTTGCTCTTCTCACAGATTTCGGCCAGGATGACTTTTTTGTCGCTTCGCTCAAGGGAGTTATTACCAGCATCAATCCTTCAGTCAAGTTGGTGGATATCTGTCATCGGGTAAGCTCATTTGATGTCAGACAGGCAGGATTTATTCTCTTTGCCTGTTACAGGTTTTTTCCTGAAAAGACTGTTTTCCTTAGTGTTGTCGACCCTGGGGTGGGTTCGTCGAGAAAAATACTCGCTGTCCGCACCCAGCGTTATTTTTTTGTCGCTCCTGACAACGGGCTCCTAAGCTTTGTCCTCGAGGAGGAGAAGGTGCTTGAGATGAGAGAGTTGAAAAACAGGAAGTATTTTCTTCCCCAGGTAAGCAGCACATTCGAAGCCCGGGATAAGATGGCACCAGCAGCCTCGTGGCTTTCAAAAGGAACACCGCTCAAAGAATTAGGGCCCTGGATTGATAGCTACCAGAAGCTTGAGGATTTGAGAGCCTGCCTGAAAGAGGATGGGATTGAGGGATCAATCGTCTATGTGGATAAATTCGGAAACCTTATTACCAACATCCCTCTGAGCATGGTGGATGAATTCAAGGAAAAAACAGGATGCAAAAGCGTTTCCCTCCAGGTGAAGGGCCGTAAGATTGATACTTTCGTCAACAGCTACTCTGATGGAAAGAAGGGAGAGCTCTTCTTTCTGGCGGGGAGTCTTGGTTTGATTGAGATTGCCTCGAGAGAAAGTTCAGCCTCGAAAATTCTAGGCCCCGGGGTCAGGTCTTGCATTATAACACCTGTGGAAAAGTCGCAGGGCTCTGAACAAGGCAAGTCAGGATTCAGATCAGAGTGAGTTTTGCTCCACCAATGGGGAAAGAGCCAGGAATCTCGAATGAGTGAATATCTTGAAGGAACGGTGGAAAGGATTGTCTACTACAGTCCTGATTCAGGCTATACGGTGCTCAAATTTGTCCTTGAGGACGGGAAAACGATGACTCTGGTCGGGAACTTCCCCCCTCTTTCTCCAGGAGAATTGATGAAAGTAAAAGGAGCCTGGGAAATTAATCCCAGGTTCGGCCAGCAGTTTCGCGTCGAAAATTATCTTCCCATCCTGCCCTCCTCGGTGAGAGGGATAGAAAAATTCTTGTCCTCAGGCCTGATAAAAGGAATTGGCCCTGTGCTCGCCAGGAGGATTGTGAAACATTTTGGTCAGCAAACAATCGGTGTCCTCAATAAAAGCCCACACAAGCTGAGAGAAGTCGAAGGAGTTGGCCCCTCCAAGCTGGTGGAGATAAAGAAAGCATGGGCTGAGCATAGGGAGATAAGGGACCTCATCATTTTTCTCCAGGAGCACAATGTTTCGACCAGCATGGCTACCAAAATCTACAACCGCTACCGGGAGAAATCGTACCAAGTTCTCAAAACAAACCCCTACCAGCTTTCTTTTGACATCTGGGGCATAGGCTTCAGGACTGCTGACCAGATTGCCCTCAAGCTGGGCATGGACCCTTCCTCCTTGGAAAGAGTGAAGGCATTCGTTCTCTACCTTCTTGAAAAAGACAACGAGAAAGGTCATGTCTTCTCTTATCAGAAAGAGGTCGAGATAGCCTGCCAGAAAGAGCTGGAAGTAAATGTGGAGAAAGTAAAAAAGGCTCTTGAAGAACTAAGAAAACAGAAGCTGGTCACAGTGGAGGAGTTAAAGTCAGGCGCGGACAATGCCCTTTATCTTCCTTTCTTCTATCAGGCCCAGGAAGAAATAGCTCAGGCGTTCAGCAAGCTCGCCTCTTTTCCCTGCTCGAGTCCTCCTTTTGATGTGGAGAAAGCAATTTCAGGGGTAGAGGAGGAGATGGGTATAACTTTTTCTTTGAAGCAGAAACTGGCTATAAGAAAATGCTTTGAAGTCAAGATTCTTGTTATTACTGGAGGTCCTGGCACAGGAAAGACAACAATCATCAAAGCAGTGGTCGATATCTTTGAAAAATGGGGGAGAGAGGTGAAGCTGACTGCACCCACGGGCAGGGCGGCCAAGAGGCTTTCAGAGGCAACCCGGAGTGAGGCAAAGACAATCCACCGCACGCTGGAATACAATCCGAAGAGTGGAAATTTCAGGCGAAATGAAAATCGTCCACTCAGAGCAGATGCCCTCATCATAGATGAGTTTTCCATGGTTGATCTGCCTCTGATGTACTATGTGGTCAAAGCGCTTCCTGACTGGATACGTCTCATTCTTGTCGGCGATAAGGACCAGCTGCCCTCAGTCGGGCCGGGAACACTTCTTAAAGACCTGATCGATTCAAAGAAGGTCGAGGTTGTCAGGCTGGACGAGATTTTCCGCCAGGAAAAGGACAGCCTCATTGTCATCAATGCCCACCGAGTGAATCAGGGCCTGTCGTTGATCTATCCTCAAAGGGGAGATAGAGATTCTGACTTCTATTTCATCCATCAGGAAAACGAAGAAAAGATATTTCAGAAGATTATCGACCTCTGCTGTTACAGGATCCCCCAGAAGCTCAGGCTCAGCCCGCTCTCGCCCGAGATTCAGGTGATAAGCCCCATGTACCGGGGAATGGTGGGTGTGGACAGGCTTAACACGGAACTCCAGAAGCAGTTAAACCCAGGTCAGAGGGGGCTGAAAGTTGGGGCGCGGGAATTGAGAACAAAGGACAAAGTGATGCAGATCCGGAATAATTACGAGAAGGAGGTATTCAACGGTGATATCGGTAATATTATCCACGTCGACAGAGACAGATACAGGATAGTAGTAAATTTTTATGGCCGGCATGTGCCCTACATGAAGGAAGAATTAGGCGACTTAACTCTTGCTTACGCTGTCTCGGTTCATAAGTCACAGGGAAGTGAATACCAGGCAGTGATTATGCCCCTTTTAACCCAGCACTTTATCATGCTTCAGAGAAATCTTTTCTATACTGCTCTCACCAGGGCGAAGAAGTTGAGCATCATTATCGGCTCTTACCGCGCGCTTCACATTGCTATAAAAAACGATAAGCCTGTAAAGAGGAATTGTATTTTAAGGGAAAAACTGGTAGAAATATGTAGCTGAAGTCAAAATTATTATAAGCCAAAAAAGAAGGGAGTTAATAAAATGGAAACTATAACAAATAATTCTGAAGAGAAGCCTACCAGGGAAAAAACTCGACCCCGTAAATTCTTACCCTTGGTGATAACTGTTATCATCCTCATGGTTTTTGCCTTTGCAGTAGGCTACTATCTCAGCATGGTCAGGTTTGACAGAAAATATACCCAGATCAAAGAAAGAGAAGAAAAAGCCGAAGTCCAGGCGGTAAAGCTTGAGATAATTGATATCCTGTTGAGAGCAAAAGCCGAGGTGATTTCAGCCAGGATTGCCCTTCCTCAGGGAGACATGGAGAGGTCGATAGACAGTATCAATGCCTCGATTGCAGTGCTTAAAGGGGCATTCCAGAAAGCAGAAGAGGACATCCAGGATAAAATTGAGAGCTTAAGGCTCAGGCTGGCAACGGTCAAGGGATTTATCGAGGTTGATACAGAGAGGGCGGAGAAAGAACTCGATACTATGTGGCGGGAGATTGAGTCGCTGATAAAAAGGCAGTGGGAGGAATAGATAAGCTCATTATAAGCCTCACTTCTTTTGAAGTGTGAAACTCAGATATATCAGCTTACCAATCTGCAAATTCTTATAGACTATTGTTCCTTTGACGGCAGCAAATTCTTGAAATGGTTTTTGAAATATTTTCGGTACTGATTCTTTAATAAAAGCTGTCCTTCTGTTATTATCCAATTTCAGGGCTTCAAAAATATTGGGGGTTATATTTGTTTCTTTCAGAAGAGTCATTCCAGAATTGTGCAGTTGTTCGTAAAGTGTATTAATCTTACATTTGCGGCGAATGTCGGCAAAAAGAAAGTAACCACCTGGACGGAGGATTCTTTTAACCTCCATGAGAAAAGCATCAATTGAACCGAAAATTGATGAACATTCTATACTGATAACTGAATCAAATTTGTTATTCTCAAAGGGTAAGGATTCTGCATCGCCTGTTACGAATGACAGTCCTTCGACAGAATATCTGTTATTACAAAAGGCCACAGCATCTTCTGAGATATCAACACCAATCATTGTTTCTGGCTCTAAATAGCGTTTGATATAATACGATCCTCCTCCACGACCGCTTCCCACTTCTATCACATTTAAACCCTTGAGGTTAACTGTACTAGCAACATGGTGATAGAGTTGAATAAAGTAGCGATTTGGCTCATCCTCATACCTTAAAATAAGCTTTTCAGTTTGATGATCTAACGAAGCATAACCATAGTTCATGAATAACCAGTCTTTTGAGTGATAGTAATGTCTTGCTAGAAATTTGTACCATTCTCTCCAGAGCACTTTTCTGATATAAGGAGAATTATCACAAAGTCTTGTTATCAGCTTGGTTATAATGAGATGCTCCTCTTTCTGCTTTATTCTATTAAAAATTACAGTTAATTTGAAATAGATTTAAGAATTTATCTGATTTCCATTTCTTTAGCTGCTGAAAATATTTAAATTTATGAATAATTCAGGCTAGGTTGAGCATTCAAAGAGTGGAAAAACAAGAAAGATTCCTATAAACTCATTATTGTCTAATATTCTTAAAAATGATTAAAAAGTATTCACAATTTATTCACACCTTAGTAAAATTAGTTTCCTCAATATTTTGTAATTTATTGATAATAAGAGTGCGCCTGTAGCTCAGTATGGATAGAGCAAGGGATTCCTAATCCCTGTGTCGCAGGTTCGAGTCCTGTCAGGCGCACCATTTTTTTCCATTAAGATGAAGGAAAATCACCCTGGGATTCATCCATAAAGGCTATTTACTCAGTTTTTTAAATCTCAAACAATCATCTTCGAAGAAGTAAAATGGCAGGGTTATTCACCTTTTTAAAGCAGGGACTCACAAGGCAGATGCCCGAGGACCGGATTGTTGGCGGAAAGAAATATGCTGGATTTAAGACTAACATTAAAAACCTTATTCCCTTTGTCAGGCGTCAATGGCGGCTGGGTCTTCTCGCCTCCTCTCTCATCATTCTCGCCACCCTGCTCTCTTTTCCCCAGCCACTTATCCTCCGTCACCTTGTTGACAGCGTTATTCTCAGCCGCAGGCTTTCTCTTCTGGCAGGGGCCCTCCTCTTTCTGGTGGTAATTACAGTTGCGGAAAAGATAATCAGATTATTCCAGCAGTTTTACACTACTCGCTTCGAGCAGAAAGTAATCCTTGACATCCGGCACGCTCTGCTCGACAGGGTGCTCCGCTTCCCGAAGTCATTTTTCGACAAGACCCAGACCGGCTATCTTATGTCCCGCCTCTCCTATGACATCCAGGGACTGCGCTGGCTTTTCTCCGGTACTCTGGTGCACATCATCACCAACAGTATTCGTTTTCTTGGAGGAATGGCCCTGCTTTTTTACCTGGAGTGGAGATTGGGGCTTGGAGTGCTTGCTGTTGTCCCTTTGCTCTTTTTTTCTGTCCGCTATTTTTCGAAAAAACTGCATATCCTGAGCCACCAGAATATGGAGCAGCAGGCAGCTATCTCAAGCTCCCTCCAGGAATCTCTCTCCGCTTCTTCTCTGATTAAAGCCTTCACCTCAGAGGTGCAGACCGTGGGACGCATAGTCACAGATTTGAAGAGTGCATTCCGTATCTCGCTTGAGCAGTCTACAGTGAATTCAGTTGCTCGCCTTATGGTGAATGCTATGCCCGGAATCGCCAGGGTAGCAGTGCTTGCTGTGGGTGCAATCTGGATAGTAAAAGGCGAATGGAGCCTTGGTTCACTGCTCGCCTTCCAGGTTTATCTTGGCTATGTCTTTGGTCCGGCTCAGTTTCTGGCCACAGCTAACCTTCAGCTCCAGGAATTTCGGGCATCACTCGAACGAGTTTCCGCTCTTTTTAAGATAGTCCCTGAAGAGAACCTGGGTAAAGGCAGACAAATCCAGAAGCTTAAAGGAGATGTGGAGTTTAGAAATGTTACTTTTTCCTATGATGGAGGCGAGCCAGTGCTGAGGAACATCTCGTTTCATGTGCGTCCGGGTGAACATGTTGCCCTTGTCGGACCGAGCGGTGTGGGCAAGACAACTCTTATAAGCCTTCTCCTCCGTTTTTACAGGCCTTCTTCAGGAGAGATATATTTTGACGGTCAGCCTGCCTCTGAATTCGAGCTGGGATCGCTGCGCCGTCGAATTGGTTATGTTTCCCAGAGCACTCTTCTTCTCTCGGGAACAATAGAGGAAAATCTCCGCTACGGAAATCCAGAGGCAAGCATGGAGCAGATAAAACGGGCAGCAGAAGTGGCTGGTATTCATGATTTTATCGAGAGTCTTCCTGCTGGATACAGCACTCTGGTGGGAGAAAAGGGGGTAAACCTTTCCGAGGGTCAGAAGCAGCGGCTGGCCATTGCCCGGGCACTGGTGAAAGACCCTGATATACTTGTGCTTGATGAACCAACCTCAGCCCTTGACAGCAAGAAAGAAAGCTCGATATTTCGTCTCCTTCCATCCCTTGTGCGGGACAAAACTCTATTCGTCGCTGCTCACCGCCTATCAACTGTAAAAGATGCACACAGAATCCTCCTTCTCAACGAAAACCGCATCGTTGCTGCCGGCACTCACAGCTTTCTGCTGAAAAACAACGACTATTATCGGTCAATAGTTTCGAGGCAGAAGCTGACCTGACGCCATGGTCGCCTTGATGGGGTCAGGTCTTGCATTATGACATTTCCTCTTTGATTTGGTAAATTTATTTCCAGGTTTTATATGGATAATTCAGGGAAACCTGGACTATTTGTGAATAGTCCAGGCTAACAGTATATTCAATAAAAGACAATGGGAGGATGGATAAGCGGTTTTTAATGAAAAAAATGTCATAATGAAAGACCTGACCCCCCGGCTTTCTTAGAATGCCACTTTTGTGGCCAAAAAGTTAATTTTAAGGGTAATGTATGGGTAAAATAATGATGTATCGCATTTAGAATCAATAAATTGTGTTAGCCAAACTAGAATAAGAATAAGAGGCGCGGAATAAACGGTTGACAAGGGGAGGATAATGTATATAAATGAAATCAGAGGAGCTAAAACATGAAAAGACGGGAAAGAAGACAGCTCAAAGAGGATGAATTTGTAACAACCATAAACAGGCTGGTTCTTTTCTTTAAAAGAAGGAAAAGGGAGCTGACAGCATTCAGCCTTGTGGCCGTTCTCGTTGTAATCTCCATCGTCATCTCAAGTCTGGTCAGAGCCCAGAATGTGAAAAAAGAGAGCCGACTTGTGGCTGAAATTTTCGAAATCCGCTCCCAGCTAGATGAGAATCCGGATAAAGTAGCCGAACTCGAAAATATTACCGGCAGGAAAAATTACTCTCGCCTGGCAAATATTGTCCTTGCCTCATACTGGGTAGAACGCGGTGAATTCCAGAAAGCAGAACAGGCTTTGGAGAAACTGGAGAGGGCAAAAAAAGATGTCATCTATTACCAGGCTCAGGACCTGCTCGCTCTTGTCCAGATGGAGAAGGGAGACTACGAGAGAGCGATTGAAATCTACACCCGGATAGAGAAGGAAAATCCAAAGTCCTACATCCTTGATGGAGTGCTTTTTCACCACGCCCAGGCCTTGGAGAGAAAAGGAGAGAAGGAAGAAGCGCTGTCTCTTTACAGGAGAATCCAGGCAGAGTTTTCTCAGACAGCATTCGGGTTTGAGGCATCTCAGAAGGTGAGCGAGCTGGAAGGAAAGTAAGGCTCATCCTGGAAGAATTTTCCCTGCCGGGCCTTGTATATTAATTCATAATGTTTATAATATATTCTCATTTTATACGAGGAGGCAATGAATGGCATTAATGATTACTGAGGAATGTATTAATTGCGGTGCGTGTGAACCTGAGTGTCCCAACCAGGCCATTTCAGCAGGAGACGAGATATACATCATCGATCCTGAAAAGTGCACCGAATGCGTCGGCCATTTTGATGAGTCTCAATGTGTTGCTGTCTGCCCTGTTGATTGCTGTGTGCCTGACCCTGACCATAAAGAGTCTAAAGAAGAGTTGATGGAGAAATACAAGAGGCTTACAGGCAAATAAAAAATACGCAAAAAATATTCTTAAATAGGAGTGATGAAGGTCACTCCTATTTTTTTTGCCATGGAAGAAGAAGAAAGAGAGAATCGTTTCCAGCCTGAAACTCCTTATCAGTTGAGACCTTTTGAGGAGAGGCCTTTTTCCTTTTTCTCTGGAGCAAGAATCTGGCTCAACGTGGTTTTGTTTGTGGTCACCGTATTTTCGACTTTTTTCGTGGGCATCTCTCACAGCCTGAGCTTTGAGTACGGAGAAGTTCTCAGCCGGAATCCTGATCTCAATCTCGACCTAAGCCGCATCATCACTCCTGAAATCATCTACCTCAGTATAATCTATGCAGTGGTGCTTATCGGGATTCTCCTTGGCCATGAGTTTGGACATTATCTTGCCTGCAGGCACTACAGTATCAATGCCACACTCCCTTATTTTATTCCTGCCCCAACGCTCATCGGGACTCTGGGGGCTTTCATCAAGATAAAGTCCCCCATCACCAGGAAACAGCATCTCTTCGATATCGGAATCGCGGGCCCTTTAACCGGCTTTATCCTCTCTTTCCCGGCCCTGGCCTACGGGTTATCACTCTCCAAGGTAGTCCCTCCTCTTCCTGAAGGAGGGGCAATCATGTTCGGTGAACCACTGCTGCTTAAAATCCTGGGCACACTTGTTATCAAAGATATTCCTTCCGGTTATGATGTCCTTATCCATCCCATAGCCTTTGCGGGCTGGGTAGGCATCCTGGTAACCTCTTTTAACCTTTTTCCTGTGGGCCAGCTAGATGGGGGGCACATTTCCTATGCTCTCTTCGGGCAGAAATCAGGGCTGGCTGCACGCGTTTTTCTTTATCTCTTCTTTTTTATGGGCGTTGTTTTCTGGGTGGGCTGGTTTATCTGGGCTTTTATCATCCTTGTTCTGGGCATGAAACATCCCCGCATCATTGACGAAGCTACTCCACTTTCGCCCCGGCGGAAGATAATGGCTTTTGTTGCTCTGCTTATTTTTATCCTCTCCTTTATTCCCGCTCCGATAAAAGGCTACAGTCTGCTCGATATTTTCAAGTAATTCCTCATGGCGACAACGCCACCCACGACAAATGAAAATGAGATTGCCACGCTCGCTTCGCTCGCTCGCAATGACACGGAGCATTTTCGAACTAATTTTTTCCCTGAGAGTTTTTCACAGAAATTGTGGAAAAGTTGTGGAAATCAACCTCAAACTAAAAGCTAATTTCATTAATTTATTGAAAATATGACATTTTGCACAAAATTTAGTCACTATATATAAGTTATTGAAAATAAAGAAATTATAACTAACTGAAAACAAATAGTTTACAAACTGCTGCCTGTTCTGCCAGTAATTCGTTTATTTTTTTTCATTTCTCGTATATAATGGCCACATGCAGTGGATTTAGGAGGTAAAACCGCCTTTTCCTCGAGACACATGACAGACAGCGGGAGAAGATAAAACATGAATAAGCAGTTCGTGGAAATGGAAGAATCATTCAACCGGCTAAAAGAACAGTTCAAATTGGGGAATATTTCAAGGGAAGAATACATCAGGCAGCTTAAAAAGCTAAGGCTGAAGGATGATGAAGGTCGGTTCTGGATGATTGGAGCCCAGAGTGGAAAATGGTACTACTACGACGGCAGGAACTGGATTCAGGCCACCCCGCCTTCAGTCCAACAGGGTAAAGCTATATGTGTTTACTGTGGGTTTGAGAATGAAATCACGGCTGAAGTCTGTGCCCGCTGCGGGGGAAATGTAAAGCATCTCAAGATGAGTGTCTGTCCTTCGTGCGGATATCCGCTCGAGTATCCTTCTCAGGTGTGTCCTCGCTGTGGTGCTGGAAATGAAAAAGAGCAAAGAGAAGAGAGGAAGAGGCAGATAGAGAGCCGAAGCTTATCAGGAGAAGGAGGAGAAAGGGAGGAAAGCGCGTATTATATTTTCCGGGGCTTAAGTCTTTTTTCTTTTTCTGGATTCTGCGGTTTTATCGGGCTCGTGCTGGGCATTGTTTTCGGAGCCTTTGTTGGTGCCTCTGATTATTTTTCAGGTCTGGTAAGAATCATGCCCGGCTTTTTAAGGGCGGTTCACGGTCAGCTTTTCGGAGGGATTTTAATGGCCGGCTTAGGGGGGATGGTGGGCTTTATCGCTCTTGGCCTCTTAGGGCTGGTCGAGGCTGTTGTGCTGAACATAATATCTTCTCTTGTGGGTGGAGTGAAAATAAGGCTTGTCAGGGAATAGGCAAGAGGTGTGATTGCGAGCGAAGCGCGGCAATCCCTTCATCGCTCGTGGGCGGCGTTTCCGCAATGAGGAATCAGCTCAGCCTGATTTCAACCTGGCCAGTGCATAGGCTACCTGGCCAATGGATAGAGATTCGTCGTTTGGTGAGTATTTGACCGGCCTCAGCACTCTAAAACCGCTTTTTTCCAGGAGCGAACATGTTCTGCTGAGAAGAACCCTGTTGAGAAAAACCCCTCCGGCGACAACGACTGTATCTAGTCCGAATTTCTCTTCAACCCTCAACGCCACCCGAACCACTGCTTGGGCCAGAGTGTTATGGAATTTCGATGAGATGCGGGATACTGCCGCTCCTTTCTTCAGGTCTTCGATGATTCCTTCAATGGTAGCTTCAAAAGATACTTTTAAGGGAAGTGGCTCGCGGCTGATTGAGAAAGTGTAGCTTTCTTCCAAACCCTCCTCAGCCGCTGCTTCCAGCCTCATTGGAGCTTCTGCTTCGAATTCCACTTCTCGCGGAGCAAGACCGGTTAGAAAAGAAACAGCATCGAAGAGACGGCCGCAGCTTGAAGTCGGAGGAGAGTTGAAACTGGACTCCATGATGCTCATTACGAGGGCTATTTTCTTATTGCTGATTTTTTTGAGGCTCTCCACTTGAGGAATGTTCGGGCCAAAGGTATCCCTGAGGTAAGAGAGGGCCATGCGCCAGGGTTGTTTTGCTGCCAGGTCGCCCCCGGGGAGAGGCACATACTTGAGATGAGCAAACCTGGTGAAAGAATTGTAGTCTGCAATCAGAAATTCACCGCCCCAGGCTGCTCCATCCGTGCCGTAACCGTAGCCGTCAAAGGAAACGCCGAGTACCTTTTTCCCTCCTTCCAGACCGTGTTCGAGAAGAGGAGCTAGAAGATGGGCAAAATGGTGCTGGACTTGGAGATGGGTTAAACCGCTTCTTTGGGCAAATCTTGTCGTATGGAAGTTAGGATGGAGGTCAGTGACCACCACTTCAGGTTTTATCTGGAAAAGATGGAGGAGATGGTTCAGGGTCTCCTCAAAATAGGCATAGTTCTGGTATTCGTCGAGATCGCCCAGGAATTGACTGGTAACAACATAGCCTCTCTTGTAAACAGAGAGAGTGTCTTTGAGTTCTCCTCCTAGAGCAAGCACTTGAGAGGTGGAATGAAGCGAGTCCGGAACTCTCTGCGGGTAGGGTACATAACCACGGGCACGTCTTAAAAAGAGAGGCTTTCCGGCCACGACTTTCATCACCGAGTCGTCGGTCCTGATATGAATCGGCCGGTTGTGGGTGAGGATACAGTCACAGAGGATGCTTATTCCTTCCTCTTCTTCTTTCATAATCGGTGCGTCTTTGTTGTTCGAACTCGTGGCCACAATAAGCTCAAGCTGCTGAAGAAGTAGGTAGTGAAGAGGAGTGTAAGGAAGCATGAAGCCCATTTCCATGAGATAGGGAGCAATTCCTCTAATATCTCTTTTCTTGCGGAGAAGGACAATTGGCCTTCGGGCTGAAAGGAGGAGTTCCCTTTCTCTGGCGTTGAGAAAGGCATATTTTTCAACGGTCGTTAAATCTTTGGCCATCAGAGCCAGAGGCTTTGTTTTTCTCGCCTTTATTCTTCTCAGCCGCCTTACTGCTTCAGGATTGAGCGCATCGCAGACAAGGTGAAACCCACCCAGGCCCTTTACTGCCAGGATTTTTCCGTTTTTTATCAACTCAACTGCCTTTTTGATACCACCCCTCACTCGTTTTCCACTCCTTGCTTCTTTAAGCATTACTTGAGGACCGCACCGAGGACAGGCCACTGGCTGGGCGTGATAGCGTCTGTCAAGAGGATTCGAGTACTCTTCCGCGCACTCGGCGCACATGGAAAAGTGTTCCATGGTTGTTTCCTTCCTGTCATAAGGCAGAGATTTGACGATGGTGTACCGGGGTCCGCAATCAGTGCAGTTGATGAAAGGGTAAAGGAAGCGGCGGTTTTCTGGTGTCAGGAGTTCTGTGCGGCAGTTATCGCAGATTGAAATATCCGGGGAAATGAAGACGAAGCGTTCACCTTTTTTTGACCTTCTGATGGTGAAGTTTCGGTAGTTTCTGAATGAGGTTGGGACTGCTTTTATTTCTTCTATCTGGGCGAGGGGAGGTTTTTCTTTCTCCAGTGCTTTCAAAAAATCATCAACCGCAGATTTTTCTCTGCTCTCGAGGTGAATCTCGACTCCAAAACCTATGTTTTTGATCCAGCCTTTAAGAGCCAGCTTTTCTGCCAGCCTGTAGACAGCAGGCCTGAATCCGACTCCCTGAACCACACCTGAAACAGAAACACGGAGAGCGTAGCCTTTGTTTTTTTTCTTTTCCTCTCTTTCGCGCTGGCTGTACTCACAGCCGCAGTAGTCTTGACGGTAGAGGCAGTGCTCCCGGCTTAATTCGATGCTTTTTTTAAATCCGTCTTTTTTCTTGAAGTTCGCCTCGAGGAAATGAAGGCCGTAGCGCCGGCCAAACATGCGGCCTATCCTGTTGAGAACATCTGCTTTTTTCCACGGGCTGAGGCTCATGACTGTGGTAAAAGAATCAAAATCGAGCTCCGCAGCCTTGCGGGCTGTTCTCTCCAGCCTGATGGCATAACATATATCGCATCTTCTTCCCTTTTCAGGCTCGTTTTTATGTTTTTCGGTAAGCCTTTTCCAGCGATTTATGTCGTACTCTCCCTCGTGGAAAGGGAAGCCGAGCTCTCCGGCTACTCTTTTTACTTCCTTAAGCCTTAGAGCATACTCTTCTTCAGGATGAATGTTGGGATTGTAAAAATATCCTGCAGGCTCATAATTTCCTTTCAGAAGGCCCATAACATAGAGAGCATCAGGCGCACAGCAGATATGGACCAGTATTTTCGGTTTTGCCTTCCCTTCTCCCTTATTTTTTCTCTTAAAGGAAGACTTCATCTTTTTTCAGGCTTTTTCTCCCTCATTTCGATCAGAGGAGCTTCGGGCATGGTGAAGGAGTGGTTAAGCTCTTTTCCAGTTTAACAGCGGTAAACGACTGCAGCCCAGGTAAATCCTGCGCCAAAAGCATCCATGAGGATTATATCTCCTTTTTTGAGTTTCCCTTCCTGGTTAAGCTCATGGAGGCTGATGGGTATTGAAGCCACAGAAATGTTTCCGTATTTGTGGATGTTTATGTATACTTTTTCTAGGGGTAGATCGAGGCGCTTGGCAGTTGCATCTATGATTCTGATGTTAGCCTGGTGTGGAAGGAAGAAGTTGATATCTTCTTTTTTTACTCCTGCTCTCCAGAGTGCTTCCTGAGCAGCCTCGCCCATCCTCTTCACCGCGTGTTTAAAAACTTCGTTTCCTTTCATATGGAGGAAATGGAGATCCTGAGCAATTGTCCTTCCCGAAGCTGGGAGGCGTGTTCCTCCGGCTGGGATTGAAAGAAGGTCTCCCAGGCTTCCGTCTGCCCGCCAGTAATGGGAGAGAATACCAGAGTCATCTTTACTTTCTTCGAGGATTACTGCTCCGGCTCCGTCCCCAAAGAGAACACATGTGTTCCTGTCTTTCCAGTTTGTAACTTTGGTCAGTAATTCTGAACCGATGAGAAGTACTCTCTTCAGATTCCCGCTCAGAATCATGCTTTCAGCCACAATCAATCCGTAGAGAAACCCTGTGCATCCGGCAGAGAGGTCAAAGGCAGGGATGTGGTCAGCCTTAAGGCCTTTTTGCACCCAGCAGGCAGTGGAAGGGAAGATGGTATCCGGGGTCGAGGTGGCGACGAGAATGAGGTCAATATCCTTTATTTTGAGTCCGCCGTGTTGAAGTGCCTGTCTGGCTGCCCTGATGGCGAGGTCAGAAGAAGCTTCATTCTCTGCTGCCACTCTTCTCTCTTTGATACCGGTACGGGTGGTTATCCACTCGTCAGAGGTATCAACCATCTTTTCCAGGTCAGAGTTGGTCAGGACTTTATTGGGCACGTATGCTCCCGTGCATTTTATTCGAACTTTTTTGGCCATTTTCTATCTCTCGGTCGTATGTTTCTGAAAAAATTTACCCTATAGTATATATATTTTCGTTATTCAAATAAAGCAAAAGAAAAAATGGGGACATGATACCTATTTCCTATTTTTTAAGGTTAAAGGTGAAGGGTTAAGGACTAAGGGAAAAGAGTGAACAGTAAACAGTGAACAGTGAATTGGAGCGATATACGGGAAAAGGTTAAATAAAGCCGCCGTCATTGCGAGCGAAGAGAAGCAATCCGTCGTTGCAAGGCCTGAAAGGGAGTGGCAATCTCATCATATCCGGGAGTTCGTGGGGTTGCCACGCTTCGCTCGCAAGGGAAGATTGCCACGGCACTTCGTGCCTCGCGACGATGACGAGAGCGGGAAGCGAGAAAAGAATATTGACTATTAAGGCAGGATAGTATTTATATTTATTTTTAAAGGTAGTATTTATGCTATCTTATGAGTAATCATCGAAGATGTTCATGGAGGATGGATTTGGGGTAAAATGAGAAAAATAATTCGCTTTTTAATCTTTTTTATTGTTTTTCATTCTTTTTTGTTTAACCTGGCTGAGGCACAGCTTGTAATCGGGCAGTACGAGGATGAAGCTCCCTTTCGCACCTGGAATATCTTCGGCATAAAAACAGCTTCTTCCTTCGGCAGAGGAGAGGCTCTCATTGCTGCGGGCTCTGATTGCTCGGTAGCTTTAACAAATCCTGCTCTCTTAACTACGCTGCCGAAGATTGGTTTTTTGGGCAATGTTTCCCTCAACGCTGCTTCGTTTTTTAAATATTCCGTGGTTAATACAGGCCCGGTTGCAACAGAGACACCAATGTACAGCAGGTATTTCGGGTTTGACTTTATTGGCTTCTCCCTTCATCTCGGCCAGTGGGGGCTGGCTTTAAGCTGGGGTGAGGTTGAGAACTACTCACGGCCTGAGACCAGGGCTGAATATTCTTCTCAAGGAACGCTTCGCTACTATCTTCAACTTGACCAGAAGGGAAGCCTCTACAACGTGAACCTCTCGCTTTCCCGTTTACTTTTTAAAGGAATATCGGTTGGAATTGGTATTAATTACACCTACGGAAATCTTAATAAAGATATTACTGAGTGGTGGTTGAGGGATGAAATTACCATCACTGATTCTAAATCCCATAAATTGAGCGGAATCTACCTTAATGGTGGCTTTTTGTGCGAGCTCTCCAGGCGATTGAGGCTAGGAGCTGCTTTTCGCTCGCCGTTCGCAAAAAATTCAGAAAGCCACAGCCTGTTGAGATTTTTATGTCCGGGCACAGAAACAGATATAAGAATTGAATCTTCATCGAATGATACTTTTAGGCAGCCCTGGATAGTTGGAGTTGGAGTAAGTTATTTTCTCTCTCAGAATCTGCTTCTAGCGTCTGATGTTACCTATTTTAAATGGTCAGACTACAGTGTGAACTATTTCGGAGAGCCTCTCAAGCGAGATTTTAAGGATGTGGTTAAAGCCAGCCTCGGTCTTGAATACCGTGGTTCTTTCTGGCTCTTCAGGAAAAAGGTGGACTCTCCGACAAGGATAGGTTTTGTGTATGATCCCCAGCCGATGAGAGAACCTGATTCTTCTTATTATTATTTTACGCTCGGAACAGGCCTCGAGTGGAGGGGGCTTTACCTGGATGGTGCTCTTCTCATGGGCAGGGAAATTGGCTCTGAGAAATCCCTTTCAGCCATGAAAATCGCCATCACCTTAGGTTATATGGTTAATTAGCCTGAACTATTGGTTCGAAAATGCCTATTGTCATTGCGAGCGAGCGAAGCAATCCTCCGTTGCGAGCGGAGCGTGGCAATCTCCTCACATCCGCCAGTGTATGGGATTGCTTCGTCGCTCTGCTCCTCGCAATGACCTCGACGTGCCAGTGTAGGAGATTGCTTCGCCCTTTCAGGGCTCGCAATGACGAGAGGCCGCCAGTGCATGGGATTGCTTCGTCGCTCTGCTCCTCGCAATGACGAGGTAATTTTCATGGTTCGTGGGTGTGCTTGGAGATGATA
>JBHIDX010000047.1:0-18749 GCA_046760305.1 Candidatus Aminicenantales bacterium
CACGGTGCGTTCCGGATGACGAGGACGGTAAACTCCTGCCACAGCAAGGAGTCATTAATCAAAAAACATGCCAATCCCCAAACGAAGAGGATAATTGCTGAAATGAAAGGAGTTAGAGTGAGGAGCTCTACCGCTTGCAGCTCAGGATTGTAAACTTCCGTTGACGCTCAAGATAGAGAAAAAGCAATAATGTATCCGGGATAAGCAGGAAACAGCAAAGTGACCTCCGAGTTCAGCCTCGCCAAAGACAAAGTTTAGGCGGGGAACATAGAGGTCAAGCTGCAAGTATAAAAATCATGTTATTTCCTCATCTCCCTTTATTTTATCGGTTAATCTGAAGTCCCATAAATCAGCGGAAAAGATGTCAATTCAGATTTTCTATCTTTAACCTTTTTTGATTTAAGTCGTTTTCTCAATTCTTGCTCAAGAATCAGAAGTTGATTTTAATTCCTGCATAAAAGGTAAAACCACTGAAATCAACCTTTGCTTTTCTCACATTGGTATAGATTGGTCCAGAGGGTTTATCTTCCCGCACTAATACTTTAGGATATTTTCCGAGGATAGTCATTTGTTCCCAATAATAAAGGGATCCTTCTTCCTCAAACGGCAGAACACTACCTGAATATCTAATTGTTCCCTCAAAGCCTCCAATTTTGGCATATCTTCCCTGACCTTCTAAAACAAGCGCAATATTTGGGGATAAATTGAATTCAAATCCAACTCCTCCGTGAAACCCAAAGCCTTTAGCACTTGCTGTTTGAGCAATTTTGTTCCCTGGTCCTCCTGGAAGATAATCATATGAATATTTAGTAATATAAAATCCAATTCCTGCATTAATAACAACATTCGTCAATTCACTCATAGGAAGAATGTAAAACACTCCAAGTTTAATAGGAACAGCACTTATCTTGGGTTTATAGGTGTAAATCCTTGCTTCAATTTCTATCGGTACACGAACAGTTATTTCACTTGTTTTGGCTCCCTGAATATAGCCAGTTCCAAATCCAATGCTAATTTGAGGAGTGAGGTTAATTATGATATCTCCCTCAAAATCAAAACTGAGGTGAATTGGTTTCGCCTCACCTTCCACAGAATATCCGTATAAAATACTTAAGTCACGCAAATAATCAATAACACCTTTAACTCCTTCATTTACATCTCCAGCTAATTGATAATTCATCCCACCCGAAAGCTTTATTCCATATTTTTCATCATTACTAATCCAGGAAAAAACAGAAGAAGCAACAGACAAACAAAAAAGAATCCCTTTCTTTTCATTTTTTCCCTAATGTTAATTTGAAAGATAACAGGTCTTCACGAAATTCTAACTCATTCTATATCAATAAGTTAGAGAGGGTCAACTCCTTGTTTTCCTAACCTTTGTTAATTTATTGATTATCAATAAGTTATGACGCTGAAAATTTTTAAATTCAGCCATTTTAGCCCTATTCCCACCTCATAAAATCGCGGAGTTAGTAAAGCGCATTTTCGTGAAGCCCCTATTTTTGAACACATCCATTTCTTTTAATATGAATCAATTGACTATCCTAACTATTCCCATTTTGATACCCTCTATTTTACGGTTTTTACATCACCTTCACGAAATTCGAGGGTATCATGAGTTCTCTATTCCGACCTCAGGACCTTCCTCCTAAGGTTCTTTATGAAAAAATATTCGACCAGCTTCTTTCTTTGGGCGATAACACAACAAGAAAAAGGGGTCGCCCCTCATTTTACAAAGATGCTATCCTTCGCGCCCTCATCTACAAAAATCTTCGCAGATTGCCTTCTCTGAGTGAGCTGGCTTTTGAGTTGAAGAATAATCCCGCACTGGCTGAGACTTTAGGCTTTTCAGCCATGAAAAGACACTTCCGGCTGATCATGACGAAAAAAAACAGGCCCTGCCATTGCTCCAAGGACTGATGTCGCTTTTTCAATTGCCTTACGAAGCGGTGGTAGCTGATGCCAACTACGACATCGAAGACCTCCTCTCTTACATTTTCTTTGAAATGAAGGCCAAGCCTGTGATCCCTAAAAATCCAAGAGGACATCAAAAGGATGACTTCCAAGTTAAAAAGAACACCATTATCTGTCCGGGTAATCTGGAAATGCATAGAAGGGGAAAAATGACCACAAGAGGCAAAACCTATCTCCAATACAGTTGTCCCCTCTACTATAGCAGAGTCTATCAAAGTCGATTCCTGGTCTGTCCAGCTTTTCATCCTAAATACTTTACCCAAAAAGGATGCAATTATCTCTTGCGTCTAAGCCCAACAGTCAGATGGCAGATCGATTATAACAGTCAAAAGTTTAAAAAAATCTATAACCAGAGAACATCAGCGGAAAGAGTGTTTTCACGTCTCTTGACAATAACAATGCAGAGACCAACTGTCATAGGTCTTCAAGCGACAGAGAACCATTGCACAATCGCACACATATCTGTTCTATTGATAGCTTTGGCAGCTCATCAGCTGGGCCTTCATGATAAAATCCGTTTCGTCAAGACTCTATTGCCAAATCTGAAATTATAAGCTATTTTTGTGAAGCCCTATTTGAAAGATAATTTTTATTTAATTGGCTGTTTTGAATTTTTTCTACCCGCTTTTCCCCCAGATTAAGGTTCAATAAACTCAAGCTGCTCCTCTTTTTCTAAAATTATTATCTTCAGAGCCGCTCACAATCTTTGGCGGCACCTGCAGCCTGGCCAGCTCTGGTACTCAGGGATGTTTTGTCTCATAGCTTTAAAGAGAGCATTAGAGGGAGGAAGACCAGAGATTTTTAATACTGACCAGGGCGTCCAATTTACGAGTACAGGTTTTATCGATGAGCTTAAGAGGGATGAGATCAGAATCAGCATGGATGGGAGAGGACGAGTGATGGACAATATCTTCCATTAAATACCTTCAAAGGAATTAGATATGGGTTGGCTTGAAAAAATGGATTGTAGGACATTTGAGAGCCTTGTTTTGGAGGTTAAGGAGTGAAAATTGCCCTCTATGGAAAAAACTTAAATTTTCATGCCCAGAAGGATAGAAATATCACCTTTTGGACTAAAGAATGCTATTACGAGAGTTTGGGGGCAGGAAAGCTCTTTTTTACTGCTGCGGGGAATAGATATATAGACCTTGATGATCCTTGTGCTCTCAATAACCATTGCCCCTTGAATTTGCTCATGATAATATACTTGGAGCAGCCGTTATTGATTGGGAAGATGGGTTCGTTGACTCTAATGAAACCCTAAAGGGATGGGGTTCAAAATGAAAAGATTATTGGCTTTGGTTTTTGTTGTCATGTTTGCTGTCACAGCGCCTGTTGCAACATTTGCTCCCAAATCTTATGGGGCAGACTTTAAGTTTCTTATTGGAGTAAATAGTTCAACAGTACATGAACATAGCTACCTTGACCTTCGGCCAGAATCTAAGGGCGGCTTTCTTTTGGGCGGCGGGGCTGAATTTAATTTATCAAAAAACATATCATTCGAACTCAACGGGCTTTATTTTCAGAAAAGATATACCCAAATAGTAGATGCATGGACAGAAGAATCCCGAATCATTGCTTTTACAGTCCACGAAATTAATCTTCCTATATTAGTGAAGTTTAAACGTTTATTTCGTTCTCCTTTTTATCTTTTTGGAGGCGGTGAGCTCGCTTATATTGCCTCTGGGGCACTTATCTACAAATTTGATTATGGAGCTGTTGCTGGGGGAGGCATTGAATTGGAGAGATTAATTCCTTTTTCTTCCATTGAGGTTCGATTTCGCCTAGGAATAAAGGCTATAACCATAGCATTTATTCTGGCATTTTCTCTTGTTAGCGGCAATTGAAAATGAGCTAAAGATGGCATATCACTGAAATCAACCTTTGCTTTTTTTACATTTCTATAGATTGGTCCACATAGCGCAAACAGCCGGGCAATCAACTATTAGATAGACATTCTCCCCCAAATATATAGAGAACGAAATGGGAGGTTATCGAAAGTATTCATCTCTATTCTCCACAGCCATCAGAGTTTCTGATAAACGATTTGCGGTTGGAGAGGCACATGACTTTTTTTATGTTTCGAAATAAAAAATCCCTTTTTGTGCATGGCTGATCCCTCTCCATTCTCTACACTTTCCACCCCCTGGCATCTTGGAATGAACTTATCACACAAAAAATGGGGAGGTCAAGGACTGAATGTCGGCTACTTTTACTTTATTCTTCTGATGCGCTCAAAGCCTGAGATGCCGATAATCTCAAGCTCCTCCTCTTTCTCTATTTCGTCAAAGAGGAGGTTGAGACCCAGTACATCGCTTGAGATATGGCCGGCGATGACCACGTTGAGGTTTGCTTTTTTGGCATTCTGGAGGTGGTCTTCGCTGAGATGCATGCAGACAAGGGTGCTTACGCCGCTCGAGGCATATTTTTCGAAAATCTCCTTTGAGCCTTCTGTGCCTCCGGTCATATCGACATAAATCTTACCGCATTTATTATCTTCTGAGCCGTTCACAATCTTTGGCGGCACCTGAAGTGCGGCCAGCTTCTGGTATTCCGGAATTTTTTTCAGCATGCCTACCAGGTCTTTCAGCTTATAGGGTTTTTCTTTCTCGAATCTTTTTGTCAGATAATTTGTGACGCAGTTGTCTGAGGGAGTGTGAACGCACATCATCGGAATCCCGAGCAGCCTGGCTACATCCACTGCCCGGTTGTGGTTGACAGGCATGAGACGCCTCTCAATCTCACTTGTTCTCTTTTCCATCAGTTTCTCAGCCACGCTTATCGGGATTCCGTACTTGGCCAGTAAATCTGCCTGGAGCTTCATCACTTCGTAAAGACCGGCCAGGGCATAACCTTCAGGGTGGTGAGAGATGACAAGGTCAATTTTTTTATCGAAGTCCCTGTTGAGCGTGTAGGCGAGGAGAATTTCTGCCACTTCCATGTCGATGCCCACAAGAGCCCTCTGCACATCGAGATTTAAGTCACCGTTTAACACTCTGGTGTCGTTGAAGGGGTTGAATAATCTGTCCCTGTCATAGTAGGGAGTGTCCTCTTCCTTGAGGCTTTTTTGTTTTTCCTTTTCTTCCTTGAGGATTTTCTTTATCTCATCTTTTCCTCTGAGATCATTCTCAATCCCCACTTCCACTGCTTTCTGGTATAATCTTTCAAGTTTCATTTTTTATCCTCCCGTATTAAGGGGTCAGGTCTTACATTATAACATTTTAAGCACAAAACGATTATTTTATGTTGTGAATACTAATATAATTGTATAATCCAAAGACTCTTGCTCTCTTTGTATCAGATGAAATGTTATAATGTAAGACCTGACCCCATTTTAGAGGAGGGTGAGATGAAAAAGACTCTGGCTGCGATATCTCTGTTCCTGCTTATATTTTTACTGCCGTATTCTTCGAGCAGAGCAGAGGAGGGGATGTGGCCTGTGAGCGAGATACACAAGCTGAAGTTGAAAAGAAAAGGATTAAGGATATCTCCGAAAAAAATATTTAATCCTCATGGAGTGAGTTTAATCGACGGCATTGTCCAGGTTGGGGGGTGTAGCGGTTCTTTTGTTTCAGAGGATGGTCTGATTCTTACCAATCACCACTGTGCCTACAGAGCAGTCCAGGCAGCGAGCACAGAAGAGCACGATTACATAAGGAACGGCTTTTTGGCCCGGACAAGGTCTGAGGAGATTGAGGCCAGAGGCATAACTGCCCGCGTCACCGAGTCCTACCGAGATGTCTCTGATGAGGTATTGAGTGCGGTGAGTGAGGATATGGATTTTGCCCAGAGAACGAAGGCCGTAGAGAAGAAAATAAAGGAAATTGTTAAAAAGGCTGAGAAAGAGAACCCGGGCAAAAGGGCTGAGGTAGCAGAGATGTTCAGCGGGAAAACATATGTGCTCTTCATCTATACTTATCTTAAGGATATCCGTCTTGTGTATGTTCCGCCACGCTCCATAGGTGAATTCGGAGGCGAGGTTGACAACTGGATGTGGCCCCGGCACTCAGGCGATTTTTCTTTTATGAGGGCCTATGTCGCTCCTGATGGTTCTCCCGCAGAATACTCGCCCGAAAACATTCCCTATCATCCCCGAAAAGTCATCAAGGTTTCTCCCCGTGGGGTAGATGAGGGAGATTTCGTATTTATCCTCGGCTATCCAGGACGCACTTACCGCCACAGGACTTCAGATTTTGTCTCTTTTGAAGAAGAGATCAGGATGCCTTTTGTTGTTGACTGGTATGGATGGCAGATTTCTGTCATGGAGAAAATGAGCGAGAGGAAGAGGGAAGTTGCCCTCAAACACCTGGGTAGAATAAAGGGACTTGCCAATACACTGAAAAACTACAGAGGAAAGCTTCAGGGACTCAGACGAGTTAGTCTTGTTGAGAAAAAAAGAGAGGAGGAGAAGGCTCTTCAGGAGTTTATCGATTCAGACCCGGAGCTTAAAGCTGAGTACGGAACTGTTCTCCAGGAAATAAAGGAAATCTATGAAGAAATGAGGGAAAAGGCTGAATATGAGCTTCTTCTCAATTATCTGAGACGTAGCGTGAACATGCTGAACTTTGCCTTGACAGCCTGGGAAGCTTCGAGCGAGCTCCAGAAAGAAGACCTTGAGCGCAAACCAGATTACATGGAGAGAAATTTTTCCCGCACAAAAAGAAGGCTGGAGCTGGCACTCGAGAACTACTATGAGCCCACAGACAGGGTAATTTTTAAGGAAATGCTTATGCGGGCAGCGCGCCTTCCGCGCGAGCAGCGGATCAAAGCCTTTGATTCTATACTTGAAGCCACTAATCTTGAGAAGTCGGCCGACCGCTTTATCGAAAGTGCTTACAGTAGGTCAAAACTGGCAGAGAAAGGGGTGCTTATGGCCATGCTCGATAAAAAGCCTGAAAAGCTGAGAAAAACAGATGATCCTTTTCTCAGGCTGGCCGAAAAACTATATCCGGTTTATCAGGAACTGGAGGAGAGAGAAAAAGCACGCAAAGGGGCTCTGGACACACTTTATGCCAGGCTTATAGAGGTTAAAAAGAAATTCCTTAAGAAAGAGTTTATTCCTGATGCTAACAGAACACTGAGGCTTACCTTTGGCAGGATTCGCGGCTACCAGCCGAGAGACGGAGTCTGGTACCAGCCTCTTACGACCCTCAGAGGTGTGATAGAAAAGACAACAGGTGTTGAGCCATTTGATACTCCCCCGAAAATAATGGAGCTTTACAGGAGAAGAGATTTTGGACAGTTTGAGCATCCTGAGCTCAAGAGTGTCCCGGTCTGTATTCTTTATGACACTGACACAACCGGAGGAAACTCAGGAAGCCCGGTGCTCAATTCACGGGGTCAGCTTGTGGGTATAAATTTTGACCGCACCTTTGAGGCCACCATCAATGATTTTGCCTGGAACGAGTCTTACAGTCGGTCAATAGCTGTTGATATCCGTTATGTGTTCTGGATTACTCATAAGTTCAGTGGGGTTGACTACCTGCTGGAGGAAATGGGCGTGAAGGTGAGAGAATAAATTATTATTATCTATATAGGATCTCGTCATTGCGAGCGAAGCGTGGCAATCTCATTTCGTGCGCCAGCATGTCAATAGTAAACTGGACTACTTGAGTTCTGTTTTTTCTGCAATTCCGTAGTAAATACCGTTGAATAAGAATTTAAAAGTTCCGTGCGCTTGACCCCTGAAGTAAACCTCTGGTCCGTAGAGAAAAAGCTTACCTTTCCCCACCTCAGCCTCGATGATGGCCACTTTCTGCTCAAGGTAGTGTTCACCCCATACCCAGCCGCTCCTCAGAGGTTTTTTTGAGTCGAACCAGGCGACTGGATTTACTCCTTTGAGTCCTGCTTCAGGCATTAACTCGAAAACAGGGCTGTAGTAAAAAGTTATGTCTGCTTTTTCAGGCATACCATAGGCAAGAGGATTTGAGCTATCCACCTTTACTTCGAGTATTGAGCCGGGGATAAAAAATTTCTCCCGGGGAAGCCGCCTTTCTGTCCCGTCCTGTAGCTTTTCGATGAGAGCATTTTTAAGCGGAAGACGAGCATGGAAAGCCAGGCTGGTTGAGGAACCGATGGCGAGCACAGTCTTCCCTTTTCTCAGGAAATCAAGAATCTTAGGTATTGTTTTTTCTGCTGTCACCCTCCCCAGCCTGTCCCGATATTTTTCGGGTACATCTTCAGGGTTGGGGAGAGAAGAAGAAAAAGAAAATCTTCCTGTCCCCCCTCTTAAGCTTGGAACAGCTCCGCTGGGGAAAATAAGGACATCAAACCTGTCTTCGATTTTTCCACTATCCAGAGTTGGTGCATAGACAACTTCGAACGGAAACTCGAACTGTTCGAGCAGCCAGCGCAGCCATCCTGATGAAATCGAGCCTCCGTATCGGTCCCAGAGACCGACGCGAACAGGCTTAAGCCGGAAGGCTTCGACTGCGGGCACCGAGTTTATGCCAGTAAAAATGAGTCCTTTTTCCCTGGCCAGTTTTTCCAGCAGTTGGTTGGTAGAGCTGCTTGAAGGGATGTATATTGTCCCCTGAGGATAAGTCCTCCCTTCAAACTCGAATGAGCTGGCAATCCAGAAAACATTCTTACCTTTTTTGAGAAATTGGTTTATGGCTACGAAGGCATCGTTGAACTCATGGCTGAGAAGAAAACCAACAGCGTTCTTGACACCGCTAATTTTTCCTGGGGGTGCTTGAGCAAAACCCTCGACTTTTTCAAACGGTCCATTAAATCCTTCAAGGATGCGGTCAAACTTTATCCCCATCTGGAAAGCCAGAGTCCAGCCTGCGAGATCATAGGTTGGCCTTGGAGGTCCACCTGGATAGAGAAGCACGTCCGGATAATTCTGGGGCTCGAACATACTCAGCACATGAGGCCTGAATGCCTGGGCGCAGTTGACGATAAAAGAGCCTCTGGGATAGAGTTTTCCACCAATCTCAAACTCTCGTTTTGCCTCATAAACGGTAATTCCGTTTTTGATAAGGGTGTTTACAAATTTTACAGCGGTCAGAAAATCTGGCTGGTCAGAAGGAATGATGTATCCTCTGGGGTCACGCCATGCAGGGCTGTGGAGCATTTGGTAGTACTTGAGCGGATAGCCGCGTGACCTTCCTCTGCCGACCATTTTGGCCTTGTCTTTTTTAATCGCCTCTTCAACGGCCGAAATCCTGGCTGGAGTTATAGTCCAGTGGTCGCCACTCCCTCTCTCGATGGAGTTTTTTCCCATACGGTAGATGTTATACAGAAAGTCTTCCCTGTGCCTGGAAGCCACATCGAGAACTGCTTTATCTGCAGTGATTGAATATTCCACAGACTTTCGGAAATGCCACTTCTGAGGTGCAACAGGAAAAGGAAGGTCGTTGTTTGGAAGCTGCCGGGAAGGAAGAAATGGGATATCTATTGGCGTAGGGCTGCCTATCGTTTCTGTGAGTATACCGATCATGTTATGGAAATAGGCTGTGGTGCGCAGTCCACCATTCCACCAGGTTGAATAGCCTGCGCCTTCTCTCATCGTAGCCCCTGGTTTTCCCTCGGAAACAAAGCGGTTGTGCATGGCTGCGCCCACAAGTTCGATGCCTAAAGGGACAAGAGGGTCAAAGCAGTAGTTAAAAGGATTACGGAAGGGAGGTGCAAAAAGCACTGTTCCTGAGGGGCCACTCTGGTGTTGGTTGTAGACAATCTGAGGAAACCACTCTCGGTAGAGCACTCGGTTTATCGCTTCTGTCTCAGGCTGGGTGCTCATGTAGAAGTCTCGGTTGTTGTCGTGTCCTATGTATTTGTGGTAGAGACAGGGCAGCCCGCGCAGAGTGCGCTTTTCAGGCGTTTTTTCCCTCATGTACCAATTTGAAACTAGTTCCATTCCGTCCGGATTTGAACAGCAGACAAGGAGGATAACATCATCGAGGAGACGGAGAGTTTCTTCATCATTGCCGCTCGTCATCTGGTAGCTGAGCTCTATCAGTTGCTGAGCTCCGAGGACTTCAGACCCGTGCAGCCCTCCATCAATCCAGACAACAGCCTTGCCTTCTTTTGCCATTGACCTGGCCTGAGAGTCAGTCAGGCCTTCTGCCAGAGCAAGCTTTCTTGAAATTTCTTTATACCGGCTGAGTTTCCTCTGGTTTTTTGGCGAACTGATGATGGCCATGACCATCGGCCGTCCCTCTGCTGTGCGGCCGATTTCTTCGAGAGCCATCCTTTCAGATTCATGTTCAAGTTTTTTCCAGTAGGATAGAAGCTGTGAGTAATTGACCAGATGATAATCAGCTCCAATCTGAAACCCGAAATATTCTTCAGGAGAGGTAATTTTATTCCGGGCAGAAATCAATAGCGGGGAGGATACTAAAAATAAAATTAAAACAAGAAATAAAGTTCGCCTCTTTTTCATGTCTTCCTCCTTAGGTGGGAATTTTTATGTATGGTGCATTTTCAAACTGAATTATTATACACAAAAATCGGGGAGAGTATATCAATTTTAAACTCTGATTGAACTTTTAACATATCTATTGTATTCTGAAATTTCCTATTGAAGGCAGATTTCCAGCTGTGGAGAAGAGCATATTAATCACCGGTGCCAACGGCTTTATCGGCTCCAACCTGTGCCGATATTTTATCCACAAAGGCTATAAAGTTTACGGGCTGGTAAGAGAGACTTCTGACCTCCACTTTTTATCCAGCCTTGATGTTTCCCTCCTCTGTGGAGACCTTATCGACATGAGGAAGGTTTCTCTTCCTCCAGACCTTGATTTAGTCGTTCATTCTGCCTCCCTCGTTTCTGACCAGGCATCAGACGAGCTGTGCGAAAAAAATATCTTCCAGGGTTCGGTTAACCTTGCTCACATCCTTCTTGAAAGGAAGCGAGGACTTAGAAGGTTTATTTACATCTCTTCTGCTCTTGTCCTCGGTTACGGGAAGCAGGATATATCAGAGGAAAATCCTGGAAAGCAGGCTGATTTTCTTGCCTATACGAGGTACAAAAGGAAAACAGAGGATTACCTTTTTGAGCTTCACCACAGGAGAGGTTTTCCAGTTGTCGTGATAAGGCCGGCTGATGTCTACGGCCCAAACGACCGGACCTCAAGCCTCCATCTCCTGAGGGGAATCGAAAGGGGAGTTCCAACAACTGTCGGCCACGGTAAGTGGATACTGCCCTTTTGTTACATAGATAATCTCTCCCAGGCTGTCTATCTTGCCTGTGAAAAGGAAAATTTGGAGGGGCGAGCTTTTACTGTGACTGACGGCACTGATATCACCTGGAAGGAATTTTTCTCAGGACTCCAGAAGAGGCTGGGAAAAAAGCAGAGAATGTACATCCCCAGGTTTCTTCCCTACCTTGTTGCTCTTATGATGAAGATTATTGCTCTCCTTATACATTCTTACTCGCCTCCTCTTACCTTCTACAGAATAAGACGCATCACTTCCCACACGAGTTATGACATATCGAAAACAGTGGATGAGCTGGGCTATATGCCTGTTAACGACCTTGAAGGGCAGCTGGATGCAATCGTTAACTGGTATCTTGAAGAAAAGGCTGCCGGCCACATATCAGTTTGAGAAAAGGTCTTTTTTTATGATGGATTTCCTGAAATCCTTGTTCACTCTTCATGCTTTTCTGTTTATTCTGTATGCCATTGGTTTTACTCTCCTTTCTTCTCGTTTTCATCACCAAAGCTTGCTCAGAAGGCACACCGATGATTTCAGGGCCTTTTTCCTTTATTTTGTCTTTTTTTTTCTTTTTCTTCTTTTAATTCCGGTTATCGCTGTTTTCCTTTTCTCCCCCAAGCCGATGGATGTTCTGGCCGGGTTTGGATTTCGTGCTGGAAACTACAGGCTTGGACTCCTGGCCATGGTTGTCTCCCTCCCTGTGGCTGCTGTTTCAGGAGTTTTTGTGGTCAAGGACTCCAAGCTAAACAAGTTCTACCCTTTTTCAAAAAGTGCCTGCACCTCCTCGAAAAAATTTATCCTCTATGAGCTGTTTTACCTTCTTTTTTATTATTCTGCCTGGGAGTTTACGTTCAGAGGTTTTTTTCTTTTTTCGCTCTTCGAGCTCATGAACCGCACCACAACCGCACTTATTGCTGCGGTTCTTGTCCAGACTATCATTTCCACTGTCTACCATCTTAATCATCCTACCTCGGAGATTGTGAGTTCTTTTATCGGAGGTGTGATTTTTGGGTTTCTGGCCTATGCCACAGGGTCATTTCTTTATACCCTCTTCATCCACGCCTTGATAGGCATTGTGAATGATACATTTCTCTATTTCAAGCGCTACAGAACAGCTAACTAAAAGGTGATAGTTTGAAGATTCTGGTCACAGGTGCCACAGGATTTGTGGGAAACACACTTATCCCTGAACTCAGACGCTCATTTCCTGATTCCCCAGTTTCAGCTTTTGTTCTTCCCGGTGACCGGATGAAAGAATTTCTGCCCAAGAATCCAGGGCTGCGTATCATTGAAGGAGATGTGGTTAACAGGGTGGATGTGATGAATGCAGTTGCAGGCCATACTCATGTTGTCCACCTCGCTGGTCTGATATCATACTGGAAGAAAGATTATCCGAAACTTATGCAGGTTAACAGGGATGGTGTTGAATATATTGTCAAAGCCTGTCTTTTTCACAGGGTGAGGAGGATGGTTCATGTTTCCTCAGCCGGAGCCGTTGGATTTTATCCACATGGAAGACTGGCCACTGAAGAAACGCCTTTTAACTGGCCGCCACATTTCCACTACATGAGGTCAAAATTCGAGGGACAGCAAAAAGTGGAAAGAGCGGTGGTAGAAAAAGGCCTTGATGCTGTCATCCTTCTGCCTGCAGCTATCATGGGTCCCGGAGACCGGAATAGAGAGAGTCCGCTTAATAGGATGCTGAGCATGGTCTACAGGGGAAGACTGTTCGGCTGTTTTTCAGGCGGCCTGGCTGTGGTGGATGTTCGTGATCTGGTGAGCATCATCGTTAAATCTTTGAAGGTCGGGAAAAAGGGAGAGAAATATCTGGTAGTGGGAGCCAACGTTGAATACAGGGAGGTGATGAAGAGAATTGGCAGCTATGCAGGGAAAAAAGTATATCCTTTCCGCTTTCCTGCTTTTATCCTCACCCTGCTCGGCTTCCTTTCCGAAGCTGTGAGTGATGTAACCCAAAGAAAACCACTTCTTACCGCCTCTTATGGGAAGCTGAGCGGCTGGAAGCCATATTACGCAAACGAGAAGAGCAGGCGTGATTTTAGCCATGAATACATATCTTTCGAGAAAATGATAAAGGACACCTGCCAATATTTCGAAGAAAATCTAAAAATAAATCCTGAAGGAAGTGAAAAAGATGTCGTGGTACGTTCCGAACTCTGATTTTAGTTTTAATCCAGGATCCCACGGGCCAGGGATAAGCTCGGGATTTTTTCCGGTGCCGATATAGGCTCCGGCACCGAGGTAGATGTTTTCAGCGATATTGTACTCCAACAGGGGAGAGAAGATAAGCGACCTGTCCGAGAGATTGATAATGAAAAGAGCCGTAGCAGAGATGAGGCCTGTAACCTGGTAGGTGGCGGCAGCATTCAGGTAGTTCTTTCCCATGAGGTAAACTGAACCGTCCCTGTAAGGAGAGGTGGTGAAAAGAGAGAGGTATAATTCAGGCTTTTTTTCTCCTGCAGAGTTAAAATGGTACTCCACAAATCCGTACATCCTGCTCGTAAGGTTGTAATCCATGCCCACCGAGAGTCTGAAATAATTTTCCTCGTCAGGATTTTTATCTTCTTTAAAAAATTCTGGGATGACATAACCGGCTTCGAGCCAGAAACCAGCATCTCCAATCGAGCGAGCGAGGTCAAAACCGAGGAGAAGGTGGCGTCTAAAGTCGATAAAAAGAAAAGAGATATCGGTTTTGAGGACATAAAACTTACCTCTGAGGAAGAGAGCATTTTTGTCCCATCGAAAATCTCGACCAGCAACAAAGCCTACATCCAGCTCATCCATCATTCCCAGGGGAATGCGAACTCGGATGGCATCCACGCCCCGTCTCTCTTCTCTGTCAAGCTCGTTGAAAGCAAAAGGTGAAATAACATCAGTTGGGTTAATCACCCGCGCGCTTCCCCAGGCAACTGCCTGTCTTCCAAGGTAAACATCAGCAAAAGGTAGAGTTATGCTCACAAAAAAGCGGTCGAGATTATGGAAGAGCCCGAAGCTCGAAACAGGTTCATGCTCACCTGGATAGAGGCGGGCTTTAAAATCGTTGAACCTGTATTCGAGGGGAGTGAAGCCGCCAAAAATAGCATTCTCTCTGAAAAGAGCTGGGTCCTGGATGCGGGGAGAAAGGTCATAATCAAGGTAGAATGAAAGCCAATTTGAGGGACGGAAACCAAGCTTAAGCCTTAGCCTGTTGTTCACCGCGCCTATATCAACATTTTTAAGAGTCAGACTCCCCTGGGAATAATCCGGGGGCATGAAGAGAATAAAGAAATTTTTCAGGTAGCCTTCCAGAGAAATGATGTCTGCTGAATGCACTCGAACTACGACAGAAAGCAGAAGAGCAAGGATCAGAATCTTCTTTTTCAATTTCAGTTTTTCAGCTCATCAGCTTCGACAAGGCCGTCTCTAAGTTTGATGACTCTTTCCGCCCTCTCCACCACCATCGGATCATGGGTTGAGAAGATAAAGGTCATGCCTGTCTTTTTGTTGAGTTCTCTCATCATATCCAGCAGGGCAGCTCCTGTTTTCTGGTCGAGGTTGGCTGTGGGTTCATCAGCAAGAATAAGGTCAGGCTTTGAAACCATGGCCCTGGCAATAGCCACCCGCTGCTGCTGGCCTCCGGAAAGTTTTGGTGGGAAGCGGTGCTCAAAGCCTTCCATTCCGATTTCTTTTAGAATCTTACGCACCCTTCTCTGCCTTTCAGAGCGGGGAACTCCCTGAAGAAGCATGATGTATTCTATGTTTTCCTCGACTGTAAGAACAGGAATAAGGTTATATGCCTGGAAAATAAAACCTATGTGGTCGCGGCGGAAATCCGAAAGCTCTTTTCCGCTCATGTCCGTGAGAAGCTTGTTGTCTAACCAAACCTTTCCTGAGGTTGGAGTGTCTAGCCCAGAAATGATGTTCAGGAGCGTCGTCTTTCCTGAACCGGAAGGTCCCACGATGGCTGTGAATTCGCCGGCTTTTACAGTGAGGTCAATTCCTCTCACTGCCCTGACCACGACATCATCGTCCTTATAGTCTTTTTTTACTTTCTTGGTGACAATTATTTTTCTGTTTCCGTTGTCCATTTTTTTCTCCTTTACATGCTCTTTCTCATCGCCTCTGATATCTTCATCCTTGAAGCCGCTAGAGCGGGGTAAAGACTGGTAAGAATCGTGAAAAGGAAAGTGGCCAGAGGATAGATTATGAACTGCCTGATGTGGAGCACGGGATAAAGCATCTCGGTTATGGTTGAGCCCGCGAATTCAATCCCCCGGTAGTCAATGCCGAGCTTGCTAAAGAGAAGGGTGAGAGCGAGGCCGAGCAGTGATCCCATGGCGATACTGACCAGGGAAAGAGCTCCAGCCTCGAAGATAACCAGCTTCCTCACTCCAGAGGGTCTTGTTCCCACGGCCCGGATGACGCCGAATTCAAACAGCCTTTCGTAGATCGACATGAAAAGTGTGTTGATAATGCCAAAAGCCACGATGCCGAAGAGGATGATGCCCAGAAAAGCTATCGAAATCCACACCAGTCCGAATATAAGCTTTATTTCGGGCATTATTTCAGTCCAGCTTACTGCTTCGTTGTCGTTTGTGGAATATTTTTCCCAGAATGCGCTGTTATCTCTGTAGGAGAACTGCCTGTCCTTGAACTTGAGAACGATTTCGTGCACATTGTTTCCGAGCCCAAGCATCTCCTGAGCTTTGGAGAGTCTGACAAAGGCAAACCCGCGGTCCATCTCTTTGATGTTGAACCTGTAGATACCTGAAATTCTGAACAGTTCCTGGGAAAGGTCTCCTGTTCCTGCCTGGGAAACAGTGACCACAACCCTGTCTCCAAGGCCGGCTTCAAGAAGCTCAGCGAGCTCGCTGCCGATGATAATATCCCGTATGTTGTCTCCTGCGAAGTAGCTTCCTTCAACAATAACATCATCAATCTGGGTGATGTTCTTCTCTTTCTCGGGCACAACTCCTACCAGCAGCACTGAGGTGAAATTCGCCGGCGAGTTAATCATCCCGAAGCTTGTCGTCCTGAGGCTGAAATGTTCGATTTCTTTCTCTTTCTCCAGGCTGGTTAAAAGTTCATCCAGGCCTCTTATTGTTTTCTCCACTTCCTGGGTGAGGCGGAATCCTTTCCTGTGAATCTGCCCCTCTCCGAGATAGGAGTCAGTGGCTGACTTTATCATACTATCTTTCATCCCGATAAGGAGAGCATCAGTGAAAATCATGGAAGCAAGACCAACTCCGATAGCAATTCCGGCAATGATTGTTCGGCGTTTGTTGCGGAAAATGTTACGCCAGGCGAGCTTGATGTAAAACCACATCTTTTCTTACCTAGTGCATCCTCATCGTTGAAGCAGGTTCGGTGCGAGCTGCTTTAAGAGCCGGGAAAAAGCTTACCACTAGGGCAACGATGATGACCGTCACAGCCGGAATGATGAAGCTGCGGGAGTTGATTTCAGATTTCATTATTTCAAATTTTATCCCACCATAGGTGAAACTCTCTATTCCTTTGTAAAGCGAGGAGATCTTAATTCCGTGCCCGGAGAGGTAGGAGTTGGCGGCAAGTCCGATACCAGAACCGATGATGATACACATTAGACCCAGGATGAGTACTTCGAGCAGTACCACTTTTATGATCTGCCTCGGTCTTGAGCCTATGGCCTTTAAAAGACCGTATTCCCTGCGCCTTTCAAGAACGGACATAAGTACTGTGTTGAGCACACCTACAGCAACGATGATGACGATGATGACGAGCATAATCCACATCCCTTCCTTGTCAGCCTGCATGGCGTTATAAAACGACCTGGCAAAAACCTGCCAGGGAGCAACCGATAGTTGAGGATTGTTGAGCTTTCCTGAAATAAGGTCTGTTGCTTTCTTCACCTGGCCGAGTTTTTTTACTGTAACCGCTATCTCATGGACTCTGTTTCCCAGAACAAGAAGTTGCTGGGCATCTTTGAGGTGAAGGTAGAAAGCTGCCCGGTCGCCTATATCGTCGCCGCTGGAGGAAATACCTATGATGTGGTAGAGGTCTTCGGCGATGGAGCCATCCGCACCCTGGGAGATGATGACTATTTCATCGCCTATCCTGGCATGGAGAATATCGGCCAGCCCCTTGCCCAGGATTGCTTCATGAGCAGCCTTTGAAGAAAAGGTTTTTCCCCTTATGATTTTCTGATCGAAGTGGGTCATTCTCTTCTCTTTTTCAGGGTCAATGCCGATAATCTGAACAGCAGCGCTTTTGTCTCTCACAGCTACCAGGCCGGCAGAATAAACCCTTGGAGCCCAGTATTCAACATTCTTTATTTCTTCGAGTGCCTCACCGACCCGGTGCGGGTCGTCGATGGTTTTGTAAAGAGATGGTCTGTCCAGATAATTTCTCTGGTGAATCTGAATGTGGCCCAGCCTGTTCCTGGTAAATTTATCGATGATGTCGTTGTAGCTTCCGTCAGACCAGCCGATAAAAATCACGGCCAGAGAAACTCCACCAATCATGCTCAAGGCAGTGAGCACAGTGCGGCGTCGTTGCCTGAAGATATTACGGAAGGCCATTCTTAAAGTAAGCATCTTAAATCCTCTTGCGCAGATTCCTGAGGGTGAATATTTCTTTGTCGATTTTCACATCGAACTTAGCCTCAACATAGCGCAGAACGGTCTTATGTCCTTTTTTGTTCCTAGGAATGAGTTCCATGACAGAGGGAATTTTTCTCTTCCCGAACAGCCTGACATCTTTGAAGATTATTTCCCTCATCAGACTTCCTTTTTCGTCATAAAACTTCTCCCAGACAGGGAGGTAGCTTTCTTTTTCAACGGCGATGATGATAAAACCCCAGACCACAGGCACTCCTTCTTTGGGTGTGCATTTTACGTAGACTTGGCCTTTTTCGGGGTTTTCGACAGAGGCCATTTCAAAATCATAGGATTCGATGAAGGTGAATTCTTTCACCAGGTCGTCATTGGTAAAATCAGAATTCATCCAGGAGCTCATCATCATTGAAGGCGGAAGTTTCATGACTTTGTTTGTCTTGGGAAGATAATTCCACATTTCATTCCCCAGGCGCAGAGTTGCCATACCGTGTTCGTTTTTTGGCGCTAGAATCCTGATGAAGGTTTTATCCATACCTTCGCTCCAGACATCCATAAGAAGGGTTCGATGCCACTCGGGATTAGTGATTTCCATCTCAACTCTTGCTACACTCGAAGTGCTTCTGTAGAGTTCATCAATTTTTTTAACAATTTTCTCCGCCTCGCTCTTTTCGTCTGCCAGAATCATCAGCGGAAAGAAAATGAGGAGGAAGAAAGAGAGGAATAAAGATACCTGGTGCTTTTTCATCAGCTCCTCCTTAACTGCTGGTCCCTGCTCGCATTTTTCATCTTTATATTCTCTACGTAAATTTCATCTTCTGGTTATATTTTAATTTAGCCATCCTTTCTTTCTTAATTCAAGCCCGAGAGGAGGTGAAAATAAAATTATTATTCTTTCTATACACCTGTGCGTACTCTGTTGGCATAGCATGTACTGTATGAACGCAATTAAATTCTTTACATTGTCATTGCAAGCCATGAAGGGGCGCGGCAATCCGTCGTTGCGAGCGCAGCGTGGCAATC
>JBHIDX010000048.1:0-18676 GCA_046760305.1 Candidatus Aminicenantales bacterium
AGAAAAAATATAGCATAAATATTAACATTCCCCAAGGAACCAGAACTGGCTCCCTTCTTGTTGAAGTTCGGTTACATTTTAGATTATTCAATGCGGGAGCTTGACATATCTTTTACATTTATTTATTATATTTCGTATTAGTGCTAAAAAAAGCACCTTTGAGAAATAAAATGAATTATATACAATTAAGAAAATTTTTAGCAGACTTCACTGTTTTTTCTATAAGAGATGTTCGACGGATAGACCCAAAATTTCACCGGAGAAGACTGAACGAATGGCAGGATAAAGGTTATATAAAAAAAATAATAAAGGGCTTTTATATCTTTTCCGACCTTGAACTTAACGAAAACACTCTGTTCGAAATCGCAAATAGAATATATAATCCCTCTTATATTTCTTTTGAAATGGCCCTGGCTTATTATCATCTGATTCCTGAAAGCACCTATGGCATTACATCTGCATCAACTCGACGGACATATAAGTTTAAAAGTTTAATAGCAGAATTTCATTATAGAACAATCAAAACAGAGCTTTTCTTCGGATATGTTATCAATGGATACAACGGAAAGTGTTTTAAGATCGCTACTCCTGAAAAAGCTATTCTCGATTATTTCTATCTAAATCCCCACATATATAGAGAGAGTGATTTTGCTAGCCTTCGTATGAATTCTGAAGTTTTTTTTCAAAAAGTTAAAACAGGGAAATTGAATAGCTATTTAAAGAAGTTTTCGAAAAATAAATTATCAGTAAGAGTCAACAATTTCTTGGATTTTATGAACGCCCAGAGATGAGGGTGAAATATGCTTGATTTGAAACAGATTGAGTCATTTTATCCAGATTTTTTAAAGCCTTTTAAGGAGAATCTACTCAGGGAATATCTTCAGTATAAAATCCTGGAGATTGTTTTTGATTCAAAATATGGGAATAAGTTAGTCTTTATGGGAGGAACAGCAATACATATCTTTCATTCCAATACAAGATTTTCTGAGGATCTGGATTTTGACAATTTAGATTTAAAAAAAGAAGAATTTGAAAAGCTTGGCAATCTTATATCCCAAAAATTAAAATTCCAAGGATACAAAGTAGAGACAAAACTTGTATTAAAAAAAGCATATCGGCTGAATATAAAAATTCCTGAATTGCTCTATGAAAATAAGCTATCAAGCAACAGAAAAGAAAAAATTCATATTCAAATAGATGCTGAACCACAAGATTTCAGTTATAAGGCAGAGCAGATAATACTCAATAAATTTGATGTCTTTCTAAGGATACCTGTTGTACCTGTTGATATTCTTCTATCGCAAAAACTATTCTGTATTTTCGCACGCCGGCGTCCTTTGGGAAGAGATTTTTACGATGCCCTATTTTTGTTGGGAAAGACAAGACCCAATCTCAGATACCTGAAAGAAAAATTGGGAATCAAGGATTACTCTCATTTGAAATCCAGACTCCTTCGAAAAAGCAAAAGTATTGATTTTGCTCAGCTGGCTAGAGATGTTGAACCCTTTCTATTTTCCCCCAGCGATTCAAAAAAAGTACTCCTGTTTCCTGAGTATATAAAAGGATATGAATTCTAAAATAAAGAAGATGTTGGACCAGGAGTGATGTAGTATTGTTGATTGACCATAATTTTGAAGAATGGTACATATACGATAAAGCCGGAGTGGCGGAACTGGTAGACGCGCTGGACTCAAAATCCAGTCCGGGGCGACTCGGGTGTGGGTTCGACTCCCACCTCCGGCATTATAGCACTCCTGAGAAATAGCAGTTTTCCTCGGGCAATTTGAAGAAATAAATACCTTATTTTTGCATTCATCTTGACCTACTGAAGACAGGGGATTATAAATATCTGTCAACTGGAGAATTGCCAAAAAGTTTATCTTGCCGAAGGCACTATTGGCGAACGATGAAAATGAGATTGCAGCACCCCGCCCTTTTTCAAAAAGGGCGGGACTCGCAATGACGATAGATGTTTTCTAAGGAATCGAGAAATTAAAATTATTACAGTAATTTAAAGTCATGGCTGAGCAGATAAGGGGAAATCAATATTTATGGAACAGAGATTTTATTATCGCTCTTCTGGGCTATTTTTGCCTTTTTATGAGCCTCACGCTTTTTTTTATTTTCCCCCTTTTTCTGGAACAGTTTAATCCGAAAAAGAGCCAGATTGGGCTCATCATGGGAGTCCACAGCCTGATGGCTATCTTTATCCGTCCCCTTTTTGGGCGCTTGATAGATATCAGGGGAAGGAAGGGTATTTCTCTCCTTGGAATAGGCTTCCTGATTCTCATTCTTCCCTGCTTTCATCTGGTCAGGAATGCTGGCTGGCTGCCTCTTTTACTCAGAGCTCTGACAGGTGTGGGGTGGGGGATAAGCATGACTGCCACCATCACCCTCTGCTCGGACATGGCTCCTGTAGAAAGGCTTGCTCATTCGATGGGAATCATCGGTGTGGCAGGCTTGAGCTCACATGCTCTTGGCCCTCTACTTGCTGAAGAGGTGGTGAGGCAATTCGGATTCGGGGCTCTCTTTAACGCCAGCCTTGCCTTTCTCTTCTTTTCTTTCATCTGCATTCTACTTACAAAAGAGACAATAAACCCCGCACAGAATCGCTCACAAGGTTATTCCTGGCGGAATATCTCTCTCATTATCATCCTCGCCATGTCCATTATGCCAGCCTTTCACGGTGCAATTAGGGGAGTGGTGGTCTACTTTATTGCCCTTTTCGGAAAGTCAATCGCTCTTGAAAGGGTGGGCCCCTTTTTTGTTGCCTTTTCAGCAGCTGCCATTGCCACACGCCTTTTAATGGGTGGCATTTCAGACAGGTATGGACGGAAGAACATTATAATCCCTGCTGTCTGCGTGGTGAGCTTAAACCTGATCTTGATTTCCCGGGTCAACAGCCTCTGGATGTTTATCCTCACTGGATTAATCGGAGGCTTTGGCCAGGGACTTCTTTTTCCAGCTCTGAGTACTTATATCATCGATTTCCTGGGGAAGAGGAATAAGGGTCTAGCACTCAGCCTTTATCTTTCCCTTTTTGACGTGGGAATGGGAGTCGGGCCGCCACTCTTCGGGAGGATTTCCGACCTCTACGGTTACAGGAAAATGTATTTTTTTGCTGGGCTGGTGTTCCTGGGAGTAAATTTAATTTTCGCCTTAAAAGCCCCCGCAGTAAGCACGAAAAATAAAGCTTAGAACCTTATTTTTTTGAAATTTTCAGATGATTGAGAGAAAATAGATTCAGCTTTAGCTTGAAGTTTCAGAATGAGAGGAAAAGAATGCGGGACAAAAGTCAAACCACCATTAATCGCCGTCAGTTCATCAAGGGCTCGATGGCTTATCTTGCCTGCTTGCATTGGGGAGGAATACCATTATCGCAACCAGGGGTGAGGAAAAAGAAAATGGCCACACTTGTCCTCGTCAAAACCGCTGACAGAAAGCAGGGTGTGAGCAGAGCTCTGGAGCTCTTTGATTTTCCTTCGGTTAAAGGAAAGAGGATTTTTCTCAAGCCCAATTTTAACACCTCTGACCCAGCACCAGGCTCAACCCATAACGACACCCTTACCCAGATAATACTCGAGCTTAATAAACGCGGAGCAAAAGAAATTACGCTGGGGGAAAGGAGTGGTCCTCCTCCCACAGAGAAAGTTATGGTAGAGAAAGGAATATTTGATCTTGCAAGGGAGCTCGGGTTCAGGGTCATGAATTTCGAGGAGCTTGAAGAAAAGGAGTGGATTCATCTAAAACCAGCGGGGTGTCACTGGAGAGACGGTTTTTATCTCCCCCGCTGTCTCCATGGGGCAGAGTATGTAGTCTCTACCTGCTGCCTGAAAACCCATCAGTTCGGAGGAATTTTTACTCTCTCCCTTAAATTATCTGTGGGTGTTACTCCTAAATCACTGATGCGAGAGCTCCACACTTCACCCCACATGAGAAAGATGATAGCCGAGATAAACCTGGGCTACAGGCCTCACCTCATCATTCTTGATGGGATTGAAGCCTTTGTTGATGGAGGGCCTTCGAGAGGGAAAAGAAAAAATGCGGAGGTGATAATTGTGGGCAGCGACAGAATAGCCGTCGATGCTGCTGGTGTGGCTGTGTTGAAGGAGCTTGGTTCTAACGAAGATATCATGAATAAGAAAATTTTCGAGCAGGAACAGATTTCAAGAGCAGTGGAGCTCGGCCTGGGTATCACTGGACCTGACGAGATTGAATTTATCACTCCTGATGAGTCCAGCCAATTATACGCTGGTAATATAAAGAAGATATTAGCCCGCGGATAGAACTATTATGAGTCTTTATGATTTGATTGTTACCAGGAGAACGATACGCCAGTTTAAGCAGGATGAAATTCCGGATGAGATACTGGAAAAAATAGTCAACGCTGCCCGGCTGGCGCCTTCCGGGTCAAACCTCCAGCCTCTTGAGTACATCGTTGTTACCCAGGAAAAGGTAAAAAAGCTCGTCTTTTCAGCATTGAAGTGGGCTGGTTATATTGCGCCAGAGGGTAACCCCAAGCCAGGCCATGAGCCTGCAGCTTATGTTGTTGTTCTTGTAAACACAAGAGTAAGAAAAAGGGGATATGAGCATGATGCAGGAGCAGCCATTGAGAACATGATTCTTACTGCCTGGGAAGAAGGGATCGGGAGCTGCTGGGTAGGTTCGGTGAAAAAGGTAAAGGTTCGCCGTGCCTTGAAAATTCCTGACCATTATCTTGTTGATTCTGTTCTTGCCCTTGGATATCCGGCTGAAAAACCTGTGGTAGAGGAGACGGAAAAATCAGTGAAATACTGGAAGGACAGGAGAGGAAGGCTCCACGTTCCAAAACGCAGACTGGAAAACATTATTCACTTCAACGGGTTTTAAGGATGAAATGAAACAGATAAGACTCTTTGGATTAATCCTGCTCGTAGGTGGGTTTGTTATCTGGAAGTGGAGTGAAATGACTCCTCTGGAGTGGATACTCATGGGTTTCGGGGCTGTAATCATTATCTTTTCTTTTCTCTTTAAAAAAGGATAGGATTTCACTCCTAGAGGCCTGCCACAGTAAGTTCTCTGACTTTAATCGTCGGACCTGTAAGCTGACGTCGAAATTCCAGGTCGTTGCCGATCATCTCGATGTTGTTAAGAATATCTCCCAGGTTTCCGGCAATTGTAATCTCTGAGACAGGGAAGGCTATCTCTCCCTCTTCCACCCACAATCCAAAAGCCCCGCGTGAAACGTCACCAGTAACAGGGTTGAGGCCGTGGCCCAGAGTGCGGATGAGCACCAATCCTTTTTTCACCGAAGAGATGATTTCTTCAGGGCTGTGGCGACCTGCCTGGAGATAGAAATTGTGGGGGCCGACACTAGTTCCAGAAGCATTGCCTGTTGAGCGAAGGTTTAGCTTTCGGGCTGAATAAGTGTCGCAGAGATAATTTTTGAGAACGCCTTTATCGACAACAATTGTTTTCTGACAGGGAACTCCCTCAGAGTCAAAAGGCCGACTTCCCAGCCTGCCGGGCATGAGCCCGTCGTCTATGACAGTCACCTTTTCATTCGCAATTTTCTGGCCGAGTTTGTCAGCCAGGAATGATAATTTCTGGTAAACTGATACTCCTGAGATGCAGGCGAAGAGAAAGCCAAGAAGCCAGGAAACCATAGTGGGTTCGAAAACAACCGGAACTTTCTGGGTTTTAATCTTTTTTGGGTTTAACTGCCTGACTGTCCTCTGAACTGCTTTGGCTGCAATCTCTTCAGGCGACTCAAGCTCTTTTAAGTGTCTTGCCGATGATGACCAGTAATCTTCCACCCGGGAATCTGTTTCTCCTGCCTGAAGCCCGAGGGATAGTGAAGAGAGGGTGTAGTCGAATGAACCGGAAAAACCCTGAGAGTTGACGATCACAACGCAGCCCTCATTGGTTTCAAAGCTTGCCCCGTGGGAATTGGTAATTCTTCTATCAGCGAGAGCGATTTTTTCTGTTTCGCGCGCTAAGGCAATCTTTCTTTCTGCAGGAAGCTCTGCTATTTCTGGGTCGAAAAGGTCGAGAGAGCCGGTCTCCACCTTCTTTGTTGACAGGGGAGGAAGACCTGCGTATTCATCGACACTGGAGAGAACGGCTCTTTTTACAGCATTTTTCATCAGTCTCTCAAGAGTTTCCCTGGAAAAGTCCGAGGAGGTAGCGTAAGCAGTTTTTTTGTCTTTTATCACCCTGAAGCCGACGTATCTTGAACCGGCTTCGACGAGATTTTCTATCTCTCCTAGCCTGACATCCACTTCAAATTCGAAGCCCTCGACTGCTGTCACTTCTACCTCATCAGCTCCGTTTTTCATGCCAAAGGAGACAAGGTACTCTCCTGTGCGGCGGAGAGAGTTGCCTTTCTTTTTCACTTCATGCCTCCCACGGTCATTTTCTTGATTTTTATGGTCGGGCATCCGTCTGTTACTGGTGCTTCCTGACCCTCTTTGCCGCAGGTTCCTGTCTGGTAGCCGAATTTTAAGTCCCCTCCAATCATTTCTATATTCTCGAGAACTTCGATGTTTGTCCCTATCAACGTTGCCTGTTTTACAGGAGCGGTGAGTCTTCCTTCTTCAATGAGGTAGCCAGAACTGACAGAAAAGGTAAATTTTCCTGAGTCTTCAACCTGTCCTCCCTGGTATTTCAGGGCGTATAATCCTTTTTTTACTGTTTTCAAAATTTCTTCGGGTGCATATTCCCCTCTCTCGATGAAGGTGTTAGCCATTCTGGGCATGGGAATGCAGGTGTAATCCTGTCTGCGTCCGTGTCCGGTGAGAGGCATTCTCATAATCTTTGATGACAGCCTATCCTGAAGAAAATTTTTTACAGTGCCTTTCTCTATGAGTAGAGTTTTGCGGGGGAGAGTGCCTTCGTCGTCAATATTGTAAGAGCCCCTGAAGCCAGGAATGGTGGGGTCGTCGATGATGTTAACCTGGCTGCCAGCAACTCTTTTCCCCAATTTATCCCAGAAAACAGACGTTTTTTTTCGGTTGAAATCAGCTTCAAGAAGATGACCTACAGCTTCGTGGATAAAAACTCCGCTATGTCCGGGTGCGAGGACAACCGGCAATTCACCGGCAGGAGCTTCAACTGCTTGGAGGAGATTAATTGCTTCTTGAGCTGCATCTTTCCCTATCTCCTGGGGAGTAAAATCATGGCTGAAATATTCTATCCCCACCCTTCCTCCTCCGCCTGAAAAGCCAGATTCACGCCTTATCCCTTTCTCAGCAATAGCAACACACACAAGCTTTACCATCGGTCTCTCATCAGAGATAAGTAGGCCCTCTGAGTTAGCTACAGTCACGCGCTGGAAAGAGTCCTGGTAAGCAACCTTTACTTTTTTTATCCTGGCATCATAATCCTTGGCTGTCTGATAAGCACTTTTTACGAGCGATATTTTCTGCTCTAAAGGATGATTGTAGGCTGCTCTGGATAGAGGATAGAAATTATGCTCAGGATGATAAACGGAGAGGAGAGGTATTTTTTTCGTCCCAGGCTGGGTGGAGATAAGGGCTGCGGTGAGGGCCGTTTTTTTTGTCTTTTCATAAGAAAGGTCATTCGTATAACCATAACCTGTTTTTTCTCCAGAGATGACTCGGACGCCCAGGCCAATAATCACTGATTCAGCAGTCTGTTTTATTATATCTTCTTCCATGGTGATGGAAGTGAACGTCCTGTATTCCATGTATAGTTCCGAGAAGTCCCCTCCTTTAGAGAGAGCAAGCTCGAGAATTCTTGAAAGCTCTTTTTTCCCCAGCGGAAATTCCGGTGCTAAACCCATGCTCTCGATTCCTTTCTTTTTACTTCACTATTATAAGCATAATAATTAATGTGTCATCGCGAGGAGCGGAGCAACGTGGCGATCTGTCATTACGGGAGTAGCGAAGCAATCCCATAATATCCGCCAGTGCATGAGATTGCTTCGTCGCTCCGCTTCTCACAATGACAGGGGCAACGTCATTTTCATGGTTCGTGGGTGTGCTTGTTTTATTTTAATTTCTCCAGGACGCGGGTAATTCTTTCTTTCTCCTTAAGGGGCTTTCCTGTTTCCGGGTCAACAGCGTAACAGGCGCCTTCTATCATCCTGGTTTCAACCTCTCCTGAAGCATACTCACAGCCCTTGAGATGGGGAGCATCGAGCAGGCCAACCTCGATTGCCCGGGCAATGGTACGGGGATTTATCCAGGGATCATCCATCTCGCCGGTATCCACTTCTTTTATCGCTTCAAGAAGAAGCCGGGCTTCCTCAATGAGTTGATTTTTTCTCTCTTCTATTCTCGCGTCGCCAGTGATGCGGGGAACACCGAGGAAGAAATTGTTGATTACTCCCTGAACAATCTTAGCGCTCTGGATGATATCTTTGGGTGTAGCAGCATGGTCTCCTTCGCAGAAAGCCACCACATGGATAATTTTTGGCCTGAGAAAAAGCTGAGAAAAGGTTGAAGATGCCAGCTGACCTTTGGCTGTATCAAAATCTGGAGAGAGGCTTGTGAGTCCGGTTCTGGTCTGACGGACTGATTTGAAACTTGTATCGTGGAGTGATTCGATAAGCTCTATTTTGGCCAGCATTTTTGCCAGGTCCATCAAGGGCGAAGTCTGGAAAGGGGTGTTAAACATATACTGAGCAACGTAATGAGAAACTCCCATCTTTTTTGCATTGTAAGCGGCCAGATAGGCTGCTGCCACCGCTACCGTATCAGGAGCATCTCTCAGACTCCAGTGGTGGGCTTCGTTTACTTCCAGGGGAATTTTTTTCTTGCCGTACCAGCGCATGGCCTCCTGGTTTTCTGCGATTGATTCAGAAGGGGCTCTTTCAGAGCGGCCATCGAGCTTATTGTACCAGCAAAGCGGCACAGCTCCCCAAGCGATATTGATGGTCTGTAATGACATTTCTGCCCATTTTATGAGGTCTCTTGTCCCTGAATAACAGCGGAAAAGAGGGTAGTTTCCCACGCGTGCAGACCGATAGATTGCTGCCAGGTGATCAGGCTTTCTGAGAGGAACTCCGCCAGCGCCGGCCTCTTCTTTCTTCATCTCCTGGGGACGGAAAAAGCTTTCTTGGGCATTCTGGTCAGGGCCGATGGAGATAACATCTATCAAACCAGAGAGAGCAATTTCCCTTACTCCTTTTACCGTCTCTTCGAGCGAGGGAAGACCAAAGTGGTGACGGAGGAGTGGAAAAGGAGCTTTGAATTCAATGCGCTCGAGAAGACCCTGGGGAGGCATAGCCTCTTTTTTTCTTTCCTCGATTTTTCCCCGGAGAAAAGAGACCACTTTTTCAGGAGGATCGTTCCCGTCAAAAACTGCCTCAAAAATACCGGTTTTGCGTGCAACCTCAGCCACAGGCGGAGGACCGCCAAAGGCAAAGGTAATGGAGCTCCACCTCTGTTTCTTGACCTCGTTTCTGAACTCTTCTAGCAAGTTTTTAGCTGCCTCAGGAGTAAGGCGATAGCTGAGAACGAGAATTTCAGGCTTGAAAGAAGTGACTGCTTCCACAATTTTAGTCATGGGCACAGCAGGGCCAAGGAAGTGCGTTTTGTAGCCGAAGCTACGGGCAAGGTGGAGAAAGTTAAGTATACCTGCTACATGGACACAGTTGCCGAGGCATGCCCCGAGTATCATTTTTCTCTTTCCTGTATGATGCATCTCAAATCTCTCCGGTTTCAGCCAGAAGTCGTATTTCTTTGATAGACAGGCCTTTTAAGCCCAGTTTCTCTACCGTTCTTCCTGTAGACCAGAAATCAACTCCTGTTATGGCAGAGGCAATGTGAATAATAGATTTTATGGTGGGAGTTTCTACGCCGAGCATTTCTCCCATGGAGGCAATGGGCACAAGGCTCATGGGCACATCTTCCTCGATATACCTGTGATGAAGCCTGTCAGGCGCTTTTATGCCAATGTAACCAGGGTTGTCGTGGATTGCTTCATGGAGGTTTTTTCCTGTTGCACTGTAAGCGGTATAGAGCCAGTTTCTGGCACTCATTGCCTTTATGCCCAGAGCGCTGGCAACTTCGAGTCTCTCTTTGTCAAGCTGCTCAAGCACCTTGGCCACAGACTCGCTCACTCCTTCAATGTAGAATTCAAAATCGCCGTGGGTCTCCTCTATCCAGGAAGAGTTGAGTATGGTCAGAGCTGGATGGAAAACAGCTCCGATGTTGTCCAGGCTTGTTTTAAAAATGTTATCCCCGGGTACGAATTGGGGAAAGACTTTATTTATAACCTTTAACACTCCGGGTATCCAGTGGGCAGGAAGTGTGGCGAGAGGCACGGATTGTTTGATGGAAAAAATTTTGGCATGGGCAGGGCCGAGTGCCCTTGAGGCATAAATAAATGTTTGTGCTTCTGCGATAAAGGGGTAATTCATTACTCCCTTTTCTTTTAAGCACTGGAGGAATTCAAGGGCTCCTCCTGTACGGCCAGGATTGAGAATTACTATCTGATTCTCTTTTATGAAGGGAGCACACTTATGGGCGACGAAACGATGACCGTTTGCCGGGACAACGACCATGAGGATATCGACATTCTCGATTGCTTCTTGAATGAAGTTAGTGACGACTTCCAGTTTTCCGAATCCCCGCACTTCTCCCTCAACGCGAATGCCCTTTCTGGGGATAATGGGGATTATCCTCCTTCTTTTCCTTGTGTAGAGGTTTACTCTGCATCCCATGATAGCCAGATGACCTGCCATAGCAAGCCCTCCATGTCCAGCCCCGAGGACGCAGAATCTTAGTTCTTTGGGGTCTTTCTCGATAAGACTTCTCAGATATTTTCTTTTTTGGGAATCTGTTCCCTTGTATTTTCTTCTGGCCATTTGTTCTTCTCCCTTAAAGATTAAATGTTTCCTCCTGGAATCGCTGTTAAGGCAAGGAAAAACTCGACACTGTAAGTCCTGAACTTTTAAAGAGGAGTATCACTTCAGTCACAAAATTAGCACTAATCCTCATCCATATGTTGCGGCGGTTTAAGCTGTTCCTTGATTTGAAGGTGAGAATATTTTAAAGGAGCAGAGGGAGAAAAGCAAGAAAAAAAGCCTCCGATACTTACTACTGTAGGCTGTTCGTTCTAGTCAACATGATTTTGTGATATAATCTTTCCGATGAAAATAAAAGACCTGGAAGCTGTTGTCGAACTGGCACTGAGAGAGGATTTACCAGAAGGTGACATAACTTCAGAAAGTATCATACCTCCTTATTCGAAATCAGAGGCAGTCATACTTGCTAAAGAAGATGGTGTACTGGCCGGCATAGATGTGGCCAGGCTGGTTTTTGAAAAAGTTGACTCCTCACTGTCTTTTGAAAAAAATTTTGAGGACTCACAGAGATTTTCAAAGGGAGATATCCTTGCCCGCTTGAAGGGAAACTCAATCTCAATTCTTGAGGGAGAAAGGACAGCTCTCAATTTTCTCCAGCGGATGTCAGGAATAGCCACTCTGACTAGCAGGTTTGTCCGTGCTCTGGGCGGAACGAGAACGAAGATTTTAGATACGAGAAAAACAACCCCGGGGCTGAGAATGCTTGAAAAATATGCAGTCAAGATGGGGGGAGGAGAGAATCATCGATTTAGTCTCTCAGAGATGGTGATGATAAAGGATAATCACCTCAAGCTGGTGGGGAGTATTACCCGCGGAGTAAGCCTGGCCAGAAAGAAGGCGAAAAAGGGAATAAAGATAGAGGTGGAAACAACGACTCTTGAGGAGGTTAAGGAAGCAGTCAAAGCCGGGGCTGACATGGTCATGCTCGACAACATGAGTCTGGAGGAGATTAAAGAGGCTGTCGATTGGGTAAAAGGAAAGGTTTCGCTCGAGGTATCTGGGAAAATCAGTCTGGATAGGGCAAGAGAAATTGCCTCGCTGGGTGTCGATTACATCTCGGTGGGAAGTCTGACTCATTCTTACAGGTCAATTGACATCAGTCTCGAATTTTCAGGATGAGGAGTGATGGAGCATCTGAAGACCGATGTTTTAATAATCGGCTGTGGTATTGCGGGTTCGAGTGCTGCCCTCGAGGCAGCCAAGAGCGGGCTTAAAGTTATCGTTGTAACCAAGAACGAGAAGCTGGAGGAGTCAAACACCTACTATGCCCAGGGTGGGATTGTCTCCCTGGGGAAAGACGACAGGCCAGAGCTTCTGGTGGAAGACATCATGGAAACCGGCGACGGCATAAACAATCCTGAAGCTGTAAAAATTTTGGCCAGCCAGGGTAAGGAATTTGTGGAGAAGATTCTTGTGCAGGAACTCAAGATACCCTTCTCGAAGAATTCTCCTCACGTGCTTGATTATGCCCAGGAAGCAGGGCATTCCCGGAGAAGAATTCTACACGTCAAGGACAGCACAGGACGTACAATCGAGGAAAAATTTATCGACACCCTTAAGAATTACTCCAACGTCGCTTTTCTTGGCGGTCATACAGCTGTGGATTTGTTGACTGTTCCCCATCATTCTAAAAACCCACGTGCCTTTTACAATGAATCGTGTTGCATAGGTGCTTATTTGCTGAATAATCAAAGTGGAGAAGTAAAAACTGTGTTTGCACCTTATACCATCCTTGCTACTGGCGGATGCGGAGCTGTATTTCTCTACTCCTCGAACCCAGAGGGTGCTATCGGCGATGGTTATGCCATGGCTTACAGAGCGGGTGCGAGGATAGTCAACATGGAGTACATCCAGTTTCATCCCACCTCTTTTTTTCACCGTGAAGCTGAGAGGTTCCTTATTTCTGAGACGGTTAGGGGAGAGGGAGGGAGGCTCAAGACGAGAGACGGAAGAACATTCATGGATGACTATAACGAGAAAAAGGACCTTGCTCCCCGTGATGAGGTTACTAGGGCCATCTATGAGGAAATGGTGAACAGCAACTCGAACTATGTCCTCCTCGATCTTGCTTCCTATGCCAAGATAGATATAAAAAAAAGGTTCCCCACAATCTACCGAACCTGCCTGGAATACGGAGTCGATATCACCAGAGAACCAATTCCTGTTGTTCCGGCAGCTCATTACTGCTGCGGTGGAGTACTGGTAGATGAATGGGGGAAGAGTTCTCTTAAGGGGCTGTATGCTGTGGGAGAAGTTTCCTGTACCGGTGTCCATGGTGCAAACCGTCTGGCATCAACCTCTCTTCTTGAGGGACTGGTCTGGGGGACACGTGCTGCTCAGCACATCGTCAATCACTTTGCTCCTTCTACACCCTATGAAGAAGATGAAATTCATGACTGGTACTATCCTGAAAAAGAGGAAGAGATTGACCCTGCTCTGGTAAACCAGGATTGGCTCTTTATCAAGTCAACGATGTGGAATTATGCCGGTATTATCAGGACAAAAAAAAGGCTGGAGAGAGCCAGAGCAGACCTTGAATATCTGCGGCATCGAATCGAGAAATTCTACAGAGAGGCAAAAATGGACCCTAAGGTGGTAGGATTGAAACACGGTATCCAGGTTGCGCTCTTGATCACCTATGCTGCTTTGAGCAACCCGGCAAGCAGAGGAGCCCATTACAGAAAAGACTAAATCCCGCTTTAACCTTTCACCCTTTTCCGCTTAAAAAATAAGGAAATAGGTATTGTGTCCCCAAATTTTACTGTTTATAATGGAAAGCTGATAAATGGAGAAGAAAATGGCAAAGGAGCTGGAAATCAGAGATACCCTCAATCTACCGCAGACTTCTTTTTCCATGAAGGCAGCTCTTCCGCGAAAAGAACCTGAGATTCTAAAAAAATGGCAGGAAATGGCTCTCTACCAGAAAATTCAGATAAAGAGGGAGAAGAGTCCTTCGTTTGTTCTTCATGATGGCCCTCCCTACGCCAACGGCAGGATTCACCTCGGCACAGCATTGAATAAAATACTGAAGGATTTCATCATCAAATCAAAAACCATGCAGGGGTACAGAGCTCCCTACCTTCCCGGTTGGGACTGCCATGGCTTGCCGATTGAGATCAGAGTTGACCAGTTACTGGGAGAGAAAAAGAAGAATATGTCTCTCATCCAGATAAGAGAGGAATGCAGGAAATATGCTCTTAAATACATCGATATTCAGAGACAGGGATTTGTGAGGCTGGGAGTATTTGGGGAATGGAATAAGCCCTATCTAACCATGAATCCTGAATACGAGGCTGAGGTTCTCAGACATCTGGCTGCCTTTTTTGCTTCGGGAAACATCTACAAAGGAAAGAAGCCGGTTCACTGGTGTCCGAGCTGCAGGACAGCTCTGGCAGAAGCTGAGATTGAGTATAAAGACCACACTTCACCCTCAATCTATGTTAAATTTCCCCTGGTTTCAGACTTGGGCCAGAAATTTTCCGCTCTCAAAGGGAAAAAAGTCTCTGTGCTTATCTGGACCACTACTCCCTGGACTCTTCCGGCTAACCTTGCCATTGCCTTTCATCCTGATTACGAATATGCTGCTTTTGAGGTAGGAGAAGAAGTTTTTATTGCTGCCAGACGTCTAATCCCGGTCATCGTTGAAGAGCTGGAGCTTCCAGAGCCAGAGGTTCTCGCTACTTTTCCAGGAAAAGAGCTTGAAGGGTTTAAGGCCCGTCATCCTTTTATTAACCGTGAATCTGTTTTTGTCCTCGCTGATTATGTCACTCTGGACCAGGGAACAGGGGCGGTTCACACCGCACCCGGGCATGGCCAGGAAGACTACCAGACAGGAATCAATTACGGGCTCGATATTTACACTCCCGTGGACAACGAGGGTAGATTCACCTCTCAGGTTGAAAAGTACCAGGGAATGAACGTCTTTGAGGCCAATAAAAAAATCACAGAAGATATGAAAAAAGAGGGTACGCTCCTCAAGGAGGGGAAAATAGTTCATTCCTATCCTCATTGCTGGAGGTGCAAGAGTCCGGTGATCTTCAGAGCCACCTCCCAGTGGTTTATTTCCATGGAGAAGAGCGACCTCAGAAAGCGCACCCTGAAAGCGGTAAAAAAGGTGCGCTGGATTCCTTCCTGGGGAGAGGAGAGGATTACTGATATGGTAAAAGCCCGTCCAGATTGGTGCATTTCCCGCCAGCGCTCGTGGGGAGTGCCGATTCCAACCTTCTACTGCCATGAGTGTGATTACATTCTGGCCACTGAAGAACTGACGCTTAAAGTAGCTGATATTTTTTCCAGGGAGGGTTCTAACTCTTGGTATCTCAGAGAAGCTGAATATTTTCTACCTGAAGGGACTGAATGTCCCCGGTGTGGTTCGACAAAGTTTAACAAGGAGAACAATATTCTCGATGTCTGGTTTGAGTCAGGGGCAAGTCATAATGTGCTTGGGAAGAGAGAAGACCTGCCCTGGCCTTCTGATGTTTATATCGAGGGTCATGACCAGTATCGAGGCTGGTTCAACAGTTCGCTTTTTATCGGCGTTGCGGCCAGGAAAGCTTCCCCTTACAGGGCATGCATTATCCACGGCTTTGTCCTCGACGAACAGGGAAGGGGGATGTCAAAATCTCTCGGCAATTACATCGAGCCCGAGGAAGTAATTTCGAGGAATGGAGCTGAAATCCTGAGGCTCTGGGTGGCCATGCTGAACTACAAGGAGGATGCACGTTTCGGAGATGAAACTCTCCAGAGAATAGTCGAAGCCTACAGGAAAATACGAAATACGTGGAGGTTCATGCTCGGAAATGTGAACGATTTCTCTCCTGACAGCGAGTCGTTGAAAAAAGAAAAGCTTCTTTTGCTAGACAGATGGATTCTGGAAAGAGCTTCTTCAGTCGGAAAGAGGGTGCTCAAGGCTTATGACGATTTCGAGTTCCACATCGTCTTCCATTCACTTTACAATTTTTTTACTGTTGATTTGAGCTCATTTTACCTCGATGTCATAAAAGACAGACTTTACTGTTCATCCCGGAAAGACCCCATCCGAAAATCTGCTCAGACGGCGATTTTCCTCATCCTCAAAGATACATTGTGTTTGATGGCTCCTCTTTTGCCTTTTACTACCGAAGAAGCCTGGCAATTTCTTCCTTCTTTTAGCGGGAAAGAAGAGTCGGTTCATCTTGGGCACTTTCCTGAGTTCAAGGAGAGGTGGCTTGAACCCGGCCTCTTGGAGGAGTGGCGGGTATTAATCAGTCTCAGGGAGAAGGTCTTAAAAGAGCTCGAGAGGGCGAGGGAGGAGCAATTGATCGGTAACTCACTTGAAGCCCAAGTGTTGATTAAACCATCAAGAGCTCAATTTGAAATTTTAAAGAAATACGAGGAGGAGCTTGCTTCTCTTTTCATCGTTTCCTCGGTCAAGCTTCTTTCGCTTGAGGGAAAGAATTTAGAAATAAAAATCGAGAGAGCACCCGGGAGAAAATGTGAGCGTTGCTGGAATTATTCTCTTTCTGTGGGCAAAAGCAAAGATTACCCCCAGTTCTGTATGCGCTGTGTGCGAGTGGTAGAAAAGATAGTATCATGAGAAGGACAGTGTTTTACTACCTGCTTATTGTCTTCCTCCTCTTGGTCGACCAGGTAACAAAGTTTGCTGTCACCAAATACATAAGACTTTACCAGGATATAACCATCATTCCAGGTTTTATGAATCTGACTAACATCCACAACAGAGGGGCTATCTTTGGTTTTTTCTCTCAAAACCATAATCCTGCTGTTTACATCATTCTTACCATTGCCTCTCTCCTGGCCCTGGGATTTGTTGTTTACTTCTTTTTCAAGACTCCTTTCTCAGATAGAATGATGAAAGTATCACTCTCGTTCATACTGGCTGGAGCGATGGGGAACCTCCTGGATAGAGTTCTTAAAGGCTATGTGGTTGACTTTATCGATGTTTACGTTAAAAGCTGGCACTGGCCAACGTTTAATCTAGCCGACGCTTCCATAAGCATAGGAGCGGTGCTGCTGGTGAGCTTTCTCTTGTTTGGGAGACCGAAATGTTCCCCATCCTCTTGAGAATCGGTCCCATTACCATCCATACTTACGGCTTTATGATGGCTTTAGGTGTGGGCATGGCTCTCTGGTTTCTTTACCTCCAGTCCAGGAAGCAAGGGCTTCAACCAGCCAGGATTATTGATGCGGCCTTCTACACCATAATTATCTCGCTCATTGGAGCAAAACTCATCCTCTTCATCGGGAACTTCTCCTACTACCTGAGATATCCGAGGGAACTATTCAGCCTTGCCCGTTCAGGTGGAGTTTTCCAGGGAGGACTTTTCTTCGGTTTCGTTTTTGCCCTCTGGTATTTTCACCGTAAAAAAATACCCACCTGGAAAGTCGCTGATATCATCGGAGCAGCCCTGGCTCTGGGGCATGGATTTGGCAGAATCGGGTGTTTTACTGCCAGTTGCTGTTATGGCCGGCAATCTCTAGCTCCATGGGCAGTTACATTCCACAGCGATTATGCTCACAGCATAACAGGCGTTCCTTTAAATACTCCTCTCCATCCCACCCAACTCTATGAAGCAGGGCTCAACTTTTTAAATTTCTTCGTCCTCTTCATGGTTCTGAAAAGGAAGAAGTTTGACGGGCAGGTCTTCTCCCTCTACATCATCAATTATTCTCTCATCAGGTACTTTGTTGAATTTTTCCGGGGAGACCACCCTGAGAAGTACATCCTTATCAAGGGAAGTTCTCCCTTTCTCAGCCTCTCTCTTCCCCAGCTTTTCTGTATAATCGGCTTGGTGGCGGGGATTGTGCTTTACGCCTACATGAGAAAAAGAAAAAGTGCCTAAAAAAGACTTCCTAATTACTCCTTTATCAGGGACAGGCACACGTCTTGATGTTTTTCTTTCAGAAAGGATTGAAGAGCTCAGCCGTTCACTCATTCGGAAATTTATCGAGGCGGGAAGGGTTGTTGTAGACGGTCAAGCTTGCAAGCCTGGTTACAGGTTGAAAGAGGGGGAAAGAGTTGAAATCGAGTATGAAATTCCAGCTAAGAAGAGCGTGGAGGCAGAGGATATTCCTCTGGAAGTTGTCTTCTCTGACAGGCATCTCATCGTTGTTAACAAGCCATCAGGAATGGTTGTCCATCCCGGTGCAGGAAAGAGAAAAGGAACACTCGTTAATGCCCTTCTCTATCATTTCCCTGAGGTGAGAGGTGTAGGAGCAGAGGAAAGACCTGGAATTGTCCATCGTCTTGACAGAGAAACTTCAGGAGTGATGGTCGTAGCCAGGACTGAGAAGGCTTATCGCAGCCTGCAGCTTCAGTTTAAAAAGAGAGAGGTTGAGAAAGTGTACCTGGGACTTATCTGGGGAAAAATGCCTGACAATGAAGGAAGGATAGACTGGCCTCTCGGGAGGCATCGAAAACATGGAGATAGAATATCAATTAGAACCACAAAACCGCGGCCCGCAGAAACTGCTTACAGAGTTGAGGAAGAACTCAACAATTTTTCCCTCCTTGAGCTTAGGCCGAAGACAGGAAGAACTCATCAGATACGGGTTCACCTCGCCTCCTCTGGTCATCCCCTTCTGGGAGACCTCAAGTACGGCCGTCTGAAATCGAACATAGTTCAGAGTCGTCTTTTTCTTCATGCCTGGCAGCTCTCATTCACTCATCCTGAAGCAGAGGAAAGGGTGACCTTCACCGTTCCATTGCCTGAAGAACTGGAGAAAGTGCTGGAAATGATACGGCATCATCAATGATAGGTAAAAGGCAAATGAAGCATCTCAAAATCCGTGATATCGAATGGATTCAATTCTGAAAAAGCCCCTCCCTCCCCGCTCAAGTGCAAGGGGCGGGTGGGTCTCCGT
>JBHIDX010000049.1:0-17956 GCA_046760305.1 Candidatus Aminicenantales bacterium
TTCCAGTCGAGGTGAAGAATATTACTGCTGTTCCAGTAGATATAAAAAATAAATTGCTTCCAGTGGATGTGAAGAATGTGGATGTTTAAAAAGTTTTTAAAAAGGCCTTTGCTGACTATTTGATTTTTCTGGTCAGCCTTTTAATCCATTCTTTTATGTTTTGAACATCAAGGTTTCCAGATCGACCAGAAGACAAAAGAGTCTGAATGGTAATGCCTGAACTCTGAGCCAGACCTTCAGTAATCTCTTCCAGAGTTGTTCCCTGAGTGGGTTGATTGTATTGACTGAAAATCTCATCGGTTTCGCAGTCGAACTTCATGATAGGTAAGTCGAGTTTTTCGATAGCCTCTCTTACCTTTTTTTTGAAACCAGGGCAGAATTTGAAAGGACAGCTGTTCTGGAGCGAGGAGAGAGCTCATTGCGGATGTTTATCACTTCTTTGACAATGTGGCCAAAATCAGGATGGAGGGTTGGTTCTCCATTCCCCGAGAAAGTGATGTAACCAGGAAGCTCGTTAAGCGATTTGAGGGCCTTAATTAATGCTCTTCTTACTTCCTCAACAGTGGGGAAGGAAGCTGGAAGCAGACTCCCTGACTGATATATTTCAGACCAGCCATACTGGCAGTAGACACAGTTAAAAGGACAGACCTTTTGTCCTGGAGGAAGAAGGTTTATTCCCAGGGATGGTCCAAGCCGTCTCGAATTTACGGGACCGTAGATGATATCTTCCTGCAGGGCCAACATAATTTTCATAGTTCGTGGGTGGCGCACTCGCCATGAGTAATTAGTTTGGTTTCTCCCGCCAGGATTTGACTGTAAAAGAATAGTCTCCACCGCCAGTAGAAATATCCAGATCAGCTAGAGCTTCGTCATAATGAATTCTTGCATTGGATTCTAACTCTACTGATTGGGCAACAACAGAGCCGTAGAAACGGGAATTGCTGTGGAGTTCTACCTCTGCTCTGGGTACATAAACACCTCCATAGAACTCTGTGTTGGATTTCCATTCCATTTCTCCGCTAAAGCTGTCTAGACCAAATATTATAAGTTTAGTAGGGTCTTTAGCTAGAGAATTAATTTTTGTGTTGCTTCTCTGCTCAAAGCTGCCTCCAAGATAGAGAGTTACACTTACTCCTTCTGCAATTTTAAACTCTGAATTACTGTACAATGAAAATTCCCCGGTAACATAGAGGGTAACATCAGCATTAATCGTCACTTCTGAGTTACTCTTGAGCTTGAAAGAAGTATATTCTCCGCTTTCACTTATTGTGTCCTGATTATTGCTTTCCAGGATGTAAGAACCTCTAAAAGGAAGACCTTGAGGTGGGGAAATTGAGTTGAACTCTTTTTCTGAAGATAAAGCCTCTTTTTCGCCATAAATATAAGCATTGCCGCTGACCACTATTACCTGATTGGGGTCGCTACCAGGTCCTGAAACAGCATTTCCGTATAATTTTGCGTTGCTCTTTAGCTCAATACAGCCATAATACGTAGCATTTGCACCGACATGTCCGTTCCAATTCACATTATCTCCACCGTAGAAGCCTATCCTCGAATCATAACTATCTATCATTGAATTTGAATGCAACTCTACTCCTTGATCTCCAAACATGCCAAAATTAAAGAGAGGATCTTCCTCTTTTTCTAATACTACTCTTATTGTTTTACTTATTTCAGTAGAATCTGTTAGAAGCACCTTTCCCGTAGCTTCTATTGTGGGATTTTCGCCTTCCGGGTCCTGAACACTGATATCTATATCACCGATGACGTTTCCACCAGCCGCCTGAAAAGAAGCAACAGTCATTGTTCTGAGAGAATTGTCCCCGTCCCAGGTCGAAATATCTCCGTGGTTAAACTCCCATATAGCTCTCTCCACTCCTGCTTCTGCCAAGCTGAGAGCAGAGATGGATTTATAAGTTTTTTCTACAAGGTGCAGATGAGAGGACTGATAGAATAGAAAAGGCAATACAAGGATAACCATGGCAGAAAGTACGATTACTCCTGCAATTAGAATTGAACCTCGTTGGTTATTCTGTTTTTTATTCTTTCTCTTTTCTGTTGTGATCACTTCCCCCTCTTACTCTCCTTCAAGCTGTGTCACTCCATATGGATGGAATCCATCATAAATTGGGAGAAAAGAGAAAGAACATACTCTTTTTCTCTCTTACATCCCTATCTTTCACTATTACTTTCATTCATTTTTAAGGGTGAGTCAATTACCCTTCAGGGGTAATTCTCAGGTGGTTTTTCTCTATTAATTCTTTATATTTAGGGGTAAGAAAATCTCATCTTTAAAAGCTAGCCCTACGAACTTTCCCCAAATTTTGGACAGAGCAATAAGATTGTGGGGGAAGCTATTTATTTTTGATGAGAGTTTTCCTCTCCTGGAGGATTTTTCGACACCGGTCACAGAAAGAGGCCTCTTTCCTGTCTGTGTCTAGAAGGCTGTTTGAAAAATGCATCACGCATTTCGGATCAGGGCAGTGGCTCAAGCCGAAGGTATGTCCCAGCTCATGAACAGCCTCTTTAACCGTTCTTTCAAGAAAGAGCTCTCTTTTTTCTGGCATACCGTAAAAGCTCTGGTGAAGACGGGTGAGAGAGATAATGGCTAGATGACCTCCGAGCTCAGCCTCGCCAAAAACAAAGTTGAGCTGTGGAACATAGAGGTCAACATCACAGACGGCCAGAACTTTGTCGCCTTTTTCCAATGTTTCTCTACCGCGCACACTGCGCAGGATGGAGGAGGAAAGATACTGCCTTCTTTCAGGGTTGTAAGCATCTTGAGGAAGAGGCCAGCTTTGTTCGATTTCAACTTCGCATCTAAATTCTTCTTTTAAACGGCTTTTTAAGAAATCAAGTATTGCTTTCTCGATATTTCCGACTGGAAGTAGAAAAATCGTGCTTTTCCCATCTCCTTTAATTTTAGCGCTCATTCTGAAGCCTCCTAATCCAGCGTAAAAAATGAGGGTGGTGATTAATATAAAAACATATCCAGCCACTATTGTCTTTCTCATCGGTGGGGATTAATTATTACTTTTATACATTCCTTCCCCTCTCTAACCAAGCGGAAGCCATCAGAAATTTGTTCTAACGGAAGTCTGTGGGTAACCATGTCATCAACTTCTATGACTCCATCTCTGAGGAGTTTGATCGCTTCCACGATATCAGGTGGACCGCAGTAGTAGGATGTGATGATACGAATTTCCCTTCTCCAGAAATAGTTGATGGGTAGGGTGATATGCTTTTCAGGCGCGGGCACGGCAAAGAAGACAACCACACCACCTTTGTCCACGCACATCCATGCTTGCTCAATGGCAGAGAGTGACGAAGTACACAGAATTACACAATCCGCTTTCTTATGATTCATGGAGACCAAAAATTCAGAGATATTCTCCTGGGCATTGATTGTTAAGTCTGAGCCGCTCATCCGGGCAAATTTTAATCTCTCGAGGTTGATATCTGCTGCAACTGGCCTGCAACTTAATACCTTGGCAAGTTTAATGTGAAGAAGACCTGAGACTCCACACCCTAAAACAAGCACAGTCTGACCTTTTTTAACACCCGCAAGCCTCAGGCTCCTTATGACGCAGGCAAGAGGTTCGATAAAAGTGCTCCTCTCATAGGAAATATTTTCAGGCAGGAGGTAGGTTCCTTTCTCCACCAACAGCTCAGGAATGAGCACATATTCGGCAAAACCTCCGGGCATTCTAACCTTGATGTTTGAACAAACAGGGTAGCGGCCGGCTTTACAGTACTCACATTTCATACAAGGAACTTTAGGGGCAACAAAGACTCTGTCTCCGGGCTTAATTTTTTTTACCGCCTTCCCTACTTCAACTACTTCAGCCCCGATCTCATGTCCAAGAACAAGCGGTGCTCTGGGAAGCCTGTACCACTCAACCACATCGCTCCCGCATATTCCGCACGAATGAACCTTAGCCAGCATTTCTTTTGGGCCGGGCTTGGGAAGAGGTACTTCTTCAATTCTTATATCGTTGTTGTTGTACCAGACAGCGACTTTCATTTTTTGTCCAAATGCAGTTTCATTTCCAGGCTAAGTAATAGTTCAATTTAGCTGATGGCATCTCTCTCATGAGAAAGGCGATAACCAGGAGAGTGCTATGTTGTGTCCTTGGGATTTTGGTTCTTTATCGTGTTATAGAGTTCAAGGGCCTTTTCAGGGCTCTCATTATCATGAACAACGGCCCGTACAGCCTGAATCATTGCATGAGGTGCATCGGACTGAAAAATGTTTCTCCCCATGTCAACTCCGCTGGCGCCCTCCTGAACTGCCTTATAAGCCATAGTCAAAGCATCGATTTCTGGAATTTTTTTCCCGCCTGCCATAACAATAGGCACAGGGCAGGAAGCAGTGACCGTTTCAAAATCTTTTTCAACATAATACGTCTTTATGATATGGGCACCCAGTTCAGCACATATTCTTGTCGCCAGCCTGAAGTAGCGGGCGTCTCGAACCATGTCTTTACCAACTGCAGTTACTGCCAGGGTGGGAATGCCGTAGCGCGTGCCAAGGTCCACCATCTTTGTCATGTTGATGATGGACTGTTTTTCGTGTTCGCCACCGATAAAAACCTGCACTGCAACAGCACATGCATTGAGACGTATCGAATCCTCGATATCGACGGCAATGACTTCGTTTGAAAGCTCCTTGAGAATGCTCGTTCCTCCAGAGACGCGCAGAACTACAGGTATGCTGGAGGAAGGGGGGATAATGCTCCTCAGTATTCCTCGCGTCAGCATCAGGCTGTCCGCGTAAGGAACTATAGGCAGGATGTTAATGTCAACGCGCTCAAGACCTGATGTCGGGCCCTGGAAGTACCCGTGGTCTATAGCCAGCATCACTGTCCGGCCGGTTTCAGGATTGAAAATCCTTGCCAGGCGGTTTTTCATTCCCCAATCGAGCTCATTCGAACCTTTAAGAAAGAATTTTTCAGCCTTTTGAGGGAGTTGAAGGTAATAATTTTTGCCTTCCTTTTTTTCATCCACATCTGGCATCTTTTCCCCTCCTAATCTTAATCTCTTGAGAGAAACTTCTATGAGCGAGATTTGTGTGGCTAGAGTATATGAAAAAAAGCATGTTTATGTCAATTGGAGGCCTGTAATCAGTTATTTCCAGGAGGAGATGAGTTATTAACCTGGATTATTACTTAACCTAAATACAATCAAGGGGCCGTAATGGTTTCTAAGCTTATCATCGGTGAAAAAATAGATAAAATTTTTATTGTGCGAAGTAGCCCTGGCGGTGAATCACTCTGTAGTTTTTCCCCTTGACTTTAACCTCGATCTTCTTGAATTTTCCGTCCTTCACATAGTTCAGGGGGGAGTAGTAGAGGAGGTAATAAGATTCAGCAACAGTAGAAGCCTTTTTGAATGCAGCAGCAGGAGTCTGAGAGGTATCAACTACTCCGCCCGTTGCCCTTGTAATATCTGAGAAAATTCTAAAAATATCCTCTGACTGCTCCCTCATCTGAATGCCTGATACGTGCTCCGGCTCCCTGTCCATAAAGATGAAGTTAAACAGTACGGAGGAGTCAGCGAACTTCTGTTTGAGCAGCTCCTGGTCAAGCCGCACAGGCCTGTAGTAATATGACATGAGGTCCTGCAGGTCGCCGAGTATGTTCGGCTGATCCTGGTACATGGAAAACAAGGCACTCATAACTCTGGGGTGGATTTCTGGCCTGAATTCCCTTTCGTAGAAGAAAAAGACAACTTTCTGTCCTTCCACCCTCTTGAGCTGTTCTGCAAAACCGAAGAGCTTCTGGCTGTCCACCAGCCTGAGCTCTTCCATTTTCTCCAGCGTTTCTCTGTACCTAGGCAGGAGGAACTCGAGGCCGGTTATGTCGGTTGACTCATCTCCGGAAAACCCTGAAATGATGTTGCTTCCGGAAATACCCCTCACGAGCCTTTTGAGGTCTCTCATCAAGCTTCTGTAGTTGGAGGAGCCAACTTTTGTGTCTTTTCTCACCAGATTGAGGAGCTCTTTAGCCACAATCTCTTTTGATTTTGAAACAAGGGCTTTGGGGCTTAGGTTGTATATTTTCATCGGAGTCATGATGGTTAAAGTGTCACCAGGAAGAAACACATGTTCGAAAAAGTAGTCGATTGCCTCTGCTAATTTCGGATTGTACTCTATGAGCTGAAAAATAAGATAGAAGCGTCTTGTTATCTGGGGAGAGAAGTTCTGTGTTTCCTCCTTGCGCTCGATGTTTGCTTTTCGAGCTAGGTAAAGTGCCTGTATTTTTTGAAGGACTCCATCCTCATAAAGCTCAAAGTCGTCTATGGTCAGGTTGTCGATAAAGGTTTCCCCAGAAAAAACCCTGACCGGGACGACCACATTCGTGACTATGACTTCATATTGCTCCTGCTGGGCAAAAAGGTTGAGTGTGGCAAACACAAAAAATAAAAAAATTATGGGTTTTCTCATTTTTTCCCTCTCAATCTATAAAAAAACCTGCCAGGCAGGGGTAATTCTCTTCTAAATTTATGATGCATAATCCCCTTTTTTATACAGCAACTATCATGCCAGATTTAGCCTCTGTGCTTGAATTGAGGCATCGTTTTGTTTTGTCATCTAAATTAACCTGAGAGTTACCTTTCTCATAGTCTAAAACAGTAAAATTCCCTGAATGGTTGCTTTTAATAAGAGGGCAGATTCTCCAAATTTTTATACATTCTGTAAAGAAAATTTACCCCTCGAGTGTAGTGATAAATTGAGAATTCATTGTAGCCTATTAGCTTGGATTATTCACAAATAATTCAGGTTAATTGTGTTTCAGAATCATTTTTTTGATTAAGATTAAATGTCTTAACGTAGATCCTTTTTCTTTTATGCAGTCTCGAGCTGTAGTACTTCCAGAAGCTCTGGATTTTTACGTTGTGCTCAAGCTCGGCGTTTGTTTCTGCTGTGTCAATACCTCTAGAAAGAGCAGCTTTGGTGAGGTCAGTCATGAATATCGCATTAACTCCTTTACCCTGATATTCGGGGAGGATACCGACGATCAGAAAGTCGATTGATTTTGGCTTCTTCAGTTCTTTCATGATATGGAAAAACCCGAATGGAAAGAGCTTTCCTTTCGCTTTCTGGAAAGAGCGCGCAAGAGAGGGAACGCTTATCTGAAAGCCTATTACTCTTCTGTTTTTGTCCACTACTATAGTGACGAACTCAGGTTGAATAAATGAAAAGAACTTTTTAATGTACATATTAATCTCTTTTTCTGTAAGAGGAACAAACCCGAAGAGAGGGCTGTAGGCAGCGTTAAGGACCTCAAAAACCTGAGGTGCATAGGGGAGGAGCTCCTTTTTTGACTTTGCTTTTACTAGCTGAAGGTTTTCTCTCCTGAGGATGATGTTACAGATTCTTTCCGCTTTTTCCGGTACTCCTTCGGTTGCTTTAACCTCGAATTCAACATAATCTACCTCTTTTCTATAGCCGTGCTTTTCTAAATGGACAGGATAGTAGGCGTAGTTATAGGCAGAAGCAAAAGTAGCGGGCTCGTTAAAGCCATCGACAAGCATTCCCTGCTGCTCAAAAGTGGTAAAACCCATCGGGCCGTAGATTCCTTCGAGTCCTTTTGAACGCACCCAGTGTTCTAGCTCATCGATGAGTGCTCTGGAGACATGCTCATCATCTATAAAATCGATCCAGCAGAATCTGGCATATTCCTTTTTCCAGACCTCGATTGCTTTTCTGTTGATGATGCCGGCAATTCTGCCCACAATCTCTCCTTCTTTATAGGCAAGCCAGTATTTAGCCTCACAGTACTCAAAGGCAGGATTCTTATCCTTTCTCAAAGTATCCATCTGACTTCTGATAAGAGGAGGAACCCAGTATTTGCTGTCTTTGTAGAGGGAAAAGGGAAAAAGGACGAATTTTTTTAAATCCCGCACGTTCTCTACTTCTCTTACTTCAACCGGCATGCCTTTTTCTCTTTAATCAATATCCAGAAGCAATTAGAATCACTCATTCTACATGAAGCTGAAGACATTCTTTTGGAACGCAAGCTTACATTCAAATAAAATCCCCCTGATATATACCATACAGAAGTGCAAAGGACAAGGTTGCTAGAGAGGCTGAGGATAAAAGAGCATGCTAGGTATTAGCTTGAAAATGCATGTCATTGCGAGCGGAGCGAGCGTAGCGAAGCAATCCGTCATTGCGAGCCCTGAAAGGGCGTGGCAATCTCATCATAAATTCATAGGATATTAAGCAGAGCGGTGGAAAGGAAAGGAATGTAGGTTATGAGAAGCACAGTACCCAATCGTATAAGGAAGAAGGGAAGTACGGTCCGGTAGATTTTTGCCATAGGCTTGTTGAAGCGGTAAGAAGCAAGAAAAAGGTTTAACCCCACAGGAGGGGTCAGGTAGCCAAGCTCCATGTTAGCCAGGAAGATGATTCCCAGATGAACAGGGTGTATGCCGAAAACACTCCCCAGGGGAAGAATGAGAGGTACCACAACCATGATGGCTGAATAAATATCCATGAAGCAGCCTGTTATCAGCAGAGCGATGTTAAGCAGGAAGAGAAAGATATACTTGGAGCTAATACTTGCGGACACCCAGCTGGTGAGCTGGATGGGTATCTGAGCGTCAACGATGAAGTAAGAGAGACCTTTGGCCAGGGCGAGAATAGTCAATACTCCCCCTATTATAGGCACAGACTTTAGGATGACCTTCGGCAGTTTCCTTATCCTGATATCACGATGGATGAAGACCTCAACCATAATGGCATAAACGACCGCTATGGCACTGCTCTCAACGAGGGTGGTTATTCCTCCAAAGTAACAGATCAGAACAACCACCGGAAGGAGTATTTCCCATATGGACTCTTTTATCGAAACCATAGCTTCTTTGAGCCGGAAATGAACGTGAGCTACATCTTTATTAACAGCGTACACAATCCCGAAGATAACGAACGAGATGACCATCACCAGGCCGGGAATTATCCCTCCGAGGAACATATCTTTAATGCTTGTCTGAGCAGCCACTCCATAAATAATGATGGGCAGGCTGGGTGGGAAGAGAAGCCCTATGCTACCTGATGCAGTGAGGAGACCTGTAGAAAATTTCTCACTGTATCTTCCTTTTACCAGGACATAAGAGAGGAGTGCTCCGAGGGCAAGGATGGTAATACCAGAGGCTCCGGTAAAAGTGGTAAAGAAGCTGCAGACCAGGATGGACATGATGGCCAGTCCTCCTGGAATCCAGGAAAAAAAGGATTTAAACAGTTTGACCAGCCTTTCTCCAGCTTTGCTCTCAGAGAGGATGAAGCCAGCCACAGTAAAGAGAGGAATGGCCGGAATGGAATGGCTTATGAGCATGGCGTAAGCTTCGTTGGGTACAACCTCAAGCGGCTGGCCGGTGCGGGCAAAAAGCATGTAAGCAATACCTCCCAGAATGACAAAGATGGGAACTCCGAGTAAGGCAGAGAGGACAAGAACGACAATCACAGGCAGGGCGATAACCGAGTTCATAGCCTTGAAGAATACCGCCAGGGAAGCGAAAAACCCAGGGCTGCTTTTGATGAAAAAAGTAATGGCGTTGAGGATTGGTTCAAGTGCCAACAGACTCCCGAGTAGAAGACCTGTCGAGGCAATCCACCTCGATCCGCCCTTCTTTTCCAGAGTGGATATGAAGCGAATAGCCATAACTGCATATCCTATGAACATTATCATGGCTATGGCCCACACAGGAAGGAATCCGATTTTCTGTTGATGGTCAAATCCAATGAGGACAAAAGAGAGTGAGCTCCAGGCCAGAGCAGCTGTGATCATGGAGGAAATAAGGGCCATCAGCACCCGCAGAGGAAATTTTGCAGGGTTTTCTTTCATCTCCAGAGTGAGAGAGAGGTGTTTCTTCTCTCTTGAAGTAATCATGGCTCCGATAAAGGTTAAAAAGAGGACCAGATGGTGGGTGTAATCGATTGCTCCCCGGATTCCGGTGTGGAAAATTTTACGGGCGATGACCTCCATGGTGGGAAGGAGACTGATGATGATGATAACGAGAATAGCGACAGAATTTTCGAGCCATTGGAGAGATTTTACGATGTATCTACTTTTCATTCATTCGGCGGTAGTCGTTGATATACTGGATAACCTGATCGTATACTTCTCTGGAAAATACCTTATCGATAAGAACATCCATTCCTTTCTCAGAAGCCTTTTTCCATTTCTCCAGTGCATCATCTGGAACCTTATTAATGATCAGTCCGTTGGCAACCATTGTCTTGAGTGCTTTATTCTCTAGTTCAATCACCTCACTGTAGAGCGGTTCTACCCGTTTTTCGGCCGAATTAATCATCTTTTCCTTGAATGCCTCAGGAATTCTATCCCAGATTTTTTCAGAAAGCACTATGGCACCCACAAGAGGAACAACCTTTAAAGAACACATGTGGGGAGCTAAGGGGAAGTACTGGCCTGAACCAGCGATGAGTGGAGTAAGATAGAAAGCTGTCACCATACCGCTCTGGAGGGACATCATCAAATCTTCCATTGAGTTGGGAATTACATGGTAACCTGATTTTTTCCAGGCCTGCTCCATTTCTGGCTCTCCGACGGTGTAGGAAAGCTTGTGTTTTTTCAGGTCTTCAGGGTAGATGATGGGGTCCTTGGAGAAGAAATGAATCCAGCCCGCCATGGACCAGATGATAACCTTGAATCCCTTTTTCTTGATGTTTCCTTCAAAAACAGGCTTCATTTTATCCAGTACGTACAGAAGTTCTCCATCAGTACGGATAAGGAAGGGAATGTTCAGGACATAGATGTCTGAATATATTTTTTTCAGACCTCTGTTTGAGAGAACTGCTCCTCCTAGAGTCCCCAGCCTCATCTTCCTTATCATGTCTCCTTCACCACCCACTATTCCTCCCGGATAGATTTTAAGCTCAACCTCACCGCCCGTAATTTCTTTCCATTCTCTCCCTACCTGCCTGATAGCTTTGTCCCATGGAGAGCGGGCAGGGGCAATGCTTCCAATTTTTATCACAAGTGAATGAAGCGGAAAGGAGAAAGCGACTGATGAGATCAGGATGAAGATTAGTATTCTAATTTTTCTCATTTTATTCATACTTTTTATTTAATCTGGTTAAAAAGTGTTACGGAAAAATCTTTTTTATTATCGATAAGGAAAAAATCTTCCACATGGTCGAGAAACCAGCGTGCTTTTCTCTGATTGAGAATGGTCATCAATCTTGATTCCGGGTTTGAATCCGGGTCTATTTCCAGCACTTTTTCCAGAAGCTCTTTGAACTCCTCCAGATTCTGTTCTTTGATGGAAACAGTAGTCGCCAGGGCCATGTAAGGAGAGGTTGATTTTCCCTGGCTTATTTCTAGGGCTCTTTTGAAATGGTATCTTGCTTTTTCAAGGCTGCCGCCCATGTACTCAGGTAGAGAGCCATAGTAGGAGATGAAGAAATCATGAATCATGCCCTTTCCATAGCTTTCATCGAGTTCGAGGATGCGCTCCATCATCGCTGCTGCTCTGGGTACAGTGAGGCCGAGCTCCATATTAAAAGCGTCGATGGCGAATGCTCCCAGCCACCCAGCAGCCGACCAGTAGAGGAAAGGAATGTCCTCTTTTTTTGTTCGCTGGAGAGCTTTTTTGAACTTATTCTCGTTTAGGTTCTTGAGGAATCCAGGGTATTTTCTGTTCAAGGCTGTGAGGATAATATCTCTTCCTCTCAGGTAGAGGTTCTTTGCCCGCTTCAGAAGTTGTTCCTGCTTTTCGAATTTGTCATCAGGGAGCATCTGGGCTGGAGTGTGGAGAAAAGCACTGGCGTACATGATGTAGAGGCTTCCGGTTGTAAGCCTTAAACCTGAATGGTCAGGCATTGAAGCAAGGAGTGATTCATACATTTTGATAGCAAAGGGGAGTGCCTCTGCTACAAATTCCGGGTCATTCTCTGCGGTGAAAACAGAGCTTGTTCCAGATGAGGTGAGCAAGCTAGCCACTTTTTTCATGGCCAGCTTTTCTACCGAGCATGAAGAGGTGAGCAAAGACAGCAAAAAAAGTGCAATCAAAATGCGAAGATGGATTTTTTTCACTCCGAAAGCTTTTAACTGGAAGGGCCTTGCCCGCTGTTTGCCATAAACGCTCAATCTGCTGCTCTTCTCAGGGCAATTGTACAATTTTTTCCGAGCTATATCCACTTTTTGTTCCCACCCGCTCGTTATTGTTCCCTTCCTTATCTTTTAAATATTCTGTTTCTTCTTCGAGATCGAGGAGGATGGAGAAATTACCTTTATTGATGACCAGAGCGCTTGGGAAACCACCACCCACATAGTCTGAGATGCTGGTGTCGATGATCCAGACTTTTCCTCCGAATTTGCTCATCAGTTCCTTTGAGTAAATTGGGCTTCCCATTCTGGGGGTGTGGGCTATGACAATGTGCTTTGCTCCGATGTTTTTCAAAATCTGGTCTATTTCCTGCTCCACTTGTTCGCCTGATTCCAGAGCGAGCTTGCGGTACCAGAGTGGTCCTTCAGTGTCGTAGATAATGGAGGGGCGGCCCGTGTATTTGCCGAATCTTCTCAAGCTGAGCCGGAAATCCTCAAGCTCTTTTCTGAGCTTTTCGTTTATTTTTTCCAGTCCCATGGATGAATATTTTTTGCTAATCCCGCCGTGGACAAAAACTGTATCGTTTATTTTTATGGCTGCATTGTGTTCGATAATCCATTTTCCGTACCGATCGTTGAATTCATTGGTGTAACGCATGCCCACGGTCCCTCTCGCTTCTCTTTCTTTGTTTATTATCCTCCACCAGAAATCATCCACAGATTCGTCTTTTTTACGTTTTTTTTCCAGCTTCTCTCTGTATTGGAGCGGAAGGAATGAAGTGAGCTGTCGTGGGGTGACATAGCCTCTGTAGTCGAGGGCAATCCCCGTTATGTTAAGCTCTTCATGGTTGCCTATCAGCATGTGGACTTTTCCGCCTGCTTCCTCTGCTTCTCTCTCGAGCCGCATTATAAGGTCAAATATTTTCTTGGCATCAGGTCCTCTGTCCATGATATCGCCTGTTTGCACGAGGTGGGTTTTTCCCCCTGTCCAGGACAGGTTCTCGTCGACAATGCTGGCTTTTTTTAGAATTTTTACAAAATTATTATAGTCGCCGTGCAGGTCGCCCACAGCCACGATTTTTTCAACTCCAGACCATTCGCACTGAATTTTGCTGGAAAAGAGGGGTGTGATGAGAATTAGAAGGGAGAGGGAGAGAAACGCAAGCTTTTTTATCCTGTGATTACTCGGCCGCATTTAAGGAAGAAGGATATAATCCGCAACATCAAAAGTCAATTTAATTTTGCTTTGGCTAGCATAATACAATGATATTAAAAGAAATAAGAGGAAAAAGCACTACACTCATGCGCTGGAGACCTATGTGATGGATCTCTGCGCTCGGATGACGATTCGGGACGTGGCTGAGCACACGGGGCTTCATTGGGCCACGGTTAAGGCGATCGATCGCAAGAGGTTGAAGCGCAATCTTCCCAGGGCCAAGGAGCTCAGACAGCTGAGATACCTGGGTATTATTGATGAGGTGAGTGTGCGGCGGGGCCATCGGTATCTGACCACAGTGGTAGACCTTCACAGTGGTCGGGTTGTGTATGTAGGAGAAGGACGCCGGTACGAGAGTCTGGCGCCGTTTTTCAAACGGCTGAAGCGTTTTGGAGTCCCACTCAAGGCTGTGGCTTTGGATATGTGGAAGCCTTATGCCCGGGCGATCAGACGCTATTACCGCCGCCTTCCCCTGGTCTATGATGTCTTCCATATCCTGGCCGATTACTCGCGCATCCTAAATGAGATTCGGGTTGATGAATATAGGAAGCTAGAGGGAAAAGAGCAAGGCCAGATCATCAAAGGAGCTCGATACCTGCTGTTGCGAGGTCAGGAAAAACTCTCGTTACCCGCGCAGGAGAAGCTCTGGCAACTCCTGCGCATAAACTACCCGCTTCATATCGCCTATGTGACAAATATCATAACATCGTGGAGTCAAAAGTATCAATACATAGTGGAGTGATGAGAAAAAATCTATACTGTCTTTCTTTAGCAAGGAGGACAGTATGGATGAAAGACAGCGGAGAGAAAAAGCGATAAGAAGATATGAGAAGGGAGAGTCTCCAAAAGATATTTACAATGATCTCAAAAGAAGTGAATCTTGGTTTTTTAAATGGTTGAAGCGTTATCGAAAGGATGGGGATGATTGGGCTCAAGATCGATCTTGAAGGCCTCATCATGTCCCTCACAAAGTCAATAAAGAGATGGAAGAAGCTGTGATTGATATGAGGAAGCACCTTGAGAGTCAGAAGTATACTCAGATTGGAGCATTGAATATAAGTTGGAATTTGAAAAAGAAAGGCTTAACGCCTCCTTCTCTTCCCACGATCAACAGAATCCTCAAACGGAATAACTTAGTTCGTAAAAAACAGCCCTAGGAGCCAAAAGGAGTGGATTATCCTTCTGTAGAGATTCTCTCCAGCAATCATCTCCATCAGTTTGATATCTTAGGTCCTCGCTATCTAAAGAATGACGGACGTTTCTACTCAGCTAATATTATTGATGCCTATGATCGCCGTTGCAGCGTTAATCCTGAACGGAGGAAGAATCGAATAGCCATCACGAAAGCTTTGATACGTTGTTGGCAAACTCTAGGAATTCCTACCTATCTCCAGATGGATAATATTTTATCTACGCGGGGAAGTAATCGTTATCCCCACTCTTTGCTCTGGTCATTCGCCTTTGTCTTACACTGGGCATCCAACCCCTCTTTATTCCCCTCGATGAACCATGGAGGAATGGAATCATAGAACATTTCCAAAATGTTTTTGATAAAATGTTCTTCCGTTGCCAGGTTTTTCAGAGTTTTTCTCATCTTTGTAAAGAAGCAAAAATCTTTGAGCTGTTTCACAACCAAAATCATCGCTATAGCACATTGAACGGAAAAACCCCTGCAGAGAAGTTCTTGGGGAAAGGCCGATGTCTTCCTGGGGACTTTGAGCTTCCCAGAAAACTTGCTATAACTCATGGATACGTGCATCTTGTCCGATTCATCCGGAGTGATGGAGTTCTTGATATCTTTGGAGAAAAATTTGTTATGCCCTCTGAAGTCGAATACGAATATGTTTGGGCTACAATCGATATTAAGAATGAAAAATTAATGGTTTATCATGATTCAAACTTGATAAAAGAATTGGCTTATCCCTTGCCAAAAACAGTTTTGGATCTATCTGAGATCGAGTTGTAGGCTCCACGATGTGGTGATACTTTTTGTTATTAAGATTACTCAACGATGTTATGATATTTGTCACCCTATGTACTAAAGGAGGATTTGCGTCTGCTCTGGCAGATGCCTTCCCGAAGCTCTGCCCAGGGGTTCCTCAATGACTGGATTCGTTTTCTACTGCCAAGGTGGAAGGAATTAACAACAGGATCAAGGTCATCAAACGCAAGGCTTATGGCTATCGTGATATGGACTATTTCATGCTCAAAATCTACAACCTCCATACCACCAGGTACTCATTATTGTGATGAGCCTTATAAGGAAAAAGGCTCGTCTAAGCATAAGAGGAGAGAAAATGAAAGCAAAGATCATCCTGATTGTGCTGATAATAGCTGGGGTAGGAATGTTTCTTTATCAGCAATCCCTCTCCTATCCACCTGCTGTAGGTATCGTGGGAAAAGCAAAAAACTGCCTTGTCTGCCATGCAAATAATGGCCCATGGCAGGATGAGGAGAACACCATTATTGATATTCTGGATAAAAAGACTAAAAAGTCCCTTATGCAAGCTGACGGCAGTTTCTTGATTGAGGTGCAGAGAGGAAAGATTCGAACAGTTATAACAGTGATTGGCCGCAAAAAGGGAGATAAAACAGAAGCACCTTACAGAAATGCCTGGCTTTATGTTGACCCTCAGAGGATAAAAAGCAATTCATTGTCAAAGTTTGCCCCTGGATGGAGTGTAAATCTGCCTATGTCCTGCCGAATCGTAGGAGATAAATTGGAAGGATTTAAGGAAGCAAAAATTACTTCGCTTCCTATGAGCATCAGTCCTGAAGATGATGCTCAGGATACTGAATTACAACTCCAAGTAATGCTGACCAAGGGCGAATCTGTAAAGGGAAAAGCAAAACAAGGAATGATTGGCAATTATTTTGAAAGAGTTGTCCGATTAAAGGTTTTAGAATAAAACAGGAAGGCGAACAGAAGCCGGAGAAAGAGAATAACCCTCTCGCTTTACAAGCAGCAGTCAAGTTTTAAGATACTTAAACCTTATAATTTTCCTCCTTTCTTTATTCCTTCTCCTACTTCTTCCATTTCAATTTAGCATAGGCAGCCGGGATATGAACTAAATGGCATTTGCCACAACTCTCCATCCCAATTCCCATCATTAATCCCTCAAATTGCTCCGGTTTAGTGGAAGGATTTTTAAGAGCCTGACCCAGGTTATTGACCAAAGTCTGTACGCTTTTATCAATATAGTACTTTCTCTCTTCTGTGCCGTGGCAGTCTCCGCAAGTGTCACTCATTGCCAGAAACCTCGCCCTGAATCCTTCAAAGTGTCTAAGAGCGTTTTCCATCTGACCTTCTTGAAGGTCCACCATGACTCCTGTAAAGCTTCCATCAAGATACTGCATGAATGTGGTGAAATCTAATTCTTCCTTGGTCAAAGGATCTGTGGCCTTTATCTCACGGAAATCCATCCAGTGGTATTTCTGTTGAACTTTTACCATATTCGCCGTATGACAATCACTGCACACCTTTCCTACTTTCTCAAAGGCTTCCATCACTTTCTCCTGCTCTCCGCTCTCAAGGGCTTTCCCGAGTTCTTCTACTGGCTCTAAGGGATAATCTTTCTCCCATTCAGGCACTAATTTTGAGACTTCTGTGTATTGAGCCTTGAAATTTTTAAAATTAGGCATCACATTCTGAAAGTCGTTCTCCTTCAGGTTGACAAAAATGGCAGAAAGGGGAACAGCCATTCCCATCATCCTCATCTGGTAGACAGGTTGTTCTGTTGTAGGGGGATACATGGCATCGAGTGAACTTGGAGGCGGTCCAACCATAGCTTTTAAAGCTTCGTTCTCTTGTTTGAGCTTCTCGATCTCTTGAGTTTGTTTAGTCGCGCATCCTAAAGTTACGATCAGAATTGCCAATAATAGTGAAGCAATTTTTCTCATTTTAACCTCCTCTCAAATTTTTATTTATTTAAGACAGCATCTTTGAGACCCATGAATATTCGTCTTTGTTTTTCTATATGTCGATAGTAATAGACGGCAAAAAATACACATACAAAAGTCATTACTATTGAATACCATATTTGTTGGATGCCGAATCCAAGCCATACATAGCTAAGTATAAGAAGAAAACCAGTTATTAAATGCCCCATTACAGTAAAGGCATTGGCTGGAGCAAGATCAAAAGACTTTTTATGAAATGTTTGTGAGAGTTTTATGGCTTTCAGAAAAAATGGGAGAGATGCTAGTCCTACCAAAGTAGCGAAAGGTAATATTGAAAGAATGACGCCGATGAAGATAGAGAGATAGGTTAAGGAGATTAACACCATAAACCCATAGACTGCTTTCTTTCTCCCCAACCGAACAATAAGTGTTCTCTTAAATATAAGAATTTGCTTTTCAGCTGAGGTGGTGGGGTGAGCACCTTTGTCCTCATTTTCCCCTTCAACCATCGTGATGGATTATAAAACAGGACTCAAAAAGATGTCAAGAACGGGTTAAGAGGCGGAGGATGTCTCTTCGGTGTCGTTGAGAATGCCAAAAAACGCCGAAAATCACCCAGACCTCTCCTTCTGGTCAAAGGAAAGATTATGAGAAATAATCGGCCGAAGCCTCGGAGTCCATCAAAAATTCCTGAGAGATCATATGAGGGGGCGGAGATTTATCTTCTCTCCAAAGGTCTGGATTGAGGCCACAATCCCCGCTCTAAGCT